>JBIQJS010000017.1:0-48449 GCA_044507405.1 Rubrivivax sp. | reverse complement strand
GGCTGGGGCGTGGGCGGCATCGAGGCCGAGGCGGCCATGCTCGACCAGCCGGTCTACTTCCTCACGCCCGACGTGGTGGGCTTCGAGCTCACCGGCCGCCTGCGCGAAGGCGTGACCGCCACCGACCTGGTGCTCACCGTCACCGAGCTCCTGCGCCGCGAGAAGGTGGTGGGCAAGTTCGTCGAGTTCTTCGGCGAAGGCGCCGAGAGCCTCACCCTGCCCGACCGCGCCACCATCGGCAACATGGCGCCCGAGTACGGCGCGACGATGGGCTTCTTCCCGGTGGATGCACGCACCATCGAGTACATGCGCGGCACCGGCCGCACGAAGGACGAGCTCGAGCTGATGGAGGCCTACTTCAAGGCCCAGAAGATGTTCGGCATCCCGCGCCGCGGCGAGATCCGCTACTCCAAGGAGGTCTCGCTCGACCTCTCCACCGTGGCGCCCTCGCTCGCCGGCCCCAAGCGACCGCAGGACCGCATCGAGCTCGGCAACCTCAAGCGCGAGTTCAGCGAGCTCTTCTCCAAGCCCGTCTCGGCCAACGGCTTCAACCAGCCGCCCGAGAAGCTGCACCAGACCTACACCAGCAAGACCGGCATCGAGGTGAAGAACGGCGACGTGCTGATCGCTGCCATCACCTCGTGCACCAACACCTCCAACCCGGCGGTGCTGCTGGCTGCGGGCCTGCTCGCCAAGAAGGCGGTGGAAGCGGGCCTGACCGTCAAGCCGCACGTGAAGACCTCGCTCGCGCCGGGCTCGCGCGTGGTGACGACCTACCTCGACAAGGCCGGCCTCACGCCCTACCTCGACCAGCTCGGCTTCACCCTCGCCGGCTACGGCTGCACCACGTGCATCGGCAATGCCGGCGACCTGGCCGCCGACCTCAACGAGATCATCTACAAGAACGACCTGGTCTGCGCCGCGGTGCTCTCGGGCAACCGCAACTTCGAGGCGCGCATCCACCCCAACCTCAAGGCCAACTTCCTCGCCTCGCCGCCGCTGGTCGTGGCGTATGCGATCGCCGGCAACGTCATGCGCGACCTCATGACCGAGCCCGTGGGCCAGGGCAAGAACGGCCGCGACGTCTACCTCGGCGACATCTGGCCCACCAGCGACGAGATCGGCGCGCTGATGAAGTACGCGATGGACGGCGAGGCCTTCCGCAAGAACTACGCGCAGGTCAAGACCAACCCCGGCGAACTGTGGGAGCGCATCGAGGGCGTCAAGGGCGAGACCTACACCTGGCCGCGCAGCACCTACATCGCGCGCCCGCCCTTCTTCGACGACTTCCACATGGAGCCCGGCCTCGCCAACCTCGGCGTGAAGGGCGCACGCGCGATGGCGCTCTTCGGCGACTCCATCACCACCGACCACATCTCGCCGGCCGGCTCGATCAAGGAGCAGTCGCCCGCGGGCCACTGGCTCAAGGCGCACGGCGTCTCGAAGGCCGACTTCAACTCCTACGGCTCACGCCGCGGCAACCACGACGTGATGGTGCGCGGCACCTTCGCCAACGTGCGCATCAAGAACCTGATGATCCCGCCGCTGCCCGACGGCAGCCGCGAGGAAGGCGGCCTCACGATCTACAAGGACGGCAGCAAGAAGTTCATCTACGACGCCGCGGTGAAGTACATGGAGGAAGGCATTCCCACCATCGTCTTCGCGGGCGAGGAATACGGCACCGGCTCCTCGCGCGACTGGGCCGCCAAGGGCACGGCGCTGCTGGGCATCAAGGCCGTGGTCGCACGCAGCTACGAGCGCATCCACCGCGCCAACCTGGTCGGCATGGGCGTGCTGCCGCTGCAGTTCAAGGGCGAGGACTCCTGGCAGACGCTCGGCATCACCGGCGACGAGACCTTCGACGTGCTGCTCGGCACCGAGCTGCGCCCGCAGCAGGACGCGACGCTCGTGATCCGCAGCAAGGACGGCAGCAAGCGCGACGTGCGCGTCACGCTGCGCATCGACACGCCGATCGAGGTCGACTACTACAAGCACGGCGGCATCCTGCCGTACGTGCTGCGGCAGCTGCTGGCGGCGGCCTGACCCTGGGGCATGGCCGAGCCGTTCAAGAACCTGCTCGGCCCGAAGGTGGTCGCCGCGATGGCCGGCCACCTGCAGCGTGCGGGCCACGAGACCGGCGTCGGCTTCGATGCGCAGCACTTCCGCCGCCGCGCGCTCGCGGGGCTGGAAGCGCTGGAGATGAAGGCGCGCGCGCAGCACCTGTGCGCCGCGCTGGAGCACACGCTGCCCGGCGACTTCTCCTCGGCCGCCACGCTGATGGAAACGTCGCTCGCCTCCATGGACGCGATCGACGACGCCACGCTCGACGGCCCGCGGGGCGCACGCGACGATGGCCTCTCCGGCTGGGCCGTGTGGCCGCTCACCGAGTACGTGGCGCGCCACGGCCACGGCGACACGCCGCGTGCGCTGCAGGCGCTGCACGCGATGACGCAGCGCTTCACCGCCGAGTGGGCGATCCGGCCCTACATCCTGCGCGAGCCGGCGCGGGTCTTCGACACGCTGGCCGCCTGGAGCGCCGACCCGAGCGCCCACGTGCGCCGGCTGGTGAGCGAAGGCAGCCGCCCGCGCCTGCCCTGGGGCATGGTGCTCAAGCCCCTGGTGGACGACCCCTCGCCCACCCTGCCCCTGCTGCGCACGCTGATGGACGACGCGAGCCCCTACGTGCGGCGCAGCGTCGCCAACCACCTCAACGACATCGCCAAGGATCATCCCGCCCTCGTGGAAGCCTGGCTGCGCGAGCACCTGCCCGGCGCCACGCGCGAGCGGCTGGCGCTGCTGCAGCATGCCGCGCGCACGCTCATCAAGCGCGGGCATGCGGGGGCGATGCAGGCGCTGGGCGTGGGCGAGGCGTTCAGGGGCGAGGTGGCGCTCGCCGTCTCACCCCGCACGGCGCGCGTGGGCGAACTGGTGCAGCTCGACGTCACGCTGCGCTCGCGCGCGAAGGCGCCGCAACGCCTGCAGATCGACTATGCGGTGCACCACGTCAAGGCCAATGGCGGCACCTCGGCCAAGGTGTTCAAGGGCTGGTCGCTGGAGCTCCCCGCCGGCGCCTCGCGCGATCTCGTGAAGCGCCACTCGCTCAAGCCCGTCACCACCCGCGTCTACCGCGCCGGCGAGCACCGCGTCGAGCTCCTGGTGAACGGGCAGCCGCTCGCCGAGGCGAGCTTCCGCCTCAGCGTGCCTCGCTGAGCTCGGGCTGCGGCGCGGCCTCCGGCCGCGTGGCGTAGTAGCCGCGCACGGCCGCCACGACCGCCTGTGCATCGGCCGCACTCAGGTGCTCGCCGATCGGCAGGCTGAGCAGCGTGCCATCGACAGCGCAGCAGAACGGCGCGTCGCCCTGCGCCGCCAGGTGCCGGTAGGCCTGGAGCTTCGGCAGGGCCGTGGGGTAGTGGATGCCGGTCTCGATCTCCTGCTGCGCGAGGTGCTGGCGCAAGGCATCGCGATGCGCGGTGCGCACCACATAGAGATGGTGCACCGGCCGCGCCCAGGCCCGCCGCACCGGCAGCACGAGATCGCCCACCCCTTGCAGGCCGTGCCCATAGACCTCGGCCACGGCCTCGCGGCGCTGCGTCCACGCGGGCAGGTGCGGCAGCTTGGCGCTGAGCACCGCGGCCTGCAGGCCGTCGAGGCGCGAGTTGCGGCCTTCGAACTCGTGCTCGTACTTCGCCACACGGCCGTGGTTGGCGATCATGCGGCAGCGGCGGGCGAGGTCGTCGCGCTGCGTGGTGATGGCGCCGCCATCGCCATAGGCGCCGAGGTTCTTGCCGGGGTAGAAGCTGAACGCGCCGACATCGCCCCACCCCCCCACCGGCCGCCCGTGGCAGAGCGCGCCGTGCGCCTGCGCGCAGTCTTCGATCACCGCCAGGCGGTGCTCGCGTGCGAAGGCCGTGAGCGCCTCCATGTCGCAAGGATGGCCGTAGAGGTGCACCGCGACGATGGCGCGCGTGCGCGGCGTGAGGCGCGCACGCACGGTGGCCACGTCGATCACGTAGGTGGCCGGGTCCACGTCGGCGAACACCACCCGGTGCCCGCAGCGCGACACGGCTTCGGCGCTCGCGATGAAGCTGTTGGCGGGCACGATGACCTCGCTGCCGGGTGGCAGCGCGAGCGCCTCGATCGCGATTTCGAGCGCATCGGTGCCGTTGCCCACACCGATGCAATGCGCGGCCCCCGCCACCTGGGCGAACTGTTGCTCGAAGGTGGCGACGTGCCGACCGCCGATGTAGGCCGAGTCGGCGATCACGGTCTCGATCGCGCGGTCGATCTCGGGGCGGATCTCGCGGTACTGCGCGGCCAGGTCGAGGAAGCGGATCACGCGACGAGCTTTCCGTCGTCGGCCACGAGCGTGGGCCCCGCCGGCCCGCGGCGGCCGAGCCGCGCGTGGCGCACGGTGAGCGGCAACGTGACCTCCTGGCCCGTCGCCATCGATTCGTAGAGCGCGAGGATCAGCTCGAGGCTCCGGCGCCCTTCCTCGCCGTCGACCAGCGGCTGCGCTGCCCCGTGGAGCACCTGCACCACGTGCTCGTAGTAGGCCTGGTGGCCGAAGCCGTAGACGTTGGGCGGGTTGACGCAATAGCGCGTGAGCGCCTCGGCGTCGTCGGGCTGCGGCTCGGTGAACTGCCACACGCGCGTGGCGTTGGCCGCGAAGCCGGCGATCTCCACCGTGCCGTGGGAGCCGAGGATGGAGATGGAGCCCTCGAGGTCGCGCGGCCGCGTGGCCGAGGTCGCCTCGATCACGCCGAGCGCGCCGTTCCTGAACTTGAGGGTGGCGACGGCCGTGTCTTCGGCCTCGATGTCCACGAGCGCGGTCACGCCGCGCGCATGCACGCTTTCCACCGGGCCCATGAACCACCGCAGCATGTCGACGTGGTGGCTGGCCTGGTTGGCGAGCACGCCGCCATCGAACGCCCAGGTGCCGCGCCAGGCGTCCTGCGCGTAGTAGTCCTGCTCGCGGCACCAGCGCACGCGCACCGTGCCCAGCACGAGCTGGCCGAAGCGGCCGGCCTCCAGCGCCTCGCGCGCCTTGCGCACCGGCACGTTGAAGCGGTTCTGCTTGACGACGAAGAGGCCCACGCCGGCCTCGGCGCATTCGCGCACCATGGCGTCGGCGTCTTCGAGCGTGAGCGCCATCGGCTTCTCGACGATCACGTGGCGGCCGCTGCGCGCGACGGCGATCGCATGGCCGGCGTGCAGGCCGCTCGGCGTGAGCACGGCCACGGCGTCGATGCCGGTGCTGGCGAGCAGCTCGTCGAGCGAGGTGTACGCGGGCACGCCGTAGGTGGTGGCGCAGGCCTGCGCCCGCTCGGGGATCTCGTCGCACACGGCGGCGAGTCGGGCGCCGGCGATCTGGCCGGTGCCCAGGAGTTCGGCGTGGCGCCTGGCGATGCGGCCGCAGCCGAGGATGGCGATATGGATCATGGCCCGGCCAGGAAGCAGCTTCTGTACCGGGGAGGCCGGAAGGGCTTTTCGCTGCGGCCGCGCCGCCATGGCGCCACGACGCACGCGGCGCCACGGCCGCTTTTACCGGTCCGCGCTGCCCGGCCGAGGAAAGCTTTGCCGCCTAACGCGCCAGTTGCCGCTCGAAGCGGGCGGCGTCGAAGCCGACCGTGATCCCGCCGCCGCCCCAGTCGGCCACCGGCCGCTTGATGGCGCTCGGCTGGCGCAGCAGGAGCGCATGCGCCGAGGCCGCGTCGCGCACGGCGGCCTGCTCGTCGGCGGCGAGCTTGCGCCAGGTCGTGCCCTGGCGGTTGACGAGCGCCTCCCAGCCCACGGCCTCGATCCAGCGCGTGAGCTGGGCCTCGGGCACGCCCTGCTTCCTGAAGTCGTGGAAGGTGATGCCGGCCCCGCGCTCGGCGAACCAGGCGCGGGCCTTCTTCACCGTGTCGCAGTTGGGGATGCCGTAGAGGGTGATGGTGTCCATCGGTCGGTTATATCGCCAGACGCCGCACGGCCACGGCTCAGAACACCTCGCCCGTCTCCACTTCGCACACCGGATCGGGGCCGTACGAGGTGTCCATCACCTTGCCGTACGAATCGATGCCGACCTGGAAGTACTGGCAGAACGGCGTCTCGTAGCGATAGGCCCAGACCGTCTGGCGACGCTCGGCCACGCCCACCAGCCGCTGGTCGAACGACTGGCCGATGCGCATGAGCACCTCGCGCGCGGGCATGCCGGGGGTGATCTGGTTGAAGTTCTGCTCGTGCAGCACCTGCTCCCACTTCACGAGGCGGCCATCGCCATCGAAGTCGAGCATGTAGGTGTGGCGGCCGAACGGCCCGCGCGCGTATTCGAAGCGCCGGCCCTTGTCCTCCAGCGGATAGACGGCGGTGGGCTCGCCGAGCGACTTGCGCGCGTCTTCGACCGAGGTGCCGGGCGTGAGCGAGCTCGGGCCATAGCCCGCGCAGCCGGCGAGCAGGGCGGCGGCGACGGCGCCGCCGAAGAGGGGTCGTAGCAGTGTCTTCATCGCGTGTCCTTTCAGGGCAGCTCGCCCATGGCGCGATGGTAGGGAGCGCCGCGCGCCCTCGCCGGCATGCGGATTAGCGCAGCACCGCCTGCTCGCCGGTGGTGTTGAAGCGCGCGGCGTCGGCCCCCGAGAGCTTGAAGACGCTCATCGCCTCGACCATGCGCACGGCCTGCTCGCGCAAGTGTTCCGCCGAGGCGGTGCTCTGCTCCACGAGCGCGGCGTTCTGCTGGGTCATGTGGTCGAGCGCGTTGACGGCCTGGTTGATCTGCCCGATGCCCGACGACTGCTCGTGCGACGCATCGGCGATGTGGTTCACGAGTTCGGTCACGCGCCGCACCTGCGCCACGATGTCGTGGATGGTGCCGCCGGCTGCGTTGACGAGCCTGGCGCCATCGTCGATCTTGGAGACGCTGTCGGAGATGAGCGCGCGGATCTCCTTGGCCGATTGCGCACTGCGCTGCGCAAGGCTGCGCACTTCGCTGGCCACCACGGCGAAGCCGCGGCCCTGCTCGCCCGCGCGCGCCGCCTCCACCGCGGCGTTGAGCGCGAGGATGTTGGTCTGGAAGGCGATGCCGTCGATCACGCCGATGATGTCGGCGATCTGCTTGGACGAGCGGGCGATGCCGTCCATGGTCGTCACCACCTCGCCCACGGCCTCGCCGCCGGTCTCGGCCGCGCGGCTGGCGGTCGCGGCCACCTCGCTCGCCTGGCGCGCCACCTCGGAGTTGGTGCGCACGGTGGTGTTCATCTCCTCCATGGAGGAGGCGGTCTGCTGCAGGTTGCTCGCCTGGCTCTCGGTGCGCGCCGACAGGTCCTGCGTGCCGGTGGCGATGTCGGACGTGGCCTGGCGCATCACGCCCACGCCGGCGCGCAGGTCGCTCACCGTCGCGCGCAGGTTGATGTTCATCTGTGTGAGCGCGCGCAGCACCGCGCCGATCTCGTCGCTGCGGGTGCTCGTGACCTGCGCGCTCAGGTCGCCCGCGGCGATGCGGCTGGCGAAGCTCACCGCCTCGCGCAGTGGCTGCACGATGGAGCGGAAGAGATAGGCGCCGGCGGCGGCCGTCGCGGCCACGAGCGCCGCGAGGCTCACCCAGAACCCCGCCTGCGCCGGGCTCAGCCCGCCCACGGCCCAGAGCGCGCCGGCAGCGGCGACGTCGAGCGCCGCGAGCGCGCCGATCAGGCGCCCCTTGAGGCCGAGCTCGCGCACCCACACGCCGAGGTTGCCGGCGAGGTTGGCGCGGTAGACGCGGCCATGGCGCAGGCGCAGGTTCTTCTGGCTGCCTTCGAGCATGCGGCGGTAGAGCGGCTCGATGGCGCGCACCTCCTCGGCCGAAGGCTTGCTGTGGACCATGAGGCTGCCCATGTACCGGCCCTCGTGGAAGATGGGCGCGAGGTTGAGCCGCAGCCAGTAGTGGTCGCCGTTCTTGCGGCGGTTCTTGATGATCCCGGTCCAGGGCTGGCGGGTCTGGCGCATGGTCGCGCCCATGTCCATCAGCACCTGGGGCGGGTTGTCCTTGTGCATCATGAGCGACGCCTTGGTGCCCTTGAGCTCCGCCCAGTCGTAGCCGCTCGCCTTGCAGTAGGCCGGGTTGGCATAGACGATGTTGCTCGCCTGGTCGCCCACGAGGACGAGCAGCTCGCCTTCGTCGATCACGTATTCCATGTGGTCCTCGTCACGCTGCGGTTGGCCCGTCTTGTTGTCGGGATCCCTGGTTTGGCACGGCCGTGCGCAATCGGGTCGCAGCCCGGCGCGAGGCATGCCTGCACTGTCGGCGCGATCGGGCCGACCTTGAGGGGCCTCACGAACGAGTTGTTGCAAATGCCACGCGAAGGGTCTGCCGACCAGACCGGCGCGGCACCGCGTGCGCGGAAGGCGGGCGTCAGGCGGCGAGCCGGGCGGATGCGGCCAGCTCGCGGCGGAAGTGGTCGATGGTCTCGCGCAGGCCGTCTTCCAGCGCGACGCGCGGCTCCCAGCCGAGCTCGTGGCGCGCGAGCGTGATGTCGGGGCGGCGGCGGCGCGGGTCGTCGGCCGGCAGCGGGCGGCGCTCGATCTTCGAGCGGCTGCCGGTCAGGCGCAGCACCATCTCGGCGAGCTCGAGCACGGTGTGCTCCACCGGGTTGCCGATGTTGATCGGGCCCTCGACGTCGGCCTCCATCATGCGCAGCAGCCCTTCGACCGTGTCGTCGACGTAGCAGAAGCTGCGCGTCTGCTCGCCGTTGCCGTAGACGGTGAGCGGCTGGCCCTGCAGCGCCTGCACGATGAAGTTGCTCACCACCCGACCGTCGCCGGCGCGCAGGCGCGGGCCGTAGCTGTTGAAGATGCGCACGATGCGCACCGGCAGCCCGCGCTCGCGGTGGTAGGCGTAGCACATGGCCTCCGCCACGCGCTTGCCTTCGTCGTAGCAGGAGCGCGGCCCGATGGGGTTCACGAGGCCGTGGTAGCTCTCCTGCTGCGGGTGCACCTCCGGGTCGCCGTAGACCTCGCTGGTGGAGCCCTGCAGCACGCGTGCGCCGCTGTGCTGGGCGGCTTCGAGCACTCGCCACATGCCGATGGCGCTGGTGAGCGTGGTGCGCACCGGCTCCTGCTGGTAGTAGGCGGGGCTCGCCGGACACGCGAGGTTGAAGACGCGGGTGGCGCCTTCGAGGCCCAGCGGCCAGGGCTGCGTCACGTCGTGGCGGCGCAGCTCGAACTGCGGGTTTGACAGCAGGTGCGCGACGTGCGCCTCCTCGCCCGTGGAGAGGTCGTCGAGCGCCACCACGCGCCGCCCCATGGCGAGCAGCCGGTCGCACAGATGGCTGCCCAGAAAGCCGGCGCCGCCGGTCACCACCGCCAGATCGGACATGGTCGCTCCTAGTCGAGAGTTGCGCAGTTGTGCTGCCACTCATGGCAAGGGCCATACCCCTGCGTGCGAAGCGCGCGGCGTCGGTGCCGGCCGAGGGCCGCCGGCCGCAAGCGGCGGGCGACTGCCGCACCATTTGCCGATGTCGGCAAAGCAGGAGGCTCAGGCCGGCCCGGCCTCCATGCGCTCGACGAGGTCGCCGAGGTATTCGCGCGCCGCGGCATGCGCCATCAGCGCCGGGTAGTCCGCCAGCGGCTGGATGCGGCCGCGCTGCAGGAAGAGGTAGCGGTCGCAGACGGCGCGCAGCATCGCCAGGTCGCGCGGGCGTTGGGGATGGGCGCACAGCAGCACGATGTGCCCCTGCGCCTTGAGGTGGCGCATGTGGTGCATCTGCAGCGGGAAGTAGCCATCGTGCAGGTCGGGCTCGTCCCAGAGGTGGATGCGGGGCTTGGCCTGCGGCACGCGCACGCGGCGATGCAGGCGCTCGTACATCGACACTGCGACCCGGCTCCAGCCCGCGTAGCCGAAGCGGCGGTTGTCGTGGCGCTGCGTCTGGTGGCTCACCAGGTGCACGCGGTCCTCGTAGACCACGCGATGGATGTCGTGGCCGCCACAGAGCACCCGGCCGGTGTCGGGCGCCTCGCGGCCCGAGATCAGGTTGAAGAGCGTGGTCTTGCCGGCGCCGTTGCCGCCCAGGATGCCCACCACCAGCGGCCCCTCGAGGGTGAGATCGACCGCCAGGTCGAAGCCCGGGGCTTGAGCATGCCTGCGCCGCCGGACCTTGGTGACGCGTTCGAGAGTGAGAGTGGCCGGTGACATGGGCGGTCGTACTGCTGAGGGCTGCGCAGTGTAAGCACCCGGCCGCTCCTCTAATATTCGACGCCATCCGCCGCCCGAAGGACCCCTCGCCCATGGCCTTGCAGCACCGAGGCACCGTGATCGCCGCCCTGGGCACCGCCCAGACCCTGGCCTGGGGATCGTCCTACTACCTCGCCGCGCTGCTCGCCGCCCCCATCGCACGCGACCTCGGCCTGCGCGAGCCGACCGTCTTCCTCGCCTTCTCGTTCGCGCTCGTCGTCTCGGCCGTGGTCGGCCCCTGGGCGGGGCGCACCATCGACCGCCACGGCGGGCGCCAGATGCTGATGGGCACGAGCCTGCTCTTCGCGGCCGGCCTGGCAGCGCTCGGCGCCGCGCAGGGGCCGTGGAGCCTCTTCGCGGCCTGGTTGCTGCTCGGCCTGGCGATGGGCTGCGGCCTCTACGAAGCGGCGTTCTCGACGCTGGTGCGCCTCTATGGGCAGGAGTCGCGCAACGCGATCACCGGCATCACGCTCATCGCCGGGTTCGCGAGCACGGTGGGGTGGCCGCTCACCGCCTGGATGGACACCCACGTCGGCTGGCGGGGCGCCTGCTACGGCTGGGCGGCGCTGCACCTGGTGCTGGGCCTGCCGCTCAATGCGTGGCTGCCCCGCGCCGGGCGGGTCGCGCCGGAAGCGTCTGCGCCCCAACCGGCCGCAGCCGCGACGGTGGACGACGCGCCGACGCCACAACGCCCTGCGCTCGTGAGCGCCTTGCTCGCGTTCGTCTTCGCGGTGGCGTGGTTCACGAGCACGGCGATGGCCGCCCACCTGCCGCGCCTCATGCAGGCGCTGGGCGCAAGCCTCGCGGTGGCGGTGGGCGTGGGCGCGCTGGTCGGGCCGGCGCAGGTCGCAGGGCGGCTGCTGGAGTTCGGCCTGCTGCGGCGCGTGCATCCGCTGCTCTCGGCGCGGCTGGCGACGCTCGCGCATCCGGTCGGCGCCGTCGCCCTGCTGATGGCCGGGCCGGCGCTCGCGCCGCTCTTCGCCATCCTGCATGGCGCAGGCAACGGCATCCTGACCATCGCCAAGGGCACGTTGCCGCTGGTCTTCTTCGGCGTGCACGGCTACGGCGCACGCCAGGGCTGGCTGATGCTGCCCGGGCGCGTGGCGCAGGCCTTCGCGCCGTTCGCCTTCGGCCTGGCGCTCGACCACTGGGGCGCGGCGAGCCTGTGGCTCTCGACCGCGCTCGGGATCGCCGCCTTCGGCGCGCTCATGGTGCTGCGCGCCGCGCGGCGTAGCTGAACCCCTACTTGCTCTTGCCGGAGGACGACGAGGAGCCGCTGGACTCGATCCCGGTGGAGGTGGACGTCGTCGGCGTCGAGGTGCTGGCGCCGCCCAGGCCCGTGGTGCTGCCGGGAGCGCCCTGGGGGCCGGCTCCGAGCTGCGAGCCCTGGCGGCTGTTGCGCCACGTGGTGAACTCGTCTGAGAACTTCTTGTAGCGCTCCTGGCGCCAGGTCTGGTAGTCGTTGTCGAGGTTGCGCAGCTGCTCGTTGCGCCACTGGTGGTAGTCGGGGTCGTGGTGGTGCTCGCGGCCGCTCTGCTGTCCGTAGCCCTGCTGCCCGTAGCCCTGCTGCCCATACCCCTGCTGCCCGCCGTCATAGCGGCCCCAGTCGGCATGCTGGCCCCACTCGCGCTGCCCCTGGCTCTGGGGTCCATAACCCTGGCCAAAGGACTGCGGGCCCTGGTGTGCGTAGCTGGACCGGCCATGGTTCTGGTCGCCGTAGCCGCCCTGGGAGCCGAACTCGCGCCCCTGGCCACCGTAGCGCTGGCCGTAGCCATAGTCGCTCTGGCGGCCCGGTTCGCCGTGGCTCTGCCAGCCCTGGTCATGGTGGCTCCACTGGTTGCCGCTGCCGCGGTAGGGCTCCTGGCGGCCACGCGGCCCGGGCTCGTATTCGCCGCCGTAGCCGCCATAGCCGCCGCTTTGCGAGCTGCCCATGCCGACGTCGTAGCCACCGCCTTGCTGGCGGCTCCAGTCGCTGCGGTTGCCGCCGTAGTAGTCGCCCGATTGCGAGCCCCGATCGGCGCGCTGGTCCTGTTGCCCGCGTTGCGGGCGGAAGTCGCCGTAGTTGCTGCCGGCATCGCTGCGCTGGCCGCCCTGTTGCGCACCCTCGCGCCCCCAGCCGTAGTCGTCACGGCCGTATCCGCCCTCCTGGCGGTTCTGATAGTCACGTTGCGTCATGTCGATTCCTTTCATCGCTGCTGGGTGAGCCGCGGTTTGGCACCGTGGTGTGGTGCCCGGATCGAGCAAGCGAGGTGCCGGAAATCGCGATGCATCGGGCCCTTCGCGTCGGCGCGCGGAGCCCTGAACTTCCGCAAATTTTGCCCACCCGGCAATTGCGCAGGCGGCGCCCGCCGCGCGCCTCTCGCGGAGCGCACGGAACACGCGTTGCCCGGTCTCCAGCATCTCAATTCGCAAGGAGTGACCCATGCTGTTCAACCCACGACTCCTGCTGTGCGCCGGGGTGGCCGCCCTCGGTTTCATGGCCGCCAGCGCCGCGAGCGCACGCTCCGACGCCGACTTCATGAAGCAGGCCGCGCAGAACGGCGCCGCCGAGATCGAGGCCAGCCAGCTCGCGCTGCAGAAGGCCCGGAACCCGGAGGTCAAGGCCTTCGCCGAGAAGATGGTGGCCGACCACACCAAGACCTCGGAGGAGCTCAAGCAGCTCGCCGCCTCGAAGAACGTCAAGCTGCCCGAAGGGCCATCGATGAAGCAGAAGGCCGAGCTCAAGATGGTGAGCGCCGGTGACGACGCCAAGTTCGACGAGCGTTATGCGAAGGCCTTCGGCGTCAAGGCGCACCAGGAGACCATCAAGCTCTTCCAGGAAGCCGCCGCCAAGGCGACCGATGCCGACGTGAAGGCCTTCGCGCAGAAGACGCTGCCGGCGCTCAACCACCACCTCGAGATGGCGCGCGCGCTCGAGGGCGCCACCGCCCGCAAGTAGCCGGAGCCCGCCATGGACACCACCCGACCCTTTGCCGTGGTGACCGGGGCCTCCTCGGGGATCGGCCGTGAACTGGCGGCCGAGTGCGCGCGCAACGGCTACGACCTGCTGATCGCCGCCGACCAGGGGCCGCTCGAGGAAAGCGCGGCGATGCTGCGCAACTTCGGGGTCGCCGTGGAGACCGTCGTCGCCGACCTCGCCACACCGGCGGGGGTCTCGGCGCTGGTCGATCGCATCGGCGAGCGGCCGGTGGATGCACTGCTCGCCAACGCGGGGCACGGCCTCGGCCGGGCTTTCCTCGACCAGGATTTCGCCGACATCCGCCACGTGGTCAACACCAACGTGACGGGCACGCTCGACCTCCTGCACCAGGTGGGCCGGCGCATGCGCGCGCAAGGCCGTGGCCGCATCCTCGTGACGGGCTCGATCGCGGGCCGCATGCCCGGCGCCTTCCAGGCCGTCTACAACGGCACCAAGGCCTTCATCGATTCGTTCTGCTACGCCTTGCGCGACGAGCTGCGCGACTCCGGCGTCTCGGTCACCTGCCTGATCCCCGGGCCGACCGACACCGAGTTCTTCGAGCGCGCCGACATGCTCGACACCGACGTGGCGACCGGCCCCAAGGCGAGCCCCGCCGACGTGGCGCGTGCCGGCTTCGAAGCGATGATGGATGGCGAGAGCGACGTGGTCGCCGGCTGGAAGAACAAGCTGCAGGCGTTGATGGCCAACCTGACGCCGGACGAAGTGCTGGCGCGCCAGCATCGGCGCATGGCCGAGCCGGGCTCGGCGCGGCACTGACCGAAGCTGGAAGCGGGCAAGAGAAAAGGGTCAGCCGCTGCTCGCGCGCTGACCCTTTCGATTTGGTGGGCCCTGTAGGATTCGAACCTACGACCAACGGATTAAGAGTCCGCTGCTCTACCAACTGAGCTAAGAGCCCGCTCGTTCTGTCTGCCCCGCAGGGAGGCTGGTGGGTTGTGCAGGATTCGAACCTGCGACCAACGGATTAAAAGTCCGCTGCTCTACCGACTGAGCTAACAACCCGAAAAGCCCATGAGTATAACGGGCTTCGCGAGGCTTGTTCGTCTCACCGGCGAAGCACGCATTGTAGCGCTTCTGAAGCCGCAACGAAACCGAACGTTGCGGTGACGACAACACCCGAGCCATAACCGTGGCAGTTAAGGCTGCCATCGACCGCATCGCACGCCGCATCGACCGGCGGCGACACGGGCTCGCGCGAGAAGACGCAGCGCACGCCGATGCTCCCCGTGCGCGGCGAACCGTGGTGCTTGCGCAGCCGCTGGCGCATCGAGGCGAGCAGCGGGTCGTGCGTGGCATGGGCGAGGTCGTCGACCTCCACCGCCTGCGGCTTCTGCTTGCCGCCCGCCGCACCCACGCACACGAGCGCCGTGCCGCGCGCACGCGCCCAGGCCGCCATCGCCGTCTTGGCCGCGACCTGGTCGCAGGCATCGACGAGCACGTCAATCTCGCGCGGCAACAGCGCCGGCCAGTTGTCGGGGTTCACGAAGTCGTCGACGACCCGCACGTCGCAGCCGGGGTGGATGTCGGCCACGCGCTCGCGCAGCGCCTCGCCCTTGTGCTGGCCGAGCGTCACGCCCAGCGCCTGCACCTGGCGATTGACGTTGGACTCCGCCACATGGTCCATGTCGAAGAGCGTCAGCTCGGCGACGCCGCTGCGGGCCAGCGCCTCCACCGCCCACGAGCCGACGCCGCCCAGCCCCACCACGCCCACGCGTGCCGCACGGATCGCGCGGTAGCCCGCATCGCCATGCAGGCGCCGCAGGCCGCCGAAGCGGCGCTCCAGGTCGGGCGCGAGGAGGTCCAGCGGCGCGTTCACGCAGGCCTCAGCGCAGCGAAGCGATCCGCTCCTTGCCCGCCTGCGCGGCCTCGGACTTGGGATAGGCCTTCACCAGCTCGTCGATGGTGCGGCGCGCGCCCTTGTTGTCCTTGAGCTCCATCTGGCAGTTGGCGATCGCGAGCAGCGCCTCGGGAGCGCGCTGGTGATCGGGCGCCGTGCTCACGAGCGAGCGGAAGGTGGTGATGGCCTCGCGGTACTCGCGCATCGCGTACTGCGCATTGCCACGCCAGTAGAGCGCCGAGGGCGTGTAGCCGCTCGCCGGGTAGCGGCGGTTGAAGCCGTTGAACGCGGCCGCGGCCGCGGCGAAGTCGCTCTTGCGCAGCAGCGCGAGCGCCTCCTCGAACTGGCGCACCTCCTCGGGGTCGGCCATGAACTCACGCCCATCGACCGAGACCTTCTGCGGCTCGAACTTGCGGAAGCGGTCGTCCAGGCCCTGCTGCACGTCCTTCTGCAGGCGCTGCAATTCCACGACCGCCTTCTGCAGCTCGGTGAGGTCGCGCTGCTGCTGCTCGTCCACACCGCGCAGGCGCGCCATCTCGATGCGCGTGAGCTCGAGCTGGTTGTTGAGCTCGAGGAGGCTGCGGCGGATCTGCTCCATGAGCTGCGTCTGGCCCTCGCCCTGCGACTTGATGCGGGCCTCCTGCTGGTCCAGCCGCTGGCGCAGGTCCAGGATGGCCTTGCGGGCCTCGTCATCGTCGAAGAGCCCGGCCTGCGCCACCGGCGCGGCCAGCGCCAGCAGCAACACCCAGGCAGCCGATCGCGCCGTTCGCATCATGGTCACCGACGACGTCACGATCAGCGGCTGCTGATCTCGGCGCGGCGGTTCTTGGCCCAGGCCGCCTCGTCATGGCCCTGCGCCGCGGGCCGCTCCTTGCCGAAGCTCACGGCCTCGATCTGCGCATCGGTCGCGCCCAGGAGCTTGAGGGCCTTGGCGACGGACTCGGCGCGTTTCTGGCCGAGCGCGAGGTTGTACTCGCTGCCACCGCGCTCGTCGGTGTGGCCTTCGATGGTGAGCTTCTTGGAGCGGTCGGACGACAGCAGCTTGGCCTGGCCCTCGATCACCGGGCGGAACTCGTCCTTGATGACGAAGCTGTCGTAGTCGAAATAGACCACGCGGCCGACTTCCTGCGCAGGCGCCTGGTTCTGCGTGAGGTCGACGCTCGCGAGACGGCCGGAGTTGGCGCCGCTGGTGGACGACGAGCCGGAGCCCGCGGTGCTGCCCGTGCGCGACTCCACCGGCGCGGCCTTGTTGTCCAGCGGGACATTGGACGCGCAGCCCGCGAAGAGGGCGGACGAGACGGCGGCGACGAAAGCGAGGCGGGACATGTTCATGGTGCTTCTCCTGTTGGTCGGGAATGAGGGTTGGATCGAACGCCGGATCAGCGCAAGTCCTCGGGGTATCGGTACATCAGGTCAACGCTGGAACGGCCCCCACACCGGCTCGCGCACGTCGGGGTAGCGCGACTCGAGGATGGCCTTGATCTTGCCGTCGAGCGTGGTGGTCATCAGCGTGTCGCGGCCGTTGGTGCGCGTGGCGTAGATGATGAGCTTGCCGTTGGGCGCGAAGCTCGGGCTCTCGTCGTCGCTGCTCTCGGTGATCGCCTGCGCGTTGCCGAGGCGGCCGATCTCGCCCACGTACAGCTTGAAGGCGCCGCTCTGCCGGGAAATATAGGCCAGGTATCGGCCATCGGGGCTGATGGACGGGCTGATGTTGTAGCCGCCGGTAAAGCTCACGCGCTCGGCCGCACCGCCCGACACGGGCATGCGGTAGATCTGCGGGCCGCCGCTGCGGTCACTCACGAAATAGATCTGGCGTCCATCGGGCGAAAACACGCCCTCGGTGTCGATCGAGGAGCTGCTGGTGAGGCGGCGCGGGTTCTCGCCGTTGCGGCCGATCAGGTAGAGCTGCGAGATGCCGTCGCGGCTCAGCGTGACGACGAGCGACTTGCCGTCGGGCGACCAGTTGGGCGCGCTGTTGGAGCCGCGGAAGGCCGCGATCTTGCGGCGCGCCCCGGTGGAGATGTCCTGCGCCCACACCACCGCCTTCTGGTCCTCGTAGAAGGACACGTAGGCGAGCTCCTGGCCGTCGGGCGACCAGGCCGGCGAGATGATGGGGTCGTTGCTCTGCAGGATGGATTCGCCGCCGGTGCCGTCGGAGTGGTCCACGCGCAGCGCGTAGCGCTTGCCCGAGCGGGTGACATAGGCGATGAGCGTAGAGAACACGCCCTTGTCGCCGGTGAGCTTCTCGTACACCGCATCGGCCACCTTGTGCGCGGCCAGGCGCAGCTCCGAGCCCGGGGTGACGATGCTGCTGCCCACGAGCTGGGTGTCCTTGACGACGTCCCACAGCATGTAGCGCACATCGAAGCGGCCGTCGGCCAGGCGCACGACCGAGCCGGTGAGCAGCGCGTCGGCCGAGCGCGCCCGCCAGTCGCTCATGTTGGGCTTCACGGTCTCGTCGATGACCTGGTTCGCCTCGACGCTGCGGAAGACGCCCGAGCGCTCCAGGTCGGCCTTGATGATGGCCGAGACGGCCTGCGTGGTGCGATCCTCGTCGCGGAACCGGGCGATGGCGATGGGCAGCTGCGTGGCGCCCACGCCGGAGATTTCGACCCGGAACTGGGCCAGGGCTGGCGCTGCGAGCAGCAGGCCGGAGGAGGCAGCAAACAGGCGTCGATTCATCGGCATGGATTCTCCTGATCCGCGTAATTCATATTGGTTCAATGGATTTGCCGGCCTGTCGTGCGAGCAGATCCATCTTGAGGTACCGGTAATAAGTACCTTCAGCCTGGTAAATCGCGAGCACGAGGCCCAGGCGGCCATCGAGAAACCCACGCTTCACGACATAGCAGCGCACGAACGCCCACCATCCGTGCCCCAATGCAGCAAGAAGGCTGCCACGCCTGCCCGCGGCCACCTTGTCGCGCGCACGGCCGCTGCTATAGCGGTTCATCTTCTCGAGCGCATCGTCGAGCGTGGGCATGGTGTCGTGCAGCAGGTCGCCGGCGAGGCGCTCGACACGCCCCTGCACGACGAGCCGCTCGTGGACGAGATCGTCGGTGAAGCGTCCTCGCCCCCCGCGAAAGAGCCGCAGCACACGATCGGGGTACCAGTCGCCGTGGCGGATCCACTGGCCGCAGAAGCGCGAGATGCGCGAGAGCTCGTAGCCATCGGCGGGGCCGTCGCGGGCGACCACCTCGCGGATGCGCGCGGCGAGCTCGGGGCTCACGCGCTCGTCGGCGTCCAGGCTCAGCACCCAGCGGCCGCGCGCCGCCTCGAGGGCACGGTTCTTCTGCCTGCCGAAGCCGGGCCAATCGGTGGTGTTGATGACCTGCGCGCCCATCGCCCGCGCCGTCTCCGCGGTGCCGTCGGTGCTCTCGGAATCGACCACGATCCATTCGTCCGCGAAGTCCACGCTCTTCAGGCAGGCCGCGATGTTGCGGCTCTCGTTGCGGGTGATGAGGATGACGGACAGCGCGATCTCGGGCATGGGGGCGGGCGCTCCTTCGAGGTGGCGGGCATTGTAGGCAGCGGTCGCATTGGATAATCCGCGCTTCCTATGACGAAGCCCGCCCTGACCCTGCGCCAGCGCCTCGCGCTCGTGCTGCCCTATTTCGCCGGCACGCGCCTGGCCTTCGTGGTGGCGGCGATCGGTGCGGCCATCGGCGCCGCCACCGAGCCGGCGCTGGCCGCGATGATGAAGCCGCTGCTCGACAGCGGCTTCACCGACCGCGGGAGCATCCCGCTGTGGGCGGTGCCGGCGGTCATCATCGGCCTCTTCCTGGTGCGCGGCATCGGCGGCTTCCTCGTCAACTACGCGCTCTCCTGGGCCGCGAACCAGGCGACGCTGCAGATGCGGCACGACATGTTCGAGCACGTGCTGCGCGCACATGCCTCGCTCTTCACCCAGCAGACGGCCAGCAGCCTGATCAACACGGTCGTCTACGAGGTGCAGAGCGGCACCCAGGCGCTGGTGAACGCGGCGCAGACGCTGATCAAGGACAGCTTCACCGCGATTGCGCTGCTCGTCTACCTGCTGTGGATCAACTGGCAGCTCACGCTCTTCATCGCCGTGCTGCTGCCGGCGGTGGCGGTGACCGTGCGCTACTTCAGCCGGCGCATGCACCGCATCAGCCTCGCCACCCAGTCGGCGACCGAAGAGCTCGCCTACGTGCTGGAGGAAAACGCGCTCGCCTGGCGCATCGTGCGCCTGCACCAGGCCGGCGAGGTCCAGCAGGAGCGCTTCAACAAGGCCAGCGCGCGCGTGCGCCAGCTGCTGCTCAAGTCGACGGTAGCCTCCTCCACCGTCACGCCGGTCACGCAGATCATCTCGGCCTGCGCGCTCTCGGCCGTGATCGTGGTGGCGCTGTGGCAAAGCAGCACGCAAGGCGCCACCGTGGGCGGCTTCGTCGCCTTCATCACCGCGATGCTGATGCTCATCACGCCGCTGCGCCACCTCACCGAGGTGGCCGGCCCGGTGACGCGCGGCCTGGCCGCCATCCAGCGCGGGCTCGACCTCATGCACCGCACCTCGGCCGAAACGAGCGGCACGCATGCCGTGACGCGTGCGCGCGGCGACCTGGAATTCGACCACGTCTCACTGCGCTACAGCGACGATGCCACGGCGCTGAGCGAGCTCACGCTCAGCGTCCCGGCCGGCGAGACGCTCGCGCTGGTGGGCCCCTCGGGCGCCGGCAAATCGACGCTCGTGAACCTGCTGCCGCGTTTCCTCGACCCGACCGTCGGCGAGATCCGCCTCGACGGCGTGCCGCTCACGCAATGGGAGCTGGCCGCGCTGCGCCGCCAGTTCGCGCTCGTGAGCCAGGACGTGGTGCTCTTCAACGACACCGTCGCCGCCAACGTGGCGCTCGGCGCCGACATCGACCGCGAGCGTGTGCGCCAGGCCCTGGCCGCCGCCAACCTGCTCGATTTCGTCAACGAGCAGCCCGACGGCCTGGATGCGCGCATCGGCCACAACGGCAACCAGCTCTCCGGCGGCCAGCGCCAGCGCCTCGCGATCGCGCGCGCGATCTACAAGGACGCCCCGGTGCTCATCCTCGACGAGGCCACCTCCGCGCTCGACAGCGAGAGCGAGCACCTCGTGCAGCAAGCGCTCGAACGGCTGATGGTGGGCCGCACCACCCTCGTGGTCGCACACCGCCTCTCGACCATCGAAGCGGCCGACCGCGTGGCGGTGCTCGACCAGGGCAAGCTCGTGGAGCTGGGCACCCACCGTGAACTGCTGGCGCAGGCGGGCCTCTTCGCGAGGCTGCACGCCTTGCAGTTCAAGCTGTGACGGCTCCGGCGCGCAGCGCGCGCAAGCCGCGCTGGCTCATCCTGTCGCATGCCTTCAACATGGACGGCCGGGCCGCGAGCCTGACCGTCACCGACAAGCTGCCGCACCTGATGGCGGCCGGCATCGAGCCCATCGTGCTGAGCGCCATCACCGGCGCGCAGGACACGCGCTTCGAGCACCACCGCCTGCTCCCCTGGGGGCCCTCGGCGCTGCGCTTCGACCTGCGCCACCTGCTGGCGCGCCACCTCGGGCGCGGCCTCGCGTACCGGCTGCTCACGCTGCTCGCCAGCCTCGTGCTCGCGCTGCCGATGGCGCTGGAGAAGCTCCTGATCGGCCTGCGCAACCAGTGGTCGTGGGCGCTGCCGGCCTTCGTGCGTGGCGCCTGGCTGATGCGGCGCGGCGACATCGATCTCGTGTACTCCAGCGGCGGCGCCTATTCCGCCCACCTCGCCGGCTGGTGGCTCAAGCGCTGGTGCGGAGCGAAGTGGATCGTCGAAATCCACGACCCCATGGTGTTCCCCGGCCGCGATCCGGCCAGCCGCGACGAGCGCTTCCAGGCGCGGCTCGAAGGCCTGATCTGCCGCCATGCCGACCTCGCGTGGTGGTTCACCGATGGCGCGCTCGCCGCCGCCCAGGCCCGCCACCCGGTGCTGCGCGAGCGCGGCATCACCGTGCTGCCCGGGGCCGAGCCGCCGCTGCGTCCGGCCACCTACGCGCGGGGGCCGGTGTGCGTGCTGGGACATTTCGGCTCGCTCTCCGACACGCGCAGCCTGGTGCCCTTCGTGCGGGCGCTGAACCACCTGCTCGCGCACGAGCCCGAATGGCGCCCGCTGCTGCGGCTGGAGGTCTATGGCGGCGCCATCGACGCCCCGGCGCAGCGCCTCATCGATCAGCATGGCCTGGGCGACGTGATCCAGCCCATGGGCCGCCTGGAGCACGACCCGGCCACCGGCCTCTCGGGCCGCGAGCGGGTGGTGGTGCGCATGCAGCAGGTCGATGCGCTGCTGCTCATGCACGGCGAAGGCGACGAGTGCGAGCAGTACATCCCCTCCAAGCTCTACGACTACTTCTGGGCGCGCCGGCCGGTGCTCGCGTACACCCATCTCAACCCGCAGCTCGATCGCCTGGTGCGCGAGCATCGCGGCTGGTGCGCGCCGGCGACCAACACCGTGGCCGGCGCGGCGGCGCTGCGCGAGCTCGTGCAGCGCTGGCAGGCCGGTCAGCTGGCCGACGTGACCGTGCCGCCGGTCAGCACCGGCGATGCGGTGGAAGAGATCATCGCGGCGGTGGAGGTCGCGAAGATCTCCAGCATCTCCGCCTCCGGCTTCTCCAACCTCTGATCAGCGCGAGCAGATCAGGCTCGCGAACTGCCGCAGGATCCAGCGCGTGCGCCAGCCACGGTCCAGCGGCGGCATGCGCGAGGGCGTGCGCATGCGGTCCAGCAGCACGGTCTGCGTGTAGTTGTAGTTGTGGCGGCTGTGGCCGTAGGCCGCGCCGAAGTGGTCGATCTCCAGGCGCTTGCGCGTGTCCACCCCGGTGTTGAAGCTCAGGTCGCGCACCAGGGAGTGGTACGACTTCTCGCGGTCGAGCTGGCGCTCGATGCAATAGGCCGCCTTGGGCAGGTGGCTCTGGATGGTGCCGTGGTTCTTGAAGTTCTTGACGAAGCGGTAGTCCTCGGCACCGTAGGCCCCGGCGAACTCCTCGTCGGTGCCGAAGAGCTCGTAGAAGCGCGAGCGCGCGAGGTAAAAGATGTTGGGATGGCCCTTGATGAGCGATCCGTCGGGCATCTGGCGCCAGAACTTGTGGAAGCGGCGGCGCCGGACGGGATGGGCCAGCAGCCAGCGCACCGTGTGCTCGGGAAAGGCATGGTCCACGTCGGTGATGACCACGCTCTCGGCGCGCGCGTGCAGCATGGCCGCGTTGCGCGCGCCGGCCTGGTTCCAGCGGATGTCCTGGTCGATGCGCACCCAGGTGAGGTTGAGGTCGAGTTCGGGGATCTCGTAGCGCAGCGGCGAGCCGTCGTCCACCACCACGAACTGGATCTGGTCCAGCACCTCGGCCGGCATGGCCGCGAACTCGCGCAGCCAGCTCGTCACCGTGTCGATGTTGTCCTGGTTGCAATAGAAGTGCGTGGCGAGCGTGAGCTTGATCGCGCCGTGGCTGCGCTTCTCATGGCCGAAGACGTCGGTGCGGGTGGGCTGCGTGAGCGCGAGCAGCGTGTGGCGCATGGTCTTGTGCCAGGAGTCCTCGCCCAGCAGCGCCGGCTGGTCCAGCAGCACCGGGTTGTCGACCACCAGGCCGCCCTTGGGCGGGCGCACGTTGGCTTCGAGATCCGCCCGGCTCGTCATGAAGTTGATGCCGGTGTAGCGGTTGAAGACGAGGCGGTTGCGGTAGGTCGGCGTGAGGTGCGCGGGCGCGTCCCACCAGCGCATGACCACGCTCGGCTGGCGGCGGCGCAGCTTGAGCTGCACGGCCAGGCGCTGCACGGCCTCGAGGTCGGTGAGGACGAGCACCACGCCCTCGTCCTGCGCAAAGGCCTCGCGCACCGTGGCCTCGGCCGACGCCCCGGCGGGCACCGCGGTCAGCGCGGCTGGCAGGCTCGCCACCGCATGGGGGCTGGCCGCATGCTCGCGCCAGAAGCGCTCGAGCACGCCCCCGGCTTGGGCGATCACAGCAAGGCGCGACGGCAGGAGGTAGGACATGCGGAGGCTCGGGCAAAAACTGGCCGGGGATTCTAGAGGTGGGGCCTGCCGCGCCTGCTCGGCCACAATCGCGCTTTCGTCGCCACACCTCCGGCATGGCCCTCGATTTCCCCATCGTCTGCAAGACCTACCGCGGCGACCTGCGCCGGGCCCAGCGGCTGCTCGCGAGCCTCGCACCGCACAACCGCGACCGCCTGCCGGTGGTGCTGATCGTGCCCCGGGACGACCTCGCGCTCTTTCGCAGCCAGCTGCCCGCCGGTGCCTGCGAACTGGTGAGCGACGAGGACGTGGTGGCCGCACACCCGCGTGCGCAGGCGCAGGGGCTGCTCGCCCGCTACGCCGCCACGCCGGGCAGCAAGGCGCAGCAGGTGGTGAAGTCCGAGGCCTGGCGCCTGCTCGGCTGCGAGGCTTACCTCTGCACCGATGCCGACACGGTGTTCCTGCGCGACTTCGGCCGCGCCGACTTCGTCGCGCCCGGCGGCCATCCGTACAGCCACCTGCACGAGTCCAAGGACTACCGCCAGCTCGCCGCCTCGCGCGGCCATGTGAAGGTGGAGCAGGACTTCCGCCGCGAGAGCGCGCAGCTCAAGGCGATCTTCGGGCGCACCGGCCCCGACTACGACTTCGGCCCCACGCCCGTGCCCTGGTCCGCCAAGGTGTGGCAGGCATTGGATGAAGAACGCCTCGCCCCTGCGGGCCAGACGCTCTGGGACGCCATCGAGCAGATGCCCTCCGAGCTGCGCTGGTACGGCGAATCGCTGCTCGCCTGGCGCAGCATCCCGATCGACCCGATCGAGCCGCTCTTTCGCGTCTACCACCACGACTGGCACTACCACGCGCTGCGCCGCATGGGCGAGACGGAGGCCAACCTCGTCGAGCGCTACATCGGCGCGGTGTACCAGTCGAACTGGCAGTTCGAGATGGACGAGGCGGGCGCCCGCAGCGCGGGCTCGCGGGCGGTGCGGCGCCTCAAGCGCTGGCTGCGGCAGTTCCGCCGCTGAGGCGCCACGCGCCAGCGGCGAAAATACCGCCTTCGTTTCCCTCTCCCGCCCCATGCCCCTCGCACGCACCACCAGCGGTCAGCAGTTCGACGTCGCCGACGGCGAAAGCCTGCTCGATGCCGCCCTGCGCGCCCACGTGACGCTCGCCTACAGCTGCCGCACCGGCCGCTGCAGCACCTGCAAGGGCAAGGTGAAGAGCGGCAGCACCGCCGCCCTGCACGACGAGCTCGGCCTCACGGAGGAGGAGCGCGCCGCGGGCTACGTGCTCACCTGCGTGCGCACGGCCACGAGCGACGTGGAGCTCGAGGTGCAGGACCTGGGCAACGTGCAGCTCGCCGAGCGGCGCACCCTGCCCTGCCGCATCCAGGCGCTGGAGCGGGTGACACCCGACGTGCTCAAGGTGCTGCTGCGCCTGCCGCCCAACAGCCGGTTCGGCTTCCAGGCCGGCCAGTACCTCGACGTCATCGGACCGGGCGGCGTGCGCCGCAGCTACTCGGTGGCCAACGCCCCTGGCACGCAGGAACACCTGGAGCTGCACATCCGCCATTTCGAGGGCGGCGAGATGAGCCGCTACTGGTTCGAGCAGGCCAAGGTGAACGACCTGCTGCGCCTGCACGGGCCGCTGGGCACCTTCTTCCTGCGCGAGGTGGCGGGGCTCGACCTCGTCTTCCTCGCCACCGGCACCGGCATCGCGCCGGTCAAGGCGATGCTCGAAGCGCTGGCGCGACAGGAAGAGCGCCCGGCCTCGGTCAGCGTGTACTGGGGCAACCGCACCGCTGCCGATCTCTATTGGGATGCCGGGCTGCCGCAAGCCGGCCAGCGCTACGTGCCGGTGCTCTCGCGCGCCGATGTGAGCTGGGCCGGTGCGCGTGGCCATGTGCAGGACGTGATGCTGCAAACGGCGCACGACTGGCCCCGCACCCGCGTCTATGCCTGCGGCTACGATGCCATGATCCACAGCGCCCGCGAGCGGCTCGTCGCCGCAGGGCTGGCCGAGACGCATTTCCACTCCGACGCCTTCGTCTGCTCGGCCTCCGCACCTTGAGAAAGACCACCCCATGAAAGCCGTGATCCTGGCCGGCGGCCTCGGCACCCGACTGAGCGAAGAGACCTCCGTGCGGCCCAAGCCCATGGTGGAGATCGGCGGCAAGCCGATCCTCTGGCACATCATGAAGATCTACGCCCACCACGGCATCAACGACTTCGTGATCTGCTGCGGCTACAAGGGCTACCTGATCAAGGAGTACTTCGCCAACTACTTCCTGCACACCTCGGACGTCACCTTCGACATGCGCACCAACCGCATGGAAGTCCACCAGAAGCGCGCCGAGCACTGGAAGGTGACGCTCGTGGACACCGGCGACGCCACCATGACCGGCGGGCGCCTGAAGCGCGTGGCGCCCTACCTCGAAGGCGAGGAATCGTTCTGCTTCACCTACGGCGACGGCGTGAGCGATCTCGACATCGGCGCCACCCTCGCCTTCCACCGCCAGCACGGCAAGCAGGCCACGCTCACCGCCACCTATCCGCCCGGGCGCTTCGGCGTGCTCGACGTCGACGGCCACCAGGTGCGCAGCTTCCACGAGAAGCCGCAGGGCGAGGGCTCGATGATCAACAGCGGCTTCTTCGTGCTGCAGCCCGGCGTGCTCGACCTCATCGACGGTGACGACACCGTGTGGGAGCAGGCCCCGCTGCGCGCGCTGGCCGCCCGCGGCGAGCTCATGGCCTACGAGCATCGCGGCTTCTGGCAGCCCATGGACACGCTGCGCGAGAAGCACCTGCTCGAAGAACTCTGGGCCGCCGGCCGCGCCCCGTGGAAGAAGTGGGCCGACTGATGAACGCTGCCTTCTGGCGCGGCAAGCGCGTCTTCCTCACCGGGCACACCGGCTTCAAGGGCAGCTGGCTGGCGCTGTGGCTGCAATCGATGGGGGCCGAGGTCTGCGGCTACGCGCTCGCACCCGACACCGAGCCCAACCTGCACACCATCGCCCGCGTGGGCTCGGGCATGCGCTCCATCCTCGGCGACGTGCGCGACCTCGCCGCCGTGCAGCGCGCCATGGGCGAGTTCAAGCCCGAGATCGTGATCCACATGGCCGCGCAGGCGCTGGTGCGCCGCTCGTACGAAGACCCGGTCGAGACCTACGCCACCAACGTGATGGGCACCGTGCACGTGCTCGAAGCGGCACGCCGGGCCGGCAGCGTGCGCTGCATCGTCAACGTGACGAGCGACAAGTGCTACGAGAACCGCGAGTGGGTCTGGGGCTACCGCGAAGACGAGCCCATGGGCGGGCATGACCCCTACAGCAACAGCAAGGGCTGCTCGGAGCTCGTGACCGCCGCCTACCGCGATTCCTTCATGCGCCAGGCCGGCATCGCGCTCGCCTCGGGCCGCGCCGGCAACGTCATCGGCGGCGGCGACTGGGCGGCCGATCGCCTGGTGCCCGACCTCCTGCGCAGCTTCGAGCGCGGCGAGCCGGTGCGCATCCGCAACCCGCACGCCATCCGCCCGTGGCAGCACGTGCTGGAGCCGCTGTCGGGCTACCTGCTGCTGGCCGAAAAGCTCTGGCATGACGGCCCCGCCCATGCCGAAGGCTGGAACTTCGGCCCCACCGATGAAGATGCGCGGCCGGTGCAGTGGATCGTCGAACGCATGGTCGCGGCCTGGGGCCAGGGCGCGCGCTGGCAGCTCGATGCCGGCGAGCACCCGCACGAGGCGCACTACCTCAAGCTCGACATCTCCAAGGCGCGCCAGCGCCTGGGCTGGCGGCCGCGCTGGCGCCTGCCCACCACCCTCGATCACATCACCGCCTGGCACGGCGCCTGGCTGAACCGAGACGACATGCACGCGGTCTGCCTGAAGCAGATCGGCGCGTACCTGCAGTCGGCTCCCAAGGAAGTTGCATGAACATCCCCATCGTCCCCGCCTCGACCGCCGAGGCGCCCGCCGGCGCCGAACTGCGCGCGCAGATCGCCGCGCTCGTGCAGCAGTACGCCGACCAGCTCTACGCGCCCAAGCCCTTCGAGCCGGGCGTGTCGCCCGTGCCGGTGTCGGGCAAGGTGCTGGGCGCCAAGGAGCTGCAGTACATGGTCGAGGCGAGCCTCGACGGCTGGCTCACGACGGGACGCTTCAATGCGGCCTTCGAGGAGCGGCTCGCGAAGTACCTGGGCGTCAAGTACCTCATCACGGTCAACTCCGGCTCATCCGCCAACCTCGTCGCCTTCTCGGCGCTCACCTCGCCGCGCCTGGGCGATCGCGCCATCAAGCCGGGCGACGAGGTGATCGGCGTGGCGGCGGGCTTCCCGACCACCGTCAACCCCATCCTGCAGTTCGGCGCCGTGCCGGTCTTCGTGGACATCGACCTCGCCACGCACAACATCGACCCCGAGCTCATCGAAGCCGCCATCGGCCCGAAGACCAAGGCCATCATGCTGGCCCATTCGCTGGGCAACCCGTTCAACCTCGACGTGGTGACGGCGCTGTGCAAGAAGCACAACCTGTGGCTGGTCGAAGACTGCTGCGACGCGCTCGGCTCCACCTACGACGGCAAGCTCGTGGGCACCTTCGGTGACATCGGCACGCTGAGCTTCTACCCGGCGCACCACATCACCATGGGCGAAGGCGGCGCGGTCTTCACCAACAATGCCGAGCTCAAGCTCATCGCCGAATCCTTCCGCGACTGGGGCCGCGACTGCTACTGCCCGCCCGGCAAGGACAACACCTGCAACAAGCGCTTCTGCTGGAAGCTCGGCGACCTGCCCGAGGGCTACGACCACAAGTACACCTACTCGCACCTGGGCTACAACCTCAAGATCAGCGACATGCAGGCCGCTTGCGCGCTCGCGCAGATGGACCGGGTGGACGAGTTCGTGGCCGCACGCAAGCGCAACTTCAACCACCTGAAGGAACGGCTCGCCTCCTGCGCCGACTTTCTGGAGCTGCCCGAGGCCACGCCGAAATCCGACCCGTCGTGGTTCGGCTTCCTCGCGCTGCTCAAGCCCGAGTCGGGCGTGAAGCGGGTGGATCTCCTCAGCTACCTCGACCAGAACCGAATCGGCACCCGCCTGCTCTTCGCCGGCAACCTGGCGCGCCAGCCCTACATGATCGGGCGCAACTTCCGCGTGAGCGGGTCGCTGGCGCGCACCGACATCGTGATGAACCAGGCCTTCTGGCTGGGCGTCTACCCGGGCCTGGGCGAAGAGCACCTCGACTACATCGTCGGCAAGATCGAAGAGTTCTTCGGTCTCAACTTCTGACGCGCCATGGCCGACTCGAAACGCTTCGACCCCGCCTCGCTGCGCCGCACGGTGCTCGAGATGGCGCGTGCCGGCAACACGGTGCACATCGGCTGCGCCTTCTCGATCATCGAGCTGCTGGCAGTGCTCTACCGGCACCACCTGCGCTACCCCGGCAACGACCCGAAGGCGGAAGGCCGCGACTACCTCGTGCTCAGCAAGGGCCACGGCGTGATGGCGCAATACGCCTGCATGCGCGAGCTCGGCTGGCTGGACGATGCCGCGATCAAGAGCTACTTCGGCGACGGCACCGCGCTCAAGGGCCTGTCGGATTCACGCGTGCCGGGGCTGGAAGTCACCTCGGGTTCGCTCGGCCACGGCTACTCGGTCGGCGTGGGCCTGGCACTCGGTGCCAAGCTGCGCGGCACCGACCAGCAGGTCTATGCGCTCGTAGGCGACGGCGAGCTCAACGAAGGCCCGATCTGGGAAGGCGCCCTCTTCGCCGCGCACCACGGCCTGCGCAACTTCATCACCCTCGTCGACGAGAACGGCTACCAGGCCATGGGCACCACGCAGGAGGTGCTGAAGCTCGGCTCCATCCAGGCCAAGTTCGAGTCCTTCGGCTTCGAGGCGCTGACGGTCGACGGCCATGACGAAGCGGCCATCGACGCCGCCCTGCGCCAGCTCAAGGCGAGTGCCAGCGACCAGCCCAAGGCGCTGGTGGCCAAGACGGTCAAGGGCAAGGGCGTGCACTTCATGGAGCACGACAACATCTGGCACTACACGCGCCTCACCGACGAGACCTACGAGCAGTCGCTCGCCTGCCTGCCCCGAGGTGCCGCATGAGAAACGCCTTCAGCGACGCCCTCGTGCGCCTGGCGCAGGCCGACCCCAACGTGCTGCTGCTCACGGGCGACCACGGCTACGCGCTCTTCGATCCCTTCCGCCAGCACTGCCCGAAGCAGTACATCAATGCCGGCATCGCCGAGCAGAACATGGTGGGCATGGCGGCCGGTCTCGCGCGCGCGGGCTTCCGGCCGTTCGTCTATGGCCTCTCGGCCTTCGTGCCGGTGCGCGTGTTGGAGCAGATCAAGCTCGACGTGGCTCACGACGACCTGCCCGTGGTCTTCATCGGTGACGGGGCGGGCTTCGTCTACAGCCACCTCGGCACCAGCCACCAGAGCACCGAAGACATCGCCTGCGCGCGGGCGATCCCGCAGCTGTCCATCCTCTCGCCGGCCGACCGCCACGAGATCACGATGTGCATGGAGCTCGCCTACCAGAGCCGCTCGCCGGTGTACCTGCGCATGGGCAAGTCGGATCGCGGCGACGTGCATGGCGCGCCGGTGCAGGCGCGCATGGGCGAGCTGCTGCCGGCCCGCGCCGGCACCGGCGACCACATCGCCTTCATCGCCACCGGCTCCATGGTGCGCACCGCGCTCGACGTGGCGCAGGCCGCACACCCACGAGCCGAAGTCTGGAGCGTGCCGGGGATCAAGCCCATCGACGCCGTGCGCGTGGCCGACATCTGCCGCCGCCACCGCGGGGTCGTGGTGCTGGAAGAGCACTCGACGATCGGGGGGCTCGGCGGCCTCGTCGCCGAGATCGCCACCGAGCAGGCGCCCACGCGGGTGCTGCGCATCGGCGTGCCGGATCGGTTCTCGGAACATTGCGGCAGCTACGACTACCTGCTGAAGGAGCATGGGCTGGACACCGCCCACGTGACCCAGCGGGTGGCCGCCTTCACCCAGAGCCTCGCCTGAGCATGCCGGCTCCCCCGCTGCCGCCCCTGCCGCCCGAAGACCTGGCGCATGCGCGCGCAGTCGTCGGCGACCGTTGGACCGCACTCAAGGGCCAGCACCTGCTCCTCACCGGCGGCACCGGCTTCGTCGGCAAGTGGCTGCTGGCCACGCTGCTGGACGCTGATCGACATTTCGACCTCGGCTGCCGCGTGACCGTGCTCACCCGGCACCCGCAAGCCTTTGCGGAGCAGGCGCCCGACCTGGCGAACGCCGCAGCCGTCGAACTGGTGCAAGGCGATGTGCGGCAGCCCGGCCTGCAGGGCCGCGCCTTCGACCGCATCGTCCATGCCGCCACGGACGTGGCCGCATCCGCCAGCGAGATCGAGACCTTCGACACCTGCCTGCAGGGCACACGGGAGATGCTGAGCCTGGCGCAGCGATGCAGCGCCAGCTTGCTGCTGGTGAGCTCGGGCGCGGTCTACGGCCGGCAGCCTCCGGACATCGCGTGCCTGCGCGAAGACCACCCGGCCATCGCCTCGATCGAAGGCGCCAGCGCCTACGAGGCCGGCAAGCGCGCTGCCGAATGGGTGGCCCATGCCCATGCGCGCGCGCACGGCCTGGACGTGCGCACGGCCCGCTGCTTCGCCTTCGTCGGCCCCTACCTGCCGCTGGATGCGCACTTCGCCATCGGCAACTTCCTGCGCGATGCGCTGGCCGGACAGCCCATCGTCATCCAGGGCGACGGCACGCCCCTGCGCAGCTACCTGCATGCGGCCGACATGGCCGCGTGGCTGTGGGCGATCGTGCTCGACGCACGGGCGCGGGGCGGGGTCTACAACGTGGGGGGGCACGAGGCCCTGAGCATTCGGCAACTGGCCGGTCGCGTGGTGCAGGCCGCGGGGTCGTCGTCGGAGATCCATGTCATGCAGCCCGCCCGCAGCGGCACTCCCCCAGCCCGCTACGTGCCCGACGTGGCGAAGGTCCGCACGGCGCTTGAACTGCCCGCCCCGATCGGGCTGGGCGACGCGATACACCGCACCGCGCGTTGGGTCGCGATGCGCTGAGCACGCGCCGCGCAGCAGGACCGCGGCATGCCGGTTCAGCGACGAACGCTACGCAACAAGTCGGTCACCCGGGTCGAGGGTGGCGGGTCCTGCTCGATGCCAGTGCGGCCACCACGCCGTCGACGATCGTGCTGGCGAAGCACTCGGAACTGAAGCGCCGCCCGCCGTCGGCCAGGTACGCGCGCATGGCCGCCTGGTATCCCTCGTACTCATCCCGCGACATGGCGCGCAGGCGTGCGTGAACCGCGGCGGTGTCCGCAAAGTCGCGCCGGTCGATGAAGCACGACCGGGGAACATGGCGTTCGATGTCGTCGGCGCCCCAGTACACGGGCACGCAGCCGTTCACCAGCGAGTCGAAGATCTTCTCCGTCACGTAGCCGGTGAGGCTGTGCACGTTTTCATAGCAGTAGGAGAACTTGGAGCGCAGCAGCACGGCCGCCTTGTCGGCCACCTCACCCTTCCACGACGGGAACGGCTTGTAGCCGAAGAGCTGCGTGGCGATGCGCTGCACGCGGCGCTTCGCCTTCCCGACGGCGCCGGACTCGTGCCGCGGCTTGTTCCAGCCGAGCCCGTACAGCGCGAAGTCTTCGGGCGCGTGGCGTTCGTGCCAGCGGATCACGTTCACCCGCTCGATGTAGAGATCGTTGGGCAGCGCCACCTTGAAGCGCTTGTTGGCGTTGATGAGGCAGCTGAAGATCTCGCGCTGCTCGTAGCCCGGCCAGGCGGGCGACGTGAAATGGATGCCGTACCGCACCTCCAGCACATTCGGCAGCGCGAGGAAACGGCGATCCCACGAGAAGACCCGCTCGAACTGCGCGAAGTAGCCCGGGTCCGCATTGAGCGGGTTGATGTATGGATTCTCGAGCGCCACGAGGAAACGCGGTGTGGTCGACCGCGCCAGCGGCCGGCCCTCGAAATGCAGTTCGAAATCCACCTGCCGGCCGACGTTGACGTCGGCCGTGTTGATCTCGATGCCCCGCTGAGCGAACGCCTCACGCAGCACGCGGTTGGTGTGCGTGGGGTTGAACTTGTGCGTCGGGTCGTCCTCGCGGAAGAACGAGTTGTTCGCGTGCCCGTCGGCATAGAGGCTGGCCAGCATCAGGCGTCCTCCGAGGACTGCGATGCAAAGCGCTGCACCGCGCGCACCCGCGCCCGGCGCAGCAGCGCCACATGCTGGTCGATGCGGCCGATGCGTCGGCAGCGGTAGCGTTGGAGAAAGCTCTTCATGGTCTGGCGGCGTGCAGGGGACAAGGCGCGCCATTGTCCGGCGTCCAGCGCGAGCGCCTTCTTGTAGATGAAGAAGCGGTAGTCCTCGATGAGGCCGGCGCCCACCGCGCTGCGCCGTCGCTTGAAATAGGCCAGCAGGTGCAGCCGGTCGCCGATGGATTCGCTGCGGCTGTCGTTGCTCGCATGCAGGCGGTAGGTCATGAGCGGCTCGGCGACCCAGACCAGGGGCCCGCGCTCGACCACGCGCAGCAGCCACATCACGTCCGAGTACTTGCCTTCGGCCGGATCGAAACGCAGCCCCCCGATGCGCGCCCTGGCATACACGTAGCCCGGAAAGGGCGCGATGCCGAGCTGGTAACGCCCGAAGTAGTGCGCAGCCAACTGCCGCGGATCGCGCACCTCGTGCGTGGCGCCACTCGACTGGAACGACAGGCGCGTGGGACGCCCTTCTTCGGCAATCCGGGCGTTGACGCCGATGGCGGCCGCCGCAGGATGCGCGGCGATCACCTCGCGCACGCGCTCGACCCAGCGAGGCGCCAGCAGGTCGTCGTCGTGGAAGAGGCAGACGTGATCGGCCGACGCTTCGGCCAGGCAGAGGTTGAAGTGGTCCAGCGCCTTGAGCGAAGGCACGCGCCGGCGGTAATCGAGCTGCGGAAACTCGGCGGCGACCATCGCCTGCGTTTCGTCGTCCGTCGAGTTGTCGGAGATGACGAGCTCGTACTGCCGATCGGTCTGCGCCAGCGCCGAGCGGATCGCCTCGCGCGCAAGGCCGGCGCGGTTGTAGCAGAGGATGTAGAGCTGCAGCGTCGCGCTCATGGACGACCCCGGGCGCGGCCGTCCAGCACCCGCAGGCATTCATCGATGACCCGCTCAGGCAGCAGCGCCTCCAGGCAGGCGCTGCGGCTGTCGCGGTGGTCTTCGCAGCCGGCCCGGCCGCAGGCAACGCAGTCCTGCTCGGCCTGCAAGACGATCACCCGGGCCGCCGACTGCCGCGGCTGCTTGCGCTCCCACGGGGACTCGGGCGGAACGCCCTGCGGCCACGGGCCCCAGCGCACCGGGTTGGTGGGCCCGAACATGGTCACCACCGGCGTGCCGGTCGCCGCCGCGAGGTGCGTGATCGAGGTGTCGGGCCCGACGTAGAGCGCAGCGCGGCGCAGCAGTTCTGTCACCTGGTTGAGGTTGAGCTGGCCCGAGACGTCGATGAGCGCCGGCGGGCTGCCCAGGTGCCGCACGGCCGAGACCTGCGCCTGGTCCACCTCGGAGCCCGTGCCGGTGAGCACGACCTGGTGGCCGCGGCCAAGCAACGCCTGGATCACGTCGGCAAAGTAGCGCACCGGCCACTGCTTGTAGCGCCACATGGAGGGCACGTGCACCACGACCGGCGCCACGCGCAGCTGCGACAGCAGCGCGTCCGGCAGCGCCTGCGCCTGCGGCGGCGTGACCGACACGGCCTGGGGCATGGGCCCCCAGGGCGCGAGCAGCGCGAGCTTTTCCAGCACGGTGGGCGTACGGTCGTCGTCGATCGTGACCGTGTGCTGGCTGAGGCGCTTTTTCCACCAGGCAATCGAGCGCCGCTGCGGCACGAGGCTGCTGCGCAATGGCGCCGCGGCCCAGCCGTAGAGGTGGGCCCGATCGCTCGCCTCGGCGACGAGCGCGAGGTCGTAGCGCCGCCAGATCCGCGGCAGCAGCGCACGCGCCTGGCGCCACCCCGAGCCCGACGGCACCTCGATGAATTCGTGCACGGCGGGGTTGCCACGCAGCATGCCGAGCGTGCCGGCGAACCCGAGCACGTCGATCTGGGCCTCGGGCCAGCGGGCCTTGGCCGCGTCGATCAGCGGCGTGGTCAGCAGCACGTCGCCGATCTGGCGCGTCACGATGACGATGACGCGGCCGAAGCGGCCGCCCGATAGCTTCACGGGAGGCCCTCTTACATCAGCACGATGTCGTAGGCCTCGGGCGAGCCGCTGGTCTCCGCCTGCAGCGAGATGGGCTTGCCGATGAAATCGGACAGCCCGGCCAGGTGCTGGCTCTCCTCGTCGAGCAGCATCTCGACCACCGCGGGCGCCGCCACCACGCGGAACTCGCGCGGGTTGAACTGCCGCGCCTCGCGCAGGATCTCGCGCAGGATGTCGTAGCACACGCTGCGCGGCGTCTTGACCTGCCCCTTGCCTTCGCAGATCGGGCACGGCTCGCACAGCATGTGGGCGAGCGACTCGCGGGTGCGCTTGCGCGTCATCTCCACCAGGCCGAGCTGGGTGAAGCCGCTGACCGTGATCTTGGTGCGATCGCGCGCGAGCTGCTTCCTCAGCTCGGCCAGCACCTGGGTCTGGTGCTCCTCACGCGTCATGTCGATGAAGTCGATGATGATGATGCCGCCGAGGTTGCGCAGGCGCAGCTGCCGCGCGATGGCCTGCGTGGCTTCGAGGTTGGTCTTGAAGATCGTGTCGTCGAAGTTGCGCGCGCCGACGTAGCCGCCGGTGTTGACGTCGATGGTAGTGAGCGCCTCGGTCTGGTCGATGATGAGGTAGCCACCCGACTTGAGGTCCACGCGCCGTGCGAGCGCACGGGCGATCTCCTCGTCGATGTTGTAGAGGTCGAAGATGGGCCGCTCGCCGCGGTAGTGCACGAGCTTGGCGACGGAGCCCGGCGTGAACTCGGTGCCGAAGGCGAGCAACTGCTCGTACTGCATGCGCGAGTCGATGCGGATGGACTGCGTGCTGTCGTTGGCCAGGTCGCGCAGCACGCGTTCGACGAGGCTCAGGTCCTGGTGCAGCAGCGTGCCGGCCGGCGACTTGAAGCCCTTCTCGCGGATCGCCTTCCAGGCCTTGCGCAGGTAGGCGATGTCGTCGGCGAGCTCGTCGTCGGTCGCGTCTTCGGCGTTGGTGCGCAGGATGAAGCCGCCGCCGTCATAGGGCGCGCCCTCGTCGCTCTTGCCGGCCAGGCGGTTCATGCGCGTGCGCAGCTGCTCGCGCAACTCGTGCGAACCGATCTTCTGCGAAATGCCGATGTGATCGTCCTGCGGCAGGAAGACGAGCATGCGCCCGGCAATGCTGATCTGCGTGGACAGGCGCGCGCCCTTGGTGCCGATCGGATCCTTGATGACCTGCACCATGAGCGTCTGGCCTTCGAACACCAGGCGCTCGATGGGTGTCTGCGGGGCGGCATCACCACGATGGCCATTGCCGCCGTTCACGTGCACATCGGCCACGTGCAGGAAGGCCGCGCGCTCGAGACCGATGTCGATGAAGGCGGACTGCATGCCCGGCAGCACACGGGCCACTCGGCCAGCGTAGATGTTGCCGACGAGCCCCCGCTCCAGCGTGCGCTCGACGTACAGGTCTTGCACCGCGCCGTTTTCGACCACCGCGACGCGGGTCTCCTGGGGCGCCCAGTTGATGAGGATGTCTTGCATGGGGAACGGTCTCGTCAGAACCGCACGCGCGCCTGTCTCAGCAGCTGCGCCGTCTCGTACAGAGGCAAACCCATGATACCGGAGTAGCTACCTTCGATATGGGCGACCCAGGCGGCCGCAGCGCTCTGGATCGCATACGCGCCGGCCTTGCCGAAAGGCTCGCCGCTGGCGACGTAGGCCTCGATCTCGGCACGGCCCACGGGGGCGAAGCGCACGCGCGAGACGCTCACCGCCAGCAATCGGCGACGCCCCGTGGCCACCGCCACCGCGGTGATCACGCGGTGCGCGCGGCCCGACAGGCGTGCGAGGGTCTCTGCCGCATGATCGCCGTCGACCGGCTTGCCGAGGATGCGCCGCCCGAGCGCCACGGTGGTGTCGGAGCAGAGCACCGGTGCTGCAGGCAGCCCGCGCGCCTTCAGGCGCGCCACGGCCGCGGCGAGCTTGGCGCGCGTCACCCGCTCGACATAGTCGCGCGGCAGCTCGCCCGCGCGCTCGGCTTCCAGCGCTTCGGCGTCTTCCTCGGCGCCCGGCAGCAGCAGTTCATGGCGCACGCCGATCTGCTCCAGGAGCTGGCGGCGACGCGGGCTTTGCGACGCGAGGTACACGAAGTCGTTCATTCGCGGTGATAGGGATGGTTGACCATCACCGTCCAGGCCCGGTAGAGCGCCTCGGCCACGAGCACGCGCACGAAGGCGTGCGGCAACGTGAGGTCCGACAGGCGCAGCGTCTCGTCGGCCGTCTGCTTGAGCGCCGGGTCGAGTCCATCGGGACCGCCGACCAGGATGGCCGCGTCGCGGCCGTCGCGCTGCCAGGCTTCGAGGCGCGCGGCGAGCTGCACGGTGGTGACGCGGTCGCCGCGCTCGTCGAGCACGATGCGGCGCACGCCTTTCGGCAGCGCCGCCTCGATGCGCGCGGCCTCGGCGGCCATCAGCTGCGATGCGGTCTTGCTGCCGCGCGTTTCAGCCTTCACCGCCTTGAGCTCCAGCCGCATCTCGGGCGGAAAGCGCTTGGCGTAGTCCTCGTAGGCCGTGTCGGCCCAGGCAGGCTGCCGCTGGCCGACCGCGACCAGGAGCAGCTTCACGCGCGCGTGGTCTTCCGCGGCGCAGCCTTCTTCGCGGCCGTGGCCTTCGTGGCGGCCGGCTTCCTGGCCGCGACCTTCTTGTCCGCGGGCTTGGCCGCAGCCGACTTCTTCACGCCCACCACACGCGTGACCGCCGCCTTGCCGGTGACCGGCTTCTTCACAGGAGCCTTCTTGGCCGGGGCCTTCTTTGCGGCCGTCTTCGTGGCCGTCTTCGTGGCCGCAGGCGCCTTCGCCGGGGCGGCCTCGGCGGCCGGGCTCTTCTTGGCGGCGGGCTTCTTAGCGGCGGGCTTCGTCGCGGCCGTCTTCGTCGCCGCGGGCTTCTTCGCCGCAGGCGCGGCGTCCTCGGACGCCTTCACCAGCCTCGTGGGCCCGCTGTCGATCTTGAGCCTGACGGGCTTGCCGCCCCAGATCTCCTCGAGGTGGTAGTACTCGCGGATGGCCGGCTGCATCACGTGCACCACGGCCGAGCCGCAGTCCACGATGATCCATTCGCCGTTGTCCTCGCCCTCGGTGCGCGGCACGGGGAAGCCCTTGCCCTTGACGGCATCTCGCACACTCGCGGCCAGCGCCTTGGTTTGTCGGTTCGACGTGCCCGAGGCGATGATCACCCGCTCGAAGAGCGGCGAGAGGTGCTCGGTGTCGAAGACCAGGATGCCCTGGGCCTTCACGTCTTCCAGTCCATCGACGATGGCGCGTTGCAGTTTGCGGATGTCCATTCAGCTCCTGGCAGTTCCTCGGTAGAGGCGATGTTGGTCAATATAGCTCGCGACCGCAGGCGGCACCAGATCGGTGATCGCCTCCCCGCTGGCGATGCGGGTGCGGATGGCAGTGGACGAAACGTCCATCATGGGCAGCGGGACCATGGCGTGTGGCACCTGGGCGACGTCCGGATGCGGCTGTGGTGTTACGCCGGGCCGGTTCGCCACGGCGAGCGTCACGCGCTGCAGCAGCTCGCGCCAGTCGCGCCAGGTGTGGAGACCGGCGTACTGGTCCTGGCCGATCAGGAGCACCCATTCGTGGCCCGGCAGCGCCGCCTGCAGCTCGCGCACGGTGTCGAGCGTGTAGCTCGGCCCCTCGCGGCGCAACTCGCAGCGCTCGAGCGCAAAGTGCGGTTCGCCCTCGATCGCCAGGCGCACCATCGCCTCGCGGTGCCGGGGCTCGGCCAGCACACGCGACTTCTGCCAGGGCCGGCCGGCCGGGATCCAGCGCAGTTCGTCGAGCGACAGCGCTTCCTGCGCCACCTTCGCAAGCGCCACATGCGCGTTGTGCACCGGATCGAAGCTGCCGCCGAAAAGACCGATACGGCTCATTCAGCGGCCCAGTCACGCGGGCGCAGGAAGTCGGTGTACAGCCGCGCCTCGGGCGTGCCGGGCTCGGGCGACCAGTCGTAGCGCCAGGTCACCACCGGCGGCATCGACATGAGGATGCTCTCCGTGCGCCCGCCCGACTGCAGGCCGAAGTGCGTGCCACGGTCGAAGACGAGGTTGAACTCGACGTAGCGGCCTCGACGGTAGGTCTGGAAGTCGCGCTCGCGCTGCCCGTACGGCATGTCCTTGCGGCGCCGCACGATGGGCAGGTAGGCGTCGATGAAGGCATCGCCCACCGCACGCGTGAGCGCGAAGCTGCGCTCGAAGCCGCCTTCGGAAAGATCGTCGAAGAAGACACCCCCGATGCCGCGCGGCTCGTTGCGGTGCTTGAGGAAGAAGTACTCGTCGCACCATTGCTTGAAGCGCGGGTACTTGTCGTCGCCGAAGGCGGCGAGCGCGTCGCGGTTCACGCGGTGGAAGTGGCGTGCGTCTTCCTCGAACCCGTAGTACGGCGTCAGGTCCATGCCGCCGCCGAACCACACCACCGGCTCGCGGCCGGCGGGCAGCGCGGCGAACATCCGCACGTTCATGTGCACGGTCGGCACGTAGGGATTGCGGGGGTGGAAGACGAGCGAGACACCCATGGCCTCGAAGGGCGCGCCGGCAAGCTCGGGGCGGTTCTCGGTGGCCGAGGGCGGCATGGCCGCCCCCTTGACGTGCGAGAAGTTGCAGCCGCCACGCTCCAGCAGCGTGCCACCCTCGACCAGGCGAGACAGGCCGTCGCCCTGCAGCCGCTCGCCGCCCGGGCGCGTCCAGGCGTCGGCGATGAAGCGGTCGCCGCCCTCGGCCTCCATGGCCGCGAGGATGCGGTCCTGCAGCCCGAGCAGGTAGTCGCGGACTTCTTGCGCGTTCATGCGAGCCTCAGCGCTTGATGGCGCGGTGGCCGATGTCGCGGCGGTATTGCGCGCCGTCGAAGCGGATGCCCTGCACCACCTCGTAGACGCGCTGCTGCGCCATGCGCACCGAGTCGCCGAGCGCCGTCACGCCGAGCACGCGGCCACCGGAGGTGACGGGCACGCCATCCTTCAGCGTGGTGCCGGCGTGGAAGACCACGGCATCGGGCGCTTCGGGCGGCAGGCCCGTGATGGCATCGCCCTTGCGCGGGTCGAGCGGGTAGCCGGCAGCGGCCATCACCACGCACAGCGCGGCGCGCCGATCCCACTGCAGCTCGACTTGGTCGAGCGTGCCGTCGGTGCCGGCCATCAGCGCGTCGAAGAGATCGCTCTTGAGGCGCATCATGATGGGCTGCGTCTCCGGATCGCCCATGCGGGTGTTGAACTCCAGCGTGCGCGGCGCGCCGTGCTCGTCGATCATGAGCCCGGCATAGAGGAAGCCGGTGAACGGGATGCCGTCGCGCGCCATGCCTTCGACGGTCGGCAGGATGATCTCGTGCATCGCGCGCGCATGCACGTTGGGCGTGACCACCGGTGCGGGCGAGTAGGTGCCCATGCCGCCGGTGTTGGGGCCGGTGTCGCCGTCCTGGAGGCGCTTGTGGTCCTGGCTGGTGGCGAGCGGCAGCACGTTGCGGCCGTCGCACAGCACGATGAAGCTCGCTTCCTCGCCCTGGAGGAACTGCTCGATCACCACGCGCGCGCCGCCTTCGTTGTGTTGCACGCCCAATTTGTTGTCGGCGAGCATCCAGTCGACCGCCTGGTGCGCTTCTTCGAGCGTCATCGCGACCACCACCCCCTTGCCGGCGGCCAGGCCGTCGGCCTTGACCACGATGGGCGCGCCCACCTGGTCGACGTAGGCGTGCGCCACCTGCACGTCGGCGAAGGTCTCGTAGGCGGCGGTGGGGATCTTGTGCCGCTTCATGAAGTCCTTGGCGTAGGCCTTGGAGCTCTCGAGCTGGGCGGCCGCCTTGGTGGGGCCGAAGATGCGCAGCCCGCGCGCGCGGAACTCGTCCACCACGCCGGCCGCCAGCGGCGCCTCGGGGCCGACGACGGTGAGCGCGATCTTCTCCGTCTGCGCGAAGTCGGCGAGTGCCTTCACGTCGGTGATGTCGACGTTTTTCAGATGGGGATCGAGCGCCGTGCCGCCGTTGCCGGGGGCGACGTAGACCGTCTGCACCTTGGGAGACTGCGCGAGCTTCCAGCCGATGGCGTGTTCACGTCCACCGGAACCGATGACCAGGACTTTCATGGACTGCCTTATTCGTTGATCACCGCGTTGTGATAGACCTCTTGCGTGTCGTCGAGGTCTTCGAGCACGTCAAGCAGCTTCTGCATGCGCTGGGCGTCTTCGCCCGAGAGTTCGATGGGGTTCTCGGCGCGCATGGCGACTTCGGCGACCTCGGCCTTGAGGCCGGCCGCTTCGAGAGCCGCCTTCACCGCCTCGAAGTCGCCGGGGGCGGTCAGCACCTCGATGGAGCCGTCGTCGCCGCTCACCACATCCTCGGCGCCGGCTTCGAGGGCGACTTCCATCACCTGGTCTTCCCCCGTGCCGGGTGCGAAGACGAACTGCCCGCAGTGCTTGAACTGGAAGGCGACCGAGCCTTCGGTGCCGAGGTTGCCGCCATGCTTGCTGAAGGCGTGCCGCACTTCGGCGACGGTGCGCACGCGGTTGTCGGTCATGCAGTCGACGATGATGGCCGCGCCGCCGATGCCATAGCCCTCGTAGCGCACTTCCTCGTAGGTCACGCCTTCGAGGTTGCCGGTGGCCTTGTCCACGTTCTTCTTGATCGTGTCGGACGGCATGTTGGCCGCCTTGGCCTTGTCGATGGCCAGCCGCAGGCGTGGGTTGGCGTTGGGGTCACCGCCGCCCTGGCGTGCGGCGACCATGATCTCGCGAATGATGCGTGTCCAGACCTTGCCGCGCTTCTCGTCCTGGCGGCCCTTGCGATGCTGGATGTTGGCCCATTTGGAATGACCGGCCATGAAAGCTCCTGGTGACGGGCAAGCCGGCGGGCAAAGGCCGTGCCCGAAGGTGTGCGTGTTGGGAATAGACTGCAATTTTAGGGGCTGAACCCCACCCTCCCAGGAGCTTTCATGGCCGAGCCCATCCTCATCGCCCGACACGACCAGACCGAGTGCCACCTGCTGCCGGCGCTCGCCAACCGCCACGGCCTCATCACCGGCGCCACCGGCACGGGCAAGACGATCACGCTGCAGACCATGGCCGAGCAGTTCAGCCGCATCGGCGTGCCGGTCTTCATGGCCGACGTGAAAGGCGACCTGACCGGCATCAGCCAGACCGGCAAGCTCGGCGAGAAGATCGCCGCGACCCTCAAGGAGCGCGGGCTCGACGCCCCCGAGCCCACCGCCTGCCCCGCCACGCTGTGGGACGTCTTCGGCGCGCAGGGCCACCCCGTGCGCGCGACCGTGAGCGACATGGGCCCGTTGCTGCTGGCCCGCATGCTCGCGCTCAACGAGACGCAATCGGGCGTGCTCAACCTCGTCTTCAAGATCGCCGACGACGCGGGCCTGCTGCTGCTCGACCTCAAGGACTTGCGCGCGATGCTGCAGCACGTGGGCGACAACGCGAAGCAGTTCACCACCGAGTACGGCAACGTGAGCGCCGCCAGCGTCGGCGCCATCCAGCGCGGCCTGCTGCAGATCGAGGAACAGGGCGGCGACCGGTTCTTCGGCGAGCCCATGCTCGACATCGCCGACTTCATGCAGACGCAGGACGGCCGGGGGATCGTCAACGTCCTCGCGGCCGACAAGCTGATGAACGCGCCGCGCCTGTACGCGACCTTCCTGCTGTGGATGCTCTCCGAGCTCTTCGAGCAGCTGCCCGAGGTGGGCGACCTCGACAAGCCCAAGCTCGTCTTCTTCTTCGACGAGGCGCACCTGCTCTTCAAGGACGCACCGGCCGCGCTCGTGGAGCGCATCGAGCTCGTGGTGCGCCTGGTGCGCTCCAAGGGCGTGGGGGTGTACTTCGTGACGCAGAACCCGCTGGACATCCCGGACACCGTGCTGGCCCAGCTCGGCAACCGCGTGCAGCACGCGCTGCGCGCCTTCACGCCGCGCGACCAGAAGGCGGTGAAGGCGGCTGCGAGCACCATGCGCGCAAACCCCGGCCTCGACATCGAGACCGCCATCACCGAGCTCGCCGTCGGCGAGGCGCTGGTGAGCTTCCTCGACGCCAAGGGCCGCCCGAGCGTGACCGAGCGCGTCTACGTGCTGCCGCCGGGCAGCCAGATCGGCCCCATCACGCCGCAGCAGCGCCAGGCGCTCATCGCGGGCTCGCTGGTGGCCGGCGTGTACGAGAAAACGGTCGACCGCGAATCGGCCTACGAGAAGCTCAAGGGCCGGGCCATCGCCGGCGCCGAGGCCGCCCCCACGGCGAGCCCGGGGCAGGCCACCACCGGCAAGCCTGGCGCGGCCGAAAGCGGCGGCGGCGGCCTGGGCGAGATCCTCTTCGGCCGCACCGGCCCGCGCGGCGGCCAGTACGACGGCATCGTGCAGACGATCGGCAAGTCGGCCGCACGCACCATCGGCTCCACGGTCGGCCGCGAGATCATCCGCGGCGTGCTGGGCAGCCTCTTCGGCGGGAGCCGGAAGCGCTGAAGCGCGTCAGGGCATCGCGGCCAGCTTGACCCCGGGCCACGACATCACCCGGGCCACCTTGTCCAGGCCCGAGACCAGCCCCACCGCCACGTAGCTGTGCGCGGTGTCGGGCTCCAGGGCGGCCACCGCCACATGGGCGAGCGGCTGGGCGAGCGTCACGTAGTAGCCGCCGGGGGCGAGGTCGAGCAGCGCCGGCTGGGTCTTCACCTGGCGGGCGTTCTCGCCGGCGTAGAGATCGCCCTGCACCACCCCCTTGGACTGCACCTGCTCCACCCGCACGCCGAGCGCGCGCAGCCGGCTCACCGCCGGCAACTCCGTGGCGGCGAGCCAGTAGCCGCAGGGGCGGGGGCGGGTGTGCACCTCGCGCAGCGCAAGCGCCGTGTCCCAGGTGACGGTCATGGAGCGCTCGGCGCCGGTGGCCGGATCGAGCATCTGCAGGGTGTACTCGCCCGGCGTGAGCGCGGCCTCGACCACGACGGCGCCCTTGCAGGCCTGCGAGGCGACTTCGGCGTCGACGTACTGGCGCAGCTTGTGGAGGTCGTTGCCGCGCTCGGCGGCCGACTGCAGCACGGCCCACAGGCCCGTGACCAGGGTGTGGACGCGGCGCTTGAGGTGCGTGCGCCCGCCGCCCGGTTCGCCGCGCGATTCGATCTGCAGGCTGACCATGTTCTTCAGGCCCTGCACGTTGCGGCTGTTGTCGGCGCGCGGGCTGCCCATCGCGAGCCGGCGCTCCACCGCGTCGGCCGGCACGGCGTAGTGCCAATCCGCCGTCAGCCCCTGCTGGCGCAGCGCGCCGACCATGGGCTCGCGGAACCACTCCTCCGCCGCCTTGGTGATGAAGGGGGCCATGTTGGCCGTGGCGGCGTATTGCAGCATCGCGTCGTGCCGCTCCACCGCCGTGTAGCGCAGCGCGAAGGCGCTTGCGGGCAGGTACTCGGAGGCCTCGGCCACCACCAGCGGCTGGTACTCGCGCACGAGCAGCGCCAGCGCCTGCGCCTGCGGCGTGGCGAGCCGGAGATGGTCGCCATCAAGCGCCGTCGCCTCGAGCGGCGGCAGCTCGGGCCACACGATCACGTTCACGCGGTCGAGCAGGCGCTGCAGCCGGCCGGCGGCCAGTTCCTGCGACAGCGCAAGCAGCGCCTCGGTCGCCGCCGGGGCGTCGGCACGCTGCGGGCCGTAGAGCAGCACGGTGGCCCGGCCGCTCGCCCGCAGCGACTCCGGGGTCGATTGCGCCGAGCGGCTGAAGACCAGCGCCTCGATCGGCGCACCGCCTGCGGCCTCGCCCACCTTCACCAGGCGCGCCAGCGCAGCATGGTCGCGCGCGAGCGCCTGCATGAAGGCGCGCGCTTCGGCCGGGGTCGTGACGGTGCTGCGGCCGGGCTGGAAGGCCGGCGTGCGATAGCTCACCAGCGGCTCCGGGAAGCGCGCATCGATCGCCGACGGCGGCCGCGCAGGCGACTCGACGGGCGCGGGCGCGACCGGCGGCGGCACGGCCGCGTCACCGGGCGCCGCGGCGGGGGGCGGTGCGGGCGGGGGTGGCGGGCTCGGCATCGGCGTGCTGCAGGCGACGAGCCCGGCGGCCATCCCCAGGGCCGCGACCCTCGCAAGACTCGTGCGTGCGGCAACGGCGGACATGCGCTTCTCCTCGGGCGTCAGGGTGGTGGGCGGGGCGAAGACTATAGCGAGCCGCCCGGCCGGGCCGCACCGATGGCACTCACCAGCGGCGTTTCGCGCACGGCGGCCGGCATTTCGTCGCAGGCACGTGGGGCGGCGGCGTGGCCCCGGCGACAGTGCAGCCACCCCGACGCCCCAGGAGACCGCCATGACCGCCCACCTCGCCGCCCGCCCGGCCCACGCCCCCGCGTCCGCCTGAGCCGCGCCCGCTCCCCTAGACTGCCGCGACCATGATGGCCCCCGCCGACGCCCTCACCGACACGATGCGCCGCGGCCTGGTCGTGATCGGGCTCAACACCGTCATCGGCCTGGGGCTCACGCTGCGCAACGGTCAGTTCGACGTGCAGATGGTCCATTCGTTCGCGATCGGGCTGTCGATCTGGCTGTCGGTGGAGATGGGGCGCTTCCTCTTCCGGCGCGATCCGCAGAGCCAGTGGCCGGTGGGCTGGCGCCGGATGGCGCTGCTGGCGAGCGCCATCGTCGTCGGCTACGTCGTGGGCATGGCGATCGGCGCCGCCTACAGCGGCCACACGACCCAGCACGCGCTCAGCGAACCGCGGCAGCTGCTCGGCTACCTCTTCCTCGCCGTCGCCGTCAGCGCCGCCATCAACTACTTCTTCTACATCCGCGGCCGCGGCGAAACACTCGCGCGCCTGGCCGCCACCGCCCAACGCGACGCGAGCCAGGCGCAGCTGCAGCTGCTGTCGTCGCAGCTCGAGCCGCACATGCTCTTCAACACGCTGGCCAACCTGCGCGTGCTGATCGCGCTCGACCCGCCGCGCGCGCAGGAGATGCTCGACCACCTGGTCGCCTACATGCGCTCCACGCTCAACGCCTCGCGCGGCATGCTGCACCCGCTGTCGGCCGAGTTCGCGCGGCTGAACGACTACCTCGCGCTCATGAAGATCCGCATGGGCGACCGGCTGCACACCGAGTGGACGCTCGGCGAGGGCCTGGGCGAGCTGGCCGTGCCCACGCTGATCCTGCAGCCGCTGGTGGAGAACGCCATCAAGCACGGCCTGGAGCCCAAGGTCGAGGGGGGCCGCCTCGTCGTCACCGCCGAGCGCGACGGCCGCGATCTCAAGCTCACCGTGCGCGACACCGGCGTCGGCCTGAGCGGCGTCGCCAACGACGGCACGCACTTCGGCGTGAGCCAGGCCCGCGAACGCCTGGCCACGCTCTACGGCACGGCCGCGAGCCTCACCCTCGCACCGGCCGGCGACGCCGGGGGCGGCGCGGTCGCCACGGTGCGCATCCCGCTCGACCGCACCGCCTGAACATCAGCCCGCCATGAACGCCACCGCCCTCATCGCCGAAGACGAACCGCTGCTCGCCGCCCACCTCCGCGCCGAGCTGGCCCGCCAGTGGCCCGCGCTCGAGATCGTGGCCACCGTCGGCCACGGCGAAGCGGCGGTGACGCAGGCGCTGGCGCTCGCCCCGCAGGTGCTCTTCCTCGACATCCGCATGCCCGGCCTGAGCGGGCTGGAGGCGGCGCAGGTGCTCGCCGAAGAGTGGCCCGAGCAGCGGCCCTTCCCGCTGCTGGTCTTCGTCACGGCGCACGACGAGCATGCGGTCGAAGCCTTCGAGCGCGCCGCGGTCGACTACGTGCTCAAGCCCGTCTCCCCGGAGCGCCTCGCGCAGACCTGCACGCGGCTGCAGGACGTGCTGCGCCGGCGGCAGGCCGGCCCCGGCGGGGATCTCGACGCCGCGCTCCAGCAGATCCGCGGCCTGCTCACCCAGCCCCCGGCGGCCGCGGCACGCCTGAGCGTGATCCAGGCCGGCACGGGCAGCACCATCCACATGGTCAGGGTCGACGAGGTGCTGTACTTCGAGGCCGCCGACAAATATGTGCGTGTCGTCACCGCCGAGCGCGAGCACCTCATCCGCACCTCGCTGCGCGAGCTGCTCCCGCAGCTCGACCCGGACCGCTTCTGGCAGATCCACCGCGGCACGGTGGTGCGCGCCGAGGCGGTGGCGAGCGCCACGCGCGACGAGGCCGGCAAGCTCACGCTCGCCTTGCGCGGCCACCCCGACCGGCTCGCCGTGAGCCGGCTCTACCACCACCTCTTCAAGGCGATGTGACATGAGCCCCACCTCCCCGCGCCACGACGGCCTGGAGGCACGCGCCAGGCGCCGCGTGCAGCGCAAGCTCGGCTGGTACGCGCATGCGCTCGTCTTCACGCTCGTGAACCTCGCCTTCATCGTGTGGGCGCACACCACCGGAGGCGGACCGGGCTTCGTCTGGGGCTGGGGGCTGGGGCTGCTGCTCCACGGCGTCTTCGTGCTCGGCAGCCTGCGCGGCGAGGGCCTGCGCGAACGCATGCTGCGCCAGGAGATCGAGCGGCTGCATCGCGAGGACGCGGAACGCCGCTGAGCGGCTGCACAAAAAGACGCGGGCCGCACAGGGCGGCCCGCAGTGTCACGCCGGTCCGGCGCTCAATGGCGGTGGTGGCGGGGCCCACGCTCCCAGCGATCACCCCGGCCGCCAGGGTGCTTGCCATGGCTGTGGTGGTGATGCGGGTGATGCTTCACGCCGTGCACCGGCACCGGGCGGTACACCGGCACCGGGCGGTACACGACGGCCGGCGCAGGCACGTAGTACACCGGGGCCGGTGCATACACCGGCGCGGGGTGGTAGACCGGCGCCGGGTGGTACACGGGGACGTTGGACACGACGGTGCCCACCGGCGGCAGGTTGACCGAGACCGACCACTGCACGTTGCCCGCATGGGCGCTGCCGGCAGCCAGGGCGCCCAGTGCGATGAGGGCGGCAAAAGCGGACTTGCGGTTGAACATGGTGTGCTCTCCTTTTTCGAGGACCGGCGCTTAGTCGGCCGGTGTGCTCACCATAACGCGCACCCCCTGCGCCCGTGCACATCCGCAAGGTAAAGCCGTGTGAAGTCTCGTAAAGCGGCAAGCGAGATGCCGCGTCGCCTGTCAGTTCTTCCGGGCGTGCACGAGTTCGTCGACGAGCGTCTGCAGATCGGCCAGTTCGGTGAGCACTTCGAAGGCGAAGCCCAGGCGCGGGCCGGGTCGGCTGCTCAGCACGAGTTCGCGCATGTAGCCCGGCAGCTCGCCCGGGGTGGACCAGAGCTCGCACAGGCGGTTGACCACATGCGGATGGCGACGTGCGGTGGCCAGCGGCTGGTAGCGCGGCGGCAGCTTGCCGAGCCATTCGTGCGCGGCCGGCGTGAGGTGATGCTCCTGGGGCTTGCGGTCGGGATGGCCCGAGGGTGAAGGGGGCGCGTGGTGTTCTGTGGGCGGCGACATGGGGCGCGATTGTTTCGAGCCGCTGCCCATCGGGACAGTCCCTGTGCCCCTCCAGCCGAGGGGGCCTGCACGCACGGAAAAGAGACAGCCGTGCGAATGGTCACACACCGCTCGGGGCCAGGGTTGCGCAGGGGGCCACGACTACAATCTTCGTTCGCTTTTTCGCCCTTCCTCCTACCTCGAAACGCCCTGCATGAGCGACCCCAAACGCCACACGCCCGCCGACGAACACAAGCCGAGCAACTTCCTGCGGCAGATCATCGAGCGTGACCTGGCGCAGGGCACCTACGCCGGCCGGCGCTTCGCCGGCTCTCCCGGCGATGCGCAGCACCACGCGAGCGCCCCGCTCGATGCGGCGAAGATCCGCACCCGCTTCCCGCCCGAGCCCAACGGCTACCTGCACATCGGCCACGCCAAGAGCATCTGCCTGAACTTCGGCCTCGCGCGCGAGTACGGCGGCATCTGCCACATGCGCTTCGACGACACCAACCCGGAGAAGGAGGAGCAGGAGTACGTCGACTCTATCCTCGACGCGGTGAAGTGGCTGGGCTTCGACTGGAACGTGGGCGGCACCTCGCACCTCTACTACGCCAGCCACTACTTCGACTTCATGTACCGCGCGGCCGAGGCGCTCATCGGTGCCGGGCTCGCCTACGTCGACGAACAGAGCGCCGAGGAGATGCGCGCCAACCGCGGCGACTTCGCCACGCCCGGCCGCGACAGCCCCTACCGCAGCCGCACGCCCGAGGAAAACCTCGCGCGCTTCCGCGAGATGCGCGACGGCAAGCTCGCCGATGGCGCCGCCGTGCTGCGCGCCAAGATCGACATGGCCTCGCCCAACATCAACCTGCGCGACCCGGCGCTCTACCGCA
>JBIQJS010000129.1:0-8035 GCA_044507405.1 Rubrivivax sp. | reverse complement strand
TAGGCGGCGCCGGCGTACTGGATCGCCTGGAACAGCATCGGGTGCGCGGCCAGCAGCGCTGCCACCCCGGCCACGGCAGCCCACAGCAGCACCTGATCTCCGGCGATGAGGCCGAAGGTGGCGGCGGCACCCGCCCGGAAGCCCCCCTTGGCGGTGGACGTCAGCAGCGCAAACGTCCCGGGCCCGGGCAACGCCAGGAAGACCAGGATGGAGAGGCAGAAGGTGCCGAAGTCGGAAATCCCAAGCAAAGTCATGTCGTTCAGAGCGGTGGGGCCCGCTGGATCCAGATCAGGCAGCGCTCGGCGTTCAAGCCGGGCACGTGCAACTGTTCCACGTGAAACACGCGCCAGTCGGCGGGCAAGGCCTCCATCTCGTCTTTCGGCAGCTTGCCCTTCATCGCCATCCAGGCACCCTCTTTCGCCAGCAGGTGCCGCGTGAGGCGGGTGAAGTCGGCCAGGGACGCAAAGGCGCGCGAGGTGATCACGTCGAAAGGCGGGAGGCGCAGGTCTTCCACGCGCGCATGCACCGCGCCGAGTTGGGGCAGCCTGAGTTCAGCGCTGACCTGGCGCACGAAGCTCGCCTTCTTGCCGACCGCGTCCACGCAGGTGACGTCGAGTGCCGGCTCCAGGATGGCCAGCACCACCCCCGGTAACCCTCCTCCACTGCCGACATCCAGGACGCGAGTGGCGCGCCCGGCAAGGTGGCGTCGCAACGGGGCCACCACCGCCAGGCTGTCCAGCAGATGGTGGGTGAGCATCTCACCCGGGCGGCGAACGGCGGTCAGGTTGTAGACCCCGTTCCACTTCTGCAACAGGGCCAGGTAGTCGAGCAGCGCCTGGGTCTGCGCGTCCGTGAGGGCCAGGCCCAGGGCTGCAGCGCCGTCCGTCAGGGCATCACGCAGCTCACGCGGCATTGCGGTCCGGCTGTTCGTTGGCGGCAAAGCCCTTGAATCGGCCCTTCTTCAGGTGGATCAGCAGGAGCGAAATCGTGGCCGGCGTGATGCCGGAGATGCGAGACGCCTGGCCCAGCGTCTCGGGGCGATGCAACGCCAGCTTCTGGCGAGCCTCGTAGCTGATGGCCGTCACCTGCGCGTAGTCCAAGTCCGGGGGCAGCCGCAGCGACTCATAGTGCGCGGCCCGCTCCACCTCTTCGATCTGCTTGTCGATGTAGCCGGCGTACTTGATGCTGATTTCGGCCTGCTCCAGCACGGCGTCGGCGAGCGACTTGCCCAATGCCGCCTGGAGCGTTTCACGTGAAACACCCGCTTCGGGCTTCGCGATCGCCGCGATCTCGGCCACGGCGTCGTAGCCCACCCCCGGCCGGCGCAGGAGGTCGGCCAGGTTGTATTCACGCTCGATCGCCTTGCCGAGCAGGCGCTCCGCCGCCTCGATCGGCAGCGCGCCGGGGTGCACCCAGGTGGAGCGCAGACGCTCGACCTCACGGGCGATCGCATCGCGCTTGCGGTTGAACGCCGCCCACCGCTCGTCGTCGACCAGGCCCAGCTCGCGCCCGACCTCGGTCAGGCGCAGGTCGGCGTTGTCCTCGCGCAGCTGGAGCCGGAATTCCGCCCGGCTGGTGAACATGCGGTAGGGCTCGGTCACGCCCTTGGTGATGAGGTCGTCGACGAGCACGCCCAGGTAGGCTTGGTCGCGGCGTGGCGTCCAGGGCTCGCGGCCCTGCACCTGCCGTGCGGCATTGACGCCTGCAAAGAGCCCCTGCGCCGCCGCTTCCTCGTAGCCGGTGGTGCCGTTGATCTGGCCGGCGAAGTAAAGGCCCTGGATTGCCTTCGTCTCGAAGCTCGCCTTGAGCGCCCGCGGGTCGAAGTAGTCGTATTCGATCGCGTAGCCGGGCCGCAGGATGTGCGCCTGCTCGAGGCCGCGCATGGAGCGGACCGCCGCCAGCTGCACGTCGAACGGCAAGCTGGTGCTGATGCCGTTCGGATAGACCTCGTGCGTGGTCAGCCCTTCGGGCTCCAGGAAGATCTGGTGCGATTCCTTATCGGCGAAGCGGTTGACCTTGTCCTCGATGCTCGGGCAGTAGCGCGGCCCCACCCCTTCGATCACGCCGGTGAACATCGGGCTGCGGTCGAAGCCGGAGCGGATGACCTCGTGCGTACGGGCGTTGGTGTGCGTGATCCAGCACGGCACCTGCCGCGGGTGCTGCGAGGCATGGCCCATGAAGCTGAACACCGGCACCGGGTCCAGGTCGCCGGGCTGCTCGGTGAGCACCGAAAAATCGATGGTGCGCCCATCGAGCCGCGGCGGCGTGCCGGTCTTGAGGCGGCCCTGCGGCAGCTTCAGCTCCTTGAGCCGCGCCGAGAGCGTGACGGCCGGCGGGTCGCCCGCGCGGCCGCCGGCATGCTGCTCCAGGCCGACATGGATCTTCCCGTCGAGGAAGGTCCCGGCCGTCAGCACCACGGCGCGCGCACGGAAGCGAATGCCAACTTGCGTGACAGCTCCCACCACACGGTCACCTTCGACCATGAGATCGTCGACCGCCTGCTGGAAGAGCGTCAGGTGGGGCTGGTTCTCCAGCCGACGCCGGATCGCCGCCTTGTAAAGAATGCGGTCGGCCTGGGCCCGCGTTGCGCGCACCGCCGGCCCCTTGGAGCCGTTGAGGATGCGGAACTGGATGCCGGCTTCGTCGGTGGCCGCGGCCATGGCGCCGCCCAGGGCATCCACCTCCTTCACCAGATGGCCCTTGCCGATCCCGCCGATCGACGGGTTGCAGCTCATCTGGCCGAGCGTCTCGATGTTGTGGGTCAGCAGGAGCGTGCTCACGCCCATGCGTGCCGCCGCCAGCGCGGCTTCGGTGCCGGCATGGCCGCCGCCGACGACGATCACGTCGAATTCATGGGGATACAGCATGGGAGCTCCGGGAGAGGGGCACGGGGTTCGAGCGGAACGCTCCCGCGCAGGAAGGGCGTGAATTTTAGGTGGGCCGGCCTGCCGCGTCACGGCGCGCCGTGCAAGACCCGGCGGCGCCGGCCATGCACCGTCGAATAATCGGCGCATGAACTGCCGACCCGGCTGCGGCGCCTGCTGCATCGCGCCTTCGATCTCGTCGCCTATCCCCGGCATGCCGCTCGTGAACGGCATCAGCAAGCCCGCGGGCGTGCGCTGCCTCCACCTCACCGACGACCACGCCTGCGCCCTCTTCGGCCACCCCGACCGACCCGCCGTGTGCGGCTCGCTCCAGCCGGCGCCCGAGATGTGCGGCGACAACCGCGAGCAGGCCCTGCGCTGGCTTGGGCACGTCGAACGGATGACGGACCCTCGGCCCCGTTCGTGAGCCCGTCCCCCGTGGGGATGCGGTCCGGCCTGCGGCGGCCTCACGCCGGCTGGAAGAGACCCTGCCACAGCGGTGAGAGCCGGAATTTCTCGGCTTCGGTCAAACCTTCGCTCAGCAGCAGGCACTCGCGGTGGAAGGCCCGCAAGCGCTGGCGCAGTTCGCTCTCGGCCAGCACCAGCTCCAGCTGCTCGGCCGGGGCGATGCCGGCTTCGACGGCCGCCGCACCGCCCCACAAGCCGAGCGCGTTCCACGCCACCCGCAGCCGCTCCAGCCGGTGCAGCGCATCGGCGACGACCTCGGTGATCTTGGAGGTGCGGCGCTGCTCGTTGAGCTCGCGCGCGAGCCGCTGGGCGGCGTCGAGCTGGTGGTCGATCTCGTCCAGCTGCGCGGCGATCGTCGCGGCTGCGGGCTGTGCCTCGGGCGCACCGTCTTCGCCGGCCTCGCGGGCGGCCTCGCTGATGAAGCTCGTCCACACCGGATCGAACTCGCCCGGCACCACCCGCAGCGCAAAGCTCGCCCGCGTGAGCGGCGCGTGGGCGTCGCCCATGCTGCCGAGCGTGGCCTCCACCACCGCGAGCACACGGCCCAGCGTGGAGACCGCCTCGCCCGACAGCCGCGCGGGGTAGCCGGACCGGTCGAGCCGCTCGTGGTGCTCGGCGATCGCCTGGCCGAGCGCCTTGGGATAGTCGGTGAGGCCCACCAGCAGCAGCTGCGCCACGCGCGGATGCACCACCAGGTGCTTGTGCCCGATGAGGTCCAGCGGCGCCTGGTAGTCCAGGTAGGCAGGATTCACGTAGACCTCGCCGATGTCGTGCAGCAGGCCGCCGAGCATCGCGAGGCGCACCTCCTGCGCGCTCGCGTGACGGCTGGCCATCATGGCCCCCGCGAGCGCCATGCCGGCCACCGCATGCGCCACTGCATGGGGGCGCGCGCCGGCCGCGGTGGTGAGCAGCAGCTGCGCGACCGGATGCAGCGGCATCTGCTGCAGCTGGGTCACGAGCACCGCGCCGTAGACACGCACCGCCGGCGCGAGCGGGTGGTCCGATTCGAGCAGCGACTGCAGGTCGCCCATCAGGCTGAACGGGGTGACGCCGCCTTCGGCTTCGAGGCAGGCTTCGAGCGGCTTCTGCAGCCGGCGCTCCAGGAGGCGCTGCTGCAGCGCGGCCGACACCGGCTGGCCGCGCGCCCAGAGCTTCACGCCGCGGCTGTCCACGATGTCCTGCGAGGCGACGATCGGGTAGACCTCGGCCGCCCGCGTCATCGCGGCGAGCGCATGGGGGTTGGGTTCACTCCCTGAGGCAAGCGACAGGTGCATGGCGGGTGGACGGAAACGACGTCAACGCCCCGCACCCACGGTGCGGAGCTCCTGCGCCACGTGCCCATCCTTGAGCACGATCACGCGCGAGGCCGAGGCGATGGTCTCGGGCCGGTGCGCCACGATCACGCGCGTGAGCTCGAGCTGGCGCACGGCCTGGTTCACCAGCCGCTCGCGGTCGACGTCGAGCGCGCTCGTGGCCTCGTCGAGGAAGAGGATCCTCGGCCGCTTGTAGAGCGCGCGCGCGAGCAGGATGCGTTGCTTCTGGCCGCCGGAGATGCTCGAGCCCATGTCGCCGATGAGCGTGTGGTAACCCATGGGCATGGCCTCGATCTCGTCGTGCACTGCGGCCAGCCGCGCACACTCGGCGACCCACGCCGGATCGGCGTGCGAGTCGAAGAAGCTGATGTTGTCGGTGATGGACCCGGCGAAGAGCTGGTCCTCCTGCATCACCGTGCCCACCATGTCGCGGAAGCCGCGCAGCCCGAGCTGCCGCAGCGGCACGCCGCCCACCAGCACCTCGCCCGAGTGCGGCGCATGGATGCCCAGCATGATCTTGAGCAGCGTGGTCTTGCCGCAGCCCGAGGGCCCGGCGATCGCGACCGACTCGCCCGGCTCGATCACGAGGCTCACGTCCTGCAGCACCTCGGGCTCGTTGTCCGAATAGCGGAAGCTCACATTGCGCAATTCCAGGCGGGACGGGAGCGTGTCTTCGCGCGGGGCCGGCACGTCGGGCTCGGTCTCGGGCGCGGTCTGCACGATGTCGGCGAGGCGCTCGCCCTGCAGCTTGAGCATCTTGAGCTCGACCACCTTGTCGATCAGCCCGCTCACCCGCTGCGCGAAGGTCTCGCGGTAGGCGAAGAAGGCGAAGAGCATGCCCACCGAGAAGCGCTGGTCCATCACCAGCAGCGCGCCCACCCAGATCACGGCCACCCGCTCCAGGCCGAAGACGAGCTTGTGCAGCACGCCGAAGAGCAGGTCGAGCTTGCGCGTGGCGATGGTCGCGTTCATGGCGTCCACCACCTTGTTCATGAACATCGCGTGGCGATCCTCCTGGCGGTTGTAGAGCTTGATGCTCTGCACCCCGCGCAGCGATTCGAGGAAGTGCGTGGAGCGCTTGGCCTCGTGCACGATCTCCTCTTCGGTCGCCTCCCGCAGCGGACGGAAGAAGGCCCAGCGCAAGAGCGCGTAGAGCGCCACGCCCGCGGCCGCGATGGCTGCGAGCGTCACGCTGTAGATGCACATCACCGCGAACGTCAGCACCACCAGCAGCCCGTCGAGCACGGCCTCGATGAAGCTCGTGGTGAGCGTCTGCTGCATCTGCTGGATCGCGCCGAACCGCGAAAGGATGTCGCCCGTGTGGCGCTTCTCGAACCAGCTCACGGGCAGGCGCATCAGGTGCGCGAAGACATTGCCCAGCCATTGCAGGTTGAGCGTGGCCGAAAGGTAGAGCACGGCCCACGAGCGGATCGCCCCCGTGGCCACCTGCACCAGCACCAGCAGCCCGAAGCCCAGGCCCAGCGTGAGCAGCAGGTCGCGATCGGCGCTCACCAGCACGCCGTCGACCACCCACTGCATGAAGAAGGGCGACAGCAGCATGAAGACTTCGAGCGCCAGCGCCAGCACGAAGATCTGGCCGAGCGAGCGGCGCAGCCCCGTCACGTGGCCGAGCAGCTGCCGCACGCTGATCGACTGGCGCTCTTCCTGCGGCTTGAAGTCGGGCGCGGGCGAGAGCTCCAGCACGACACCCGTGAAATGCTTGCCCACCTCGGAGAGCCTGAGGTGCCGCACGCCGCGCGCCGGATCGTGGACCGTGGCGCGGTCGCCGCGCACCTCGGTCAGCACCACGAAGTGGTTCAGGTCCCAGTGCAGCACGCAGGGCAAGGCGAGCTGCGGCAGGTGCTCCATCTCCGCGCGCAGCGGCCGCGGGCTCAGCTGCATCCGACCGGCCATGCGCACGAGGTCGGCCATGGTCGCGCCCTTGAGCGAGAGCGAGAAGCGCTTGCGCAGCGTCGGCAGGTCAGTGCGCAGGCCATGCTGCGCGGCCACCATCGCAAGGCACGCGAGGCCGCACTCGGCGGCCTCGGTCTGCAGGATCATCGGGACGCGGCGCGCGCCCCAGCCAAGGTTCAAGGCATCCAGCATCGAGACGACATCCGGTACTGCGCAGCGCGTAGGCTCATACGCGACCCGTCACGCTCAGCAGGGGTTCGAAGATCCATTCGATCAGTCGGCGGCGATCGAGCATCACGTCGGCGTCGAGCTGCATGCCCGGGGCGAGCGGCTGTGCCTGCCCGTAGGCCTGCACCGACTGCCGATCGAGCGCCACCGTGATGCGGTAGAGCGGCTCGTCACTCGGCGGCAGCGACAGCCCGGCGAGCTCGGCCGCCTGCAGCGGCGTGCGCGAGACCTGCAGCACCTGCCCTGCCTGGTGGCCGAACTTCTGGTACGGATAGGCCTGGTAGCGCAGCTGCACCGGCTGGTCGGCCCGCACGAAGCCGACCGCGCTCGACGGCGCGTAGAGATGGGCCTGCAAGCGCGCATCGGCCGGCACCAGGCTCGCGAGCGCCACCCCGGGCGTGGCCGGCTGGCCGCGCTCGGCGACGACCGCCGTCACCACGCCGTCTTCGGGCGCGCGGATCACGAGGCGCGACTGCGCCTCGGTCTCGGCGCTGCGCTGGGCGACGACGGCGAGGTCGCGTTCCAGCTCGCCCTGCTCCGCCTGCATGCGCAGCGGCAGCTCGCGCAGCTCGGCCTCCAGGCGGCCGATCTCGCGCTGCTGCACCGCACGCTGGCGCTCCAGCGACTGCAGCTGGGCGCGCAGGCCCAGCACTTCCTCGGCCTTGGTCTGCACCTGCGCCGAAGAGACGAAGTTGTCCTGGCGGAGCGACTCGAGCCGCGCCTGCGCCTGCTGGGCGAGCGTGAGGCGCTGCGCCTGCAGGGAGGCCTCGGCGCCGATCTGTGCGAGCTCCTCGCGCATGTCGGCGATCTGGCGCTGCAGCGCAGCCGTCTGCGACTGCTGCAGCCGCTGCTGCTGCTCGGTCGATTGCTTGAGGCTGCGCTCACGCGCGGCCAGCGAGGCCTGCACGGCGGTGTTCGCATCGCCGCGCAGCGTGGCCCGCTCCATCGAGAGCACGAAGAGCACGTCGCCACGCCGGACGACCTGCCCTTCGGTCACATGCCGCTCCACCACCGTGGCCGCCTGCGGCGGCACCAGCCGGATCACGCCCCGATCGGGCACCAGGTATCCGCTCACACGTGCTTTTCGTGTGTACTCCCCGAGCATTAGGTATGTGACCGTCGCCACCGCAGTCGCGGCAACGAAGGTCGTGAGCACGGCAAGCGATACCGGTCGGATCAGCTGGACACGCCCCAGCCACTCCTGACGTCGTCCTTCGACGACTTGGGGGCGGAAGAGGGAGGGCATGG
>JBIQJS010000128.1:0-8065 GCA_044507405.1 Rubrivivax sp. | reverse complement strand
GCCCAGCCGGTGATGCCGGGCTTGACCTTGTGGCGCACCATGTACGCCTTGACGATGCGCCGGTACTCCTCGTTGTGGGCCACGGCGTGCGGGCGCGGGCCGACGATGCTCATGCGCCCCTGCAGCACGTTGTAGAACTGGGGCAGCTCGTCGAGCGAGGTGCGGCGCAGGAAGGCCCCGAAGCGCGTGATGCGGGCGTCGCCCTTGGTCGCCTGCTTGACGACCGGGCCGTTGTCCTGCGTGGTCATCGAGCGGAACTTGTAGACGGTGATGTCTTCCCCGTCGAGGCCGGTGCGGCGCTGCTTGAAGATGATGGGCCCCGGCGAGCTCAGCTTCACGCCGATGGCGATCGCCAGCAGGATGGGCGAGATCAGCACCAGGATGATGGACGCGAGCACCACATCGCTCACGCGCTTGACGAGCTCGTTGGTGCCGGTGAAGGGTGTCTCGCAGATGCCCACCACCGGCAGGCCGTTCATGTCCTGCAGGCGGCCCTGGATGATGCTGATGCCGAAGATGTCGGGCACGAAGAAGAGCGAGGCGGTGGTGTCCTGCATCTGCTCGAGCAACTCGACGATGCGAGGCTGCGAGCCGAGCGGCAGGGTGATGAAGACCTCGTGCACGCCGTGGCGGCGGATGAAGTCGGCGGCATCCTTCAAGCCGCCCTTGACCTCCTCCATGGCGAGGCCATCGACCCGCGCATCGGCGCGATCGTCGAAGTAGCCGAGGAAATCGACGCCCTTGTCGTCGCTGGTGGTGAGCGCGCGCATGACCTTCACGCCCTGCGGGCCGGCGCCGATGATGATCGCTCGGCGGCGCGCCTCGGGCTGCGAGAGCTGGTGCAGCAGCAGGCGCCGGCCCACCCAGACCGCTGCCCATTGCACGACGGGCGTCGCGACCACCCAGGCGATGAGCGCACGCTCTTCGAAATAGCCGAGGCTGCGCGTGACGTAGCCGCACAGCAGCAGCACGCCGATCAGCACCGTCCACGACGAGGCGATGTCCACCGCAGCGGCGAGCGGGTTCTGGCGGAAGCGGTTGCGCCCCGGGAAGGTCAGCGCGAAGACGAGCAGGCACAGCACCAGCTCGGGGCGCCCGACGAAGGCGTCGATGTAGAGGTTGGCGGCGAGAAAGGTGAGCACCGTGATGGCCGGTTCCAGGAACGCGGCCATGAAGGACGTCACCGATTGCGGAGCGTTGTAGAACGTTCGCTTGTACGGTCGGTCTTCAAACATTGCGAGGGGTTGGTCCACGAAGCGTCGCCTCCATCGTGTGGTCGACTGCTGACGGCAATGCCTTGCATCGGAGCGCCGGGGGCCTGGCAAGGCGCGGCGCAAGCTGCCCGGGGTGAGCACTCGCGGCGCCTGGGCTCAAGCACCGCGGACGATTCTCACCCAAGACCCCGGGGGGGCGGTCCCGCAAGTGTGGGGGGACCTGGTGTATTAGGGGGCCTGCGTGCGTGAACGATTCACGCTTCGCCCGGCGCGTGGCAGCTCGGACCTCAGGCGTAGCCCTGCGGATTGCGGCTCTGCCAGCGCCACGCGTCCTCGCACATCTGCGCCAGGCCGCGCGTGGCCGACCAGCCGAGCAGCGCGCGCGCGAGCGACGGGTCGGCGTAGCAGGCGGCCACGTCGCCGGGGCGGCGATCGACGATGTCGTAGGGCACGGCGCGGCCGCTGGCGGCTTCGAAGGCCTGGACCACCTCCAGCACGCTGTACCCCTGCCCGGTGCCCAGGTTCACGGTGAGCGAGCTGCCGCGCTCGAGCAGGTGGCGCAGGGCGGCGACGTGGCCTTCGGCGAGGTCCATCACGTGGATGTAGTCGCGCACGCCGGTGCCGTCGGGGGTGTCGTAGTCGCCGCCGAAGACCTGCAGGCGCGGGCGCTTGCCCACGGCCACCTGCGCCACGTAGGGCATGAGGTTGTTGGGCGTGCCGCGCGGGTCTTCGCCGATGTCGCCGCTCTCGTGCGCGCCCACCGGGTTGAAGTAGCGCAGGTAGGCGATGGCCCAGCCGGAGGTGCAGCGCTCGGTCTCGCGCAGCAGCTCCTCGCCGAGCAGCTTGGTCGTGCCGTAGGGGTTGGTGGCCTGCAGGGCGGCGTCTTCGGTGATGGGCAGGCGGTCGGGCTGGCCGTAGACGGTGGCCGAGGAGCTGAACACCAGCCGCTGCACGCCGTGCGCCTGCATCACCTGGGCGATGTTGATGAGGCCGCCCAGGTTGTTGCGGTAGTACTCCAGCGGCTTCTGGGTCGATTCGCCGACGGCCTTGTGGGCGGCGAAGTGCACCACGGCGTCGACCTGCTGCGTGGCGAAGAGCTGGTCCATCGCCGAGCGGTCGCAGACGTCGGCCTCGATGAAGCGGATCGGCCGCCCCCCCAGGCGCTCGAGCCGCGGCAGGACCTGGGGCGAGCTGTTGGCGAAGTTGTCGACGCCGACGACTTCGAAGCCGGCGGCCTGCAGCGCGAGCCAGGTGTGCGAGGCGATGTAGCCGGCGGCGCCGGTGAGCAGGATGCGGGGCATGGGCGCGGATCATAGGGGTCGACGGCGAGTCCCCACAGCCCCTGTGTCGCGGGGACCGACGCCTACAATTCCGCGATGCCTACCCCCTTCGATTCCGCCCTCGGGGCGCGCTTCAGTTCGGCGCTCGGCGCCGCCGCGATGGCGCGCATCACGCTGCTGCTCAACCACGTGGTCGCGGCCGAGCCGGTGGCCACCGATCGGCTCAAGCCCCACGCCGGGCGCAGCCTGCAACTGGTGTGGACGGGGTGGCCCACGCTGCTGCCGCCGCCTCCGGCCGTGGCCTACACGATCACGCCGGCGGGGCTCTTCGAGTGGTGCGGCGAGGCGCCGCCCGCCCAGGCCGACCTGCGCATCAACCTCGACGCCTCCAACCCGCTGAAGCTCGCGGGCCAGTGGTTCGCCGGCGAACGGCCGCAGATCGTGATCGAGGGCGACTCCACGCTCGCGGCCGACGTGAGCTGGCTCATCGACAACCTGCGCTGGGACCTCGAGGACGACCTGGCCCGCATCGTCGGCCAGGCGCCGGCGCACGAGATCTCGCGCGCCGCGTCGGCCATCGGCGCGGGCCTGCGCGAAGCGGTGCGCACCGTGCAGGGGCTGGTGTCGCGCACGCCCCGATGAGGCACCTCTTCCGGCTCGTCTACATCGGCTACATCGTCCTGCGCTTCGGGCTGGACGAGCTGGCGCTCTCGGGCTTTCGCGACCCGTGGGTGCGCGGCCTGGTGAAGGTCATCACTTTCGGGCGGCGGCTGGACCAGGCGCGGGGGCGGCGCCTGCGCGAGGCGCTGGAGCGGCTGGGCCCGATCTTCGTGAAGTTCGGGCAGGTGCTCTCCACCCGGCGCGACCTGCTGCCGCCGGACATGGCCGACGAGCTCGCCCTCCTGCAGGACCGCGTGCCGCCGTTTCCGGCGGCCGTGGCGCGCGAGCTGGTGGAGCGCGCCTACGGGCGGCCGATCGAAGCGGTGTTCGCGAGCTTCGAGGCCGATCCGGTGGCCAGCGCGTCGATCGCGCAGGTCCATTTCGCCACGCTGCAGAACGGCCGCCAGGTGGCGGTGAAGGTGCTGCGCCCCGGCATGCTCGCCGTCATCGACGACGACCTGTCGCTGCTGCGCACGCTTGCGCGCTGGGTGGAGCGGCTGTCGGCCGACGGCAAGCGCCTGAAGCCGCGCGAGGTGGTGGCCGAGTTCGACAAGTACCTGCACGACGAGCTCGACCTGGTGCGCGAGGCGGCCAACGCGGCCCAGCTGCGCCGCAACATGGAAGGCCTGGGCCTGGTGCTCGTGCCCGAGATGATCTGGGAGCTGTGCACCCCGACCGTGCTCGTGATGGAGCGCATGTACGGCGTGCCCATCAGCCAGACGCAGCGCCTGCGCGAGGCGGGCGTGGACATCAAGAAGCTCGCGCGCGACGGCGTCACGATCTTCTTCACGCAGGTGTTCCGCGACGGCTTCTTCCACGCCGACATGCACCCCGGCAACATCCAGGTGAGCGTGGAGCGTGCGACCTTCGGCCGCTACATCGCGCTCGACTTCGGCATCGTGGGCACGCTCACCGAGTTCGACAAGGACTACCTCGCGCAGAACTTCATCGCCTTCTTCCGCCGCGACTACAAGCGCGTGGCCGAGCTCCATCTCGAATCGGGCTGGGTGCCGCCGGGCACGCGGATCGACGAGCTCGAAGGCGCCATCCGCGCGGTGTGCGAGCCGCACTTCGATCGCCCGCTCAAGGACATCTCGCTCGGGCAGGTGCTGCTGCGGCTCTTCCAGACCTCGCGCCGCTTCAACGTCGAGATCCAGCCGCAGCTCGTGCTGCTGCAGAAGACGCTGCTCAACATCGAGGGCCTGGGCCGCCAGCTCGACCCCGAGCTCGACCTCTGGAACACCGCCAAGCCCTTCCTCGAGCGCTGGATGAACGACCAGATCGGCTGGCGCGGCCTGGTAGAGCGGCTCAAGAAGGAGGCGCCCCACTGGGCGCAGATCGTGCCCGAGCTGCCGCGGCTCGTGCATCAGGCGCTGCAGCGACCGGCGCGCACTGGCGACACGGCGCTGCTGCAGGCGCTCCTGATCGAGCAGCGCCGGACCAACCGCGTGCTCTACGCGGCCGTCGCGCTTGGCCTTGGTTTTGCTACCGGCCTCATCGCCGCAGTGTGGTGGATGCGCGTCGCCGGGTGATCGGTGGCGTAGCCCTCCGCCGATAATGCGCCGCCGTTGTGGCAGGCGGCGAGGAGGGTCGCATCGCCTGCGTCTGAAGAACCGCATCACCCCGGAGGAATCCGCTCGTGCTGATCACGTTTGTTGCCGCCTACCTGCTCGTCACCATCATCATCGGCCTGATCGCCGCGCGCAGGGTGCGCAATGCGAAGGACTTCCTGGTGGCCGGCCGCAGCCTGCCGCTCTACATGAACGTGGCAACGGTGTTCGCGACCTGGTTCGGCGCCGAGACGGTGCTCTCGGTCTCGGCCACCTTCGCCAAGGATGGCCTGGCCGGCATTCCGGGTGACCCCTTCGGCGCGAGCGTGTGCCTGGTGCTGGCGGCCCTCCTGTTCGCCCGGCTCTTCTACCGGATGAACCTCTTGACCATCGGCGACTTCTACAAGGAGCGCTACGGCAAGCTGGTGGAGGTGCTCACGAGCGGCGCGGTCGTGCTGAGCTACCTCGGATGGACCTCGGCGCAGCTCACCGCGCTTGGTCTCGTGATCTACGTGCTCTCGGGCGGTGCGGTGGACCTCAACACGGCCATCATGGTCGGCGCCGCAGTCGTGCTGATCTACACCGTGTTCGGCGGCATGTGGTCGGTCGCCTTCACCGACCTCTTCCAGACGGTGATCATCCTCATCGGCCTGAGCCTCGTGGCGGTGCTGGTGGGCGATCTGGCCGGCGGGGTGGACAAGGTCGTGGCCCAGGCCGCAGCCGACGGCAAGTTCGAGTTCTTCCCTAGCGATGCCCCCGGCTGGTGGGCCATGGCCGGCGCGTTCTTCGCCTTCGCCTTCGGCTCCATCCCGCAGCAGGACGTCTTCCAGCGCATGACCAGCGCGAAGGACGAGCGCACCGCGGTGTGGGGCACCGTGATCGGCGCCCTCGTGTACTTTTGCTTCGCGTTCGTGCCCATCTACATCGCCTATGCCGCGATCGTGAGCGACCCGACCCTCGCGCAGCTCTTCGGCAGCGAGGACGCGCGTCAGATCCAGCGCATCCTGCCCGACCTCGTGCTCGGCAAGATGCCGCTTTGGGCGCAGGTGATGTTCTTCGGTGCGCTGCTGTCGGCCATCCTCTCCACCGCCAGTGGCGCTCTGCTCGCGCCGAGCTCGCTCTTCACCGAGAACGTGCTGCGCCCCTTCGTGCCGCGCATGAGCGACCGGCAGCTGCTGCTCACCCTGCGCATCATCCTCGTGACCTTCACGACCGCGGCGCTGCTCTTCGCGCTCAACAGCCGCAGCACCATGTACGAGATGGTGCAGAACGCCTACAACGTGACGCTGACCGGCGCCTTCGTGCCGCTCGTGGCCGGCGCCTTCTGGAAGCGCGCCAACACGCAGGGGGCGCTGCTGTCGATCGTGCTGGGCATCGGCTTCTGGCTGGGCGCCGACACGCTCGCGCCGGAAGCGCTCGTGCCGCCGAACCTCGTGGGCCTCTTCGCCTCGATCATCGGCATGCTGCTGGGCTCGTTGGCCCCGCGCATCATCCAGGACGGGGGCCGGAGCATCGAGGCCGTGCTGCGCCGCACACATCACGGCCATGGCGCGGGCTCGACGACCCACGGGCATTGACGCGCGCTTTATAATTTCGCCTTTTGAATCAAAGGGTTAGACATGCCCATCTACGCCTATCGATGTGGGGCTTGCGGGCACGCCAAGGACGTGTTGCAGAAAGTCTCCGACCCTGTCCTGACCACCTGTCCCGCCTGCGGGGCCGAGGCCTTTCAGAAGCAGGTCACCGCCGCCGGCTTCCAGCTCAAGGGTTCCGGCTGGTACGTGACCGATTTCCGCGGCGGCAGCAGCGGCGCATCTGCCAGCGCCTCCGGCGATGCCAAGCCGGCCGACTCGTCGGAGCCGGCCAAGGCCGACCCGGCCCCCTCCAGCGCACCCGCCCCTGCCGCAGCCCCCGACGCTCCCTGAGGCGCTCCCGCCTCCATCACAAGGAACCCTGTGAAGAAATACCTGATCGCCGGCCTGCTGGTCTGGTTGCCGCTGGCCATCACGATCTGGGTCCTGCATGCGGTGCTCGATCTGCTGGACACGATGTTCGGCGTGGTCGTCTCCGCCTCGCAGGCCGTGCTGCCGGCCGCAGCCCACGACTCGCTGGAGGCGCTGCGCACCATCCCCGGCCTCGGCGTCGTCGTCATGGTGGCCGGCCTGCTGCTGACGGGGGTCTTCGCGGCCAACATGTTCGGCCAGTGGGCGCTCTCGCGCGCCAACGAGGTCCTGATCCGCATCCCGATCGTCAAGTCGATCTACAGCTCGGTGAAGCAGGTGTCCGACACCCTCTTCTCGAGCACGGGCAACGCCTTCCGCGAGGCGGTGCTGGTGCAGTACCCGCGCCAGGGCGCCTGGACGATCGCCTTCGTCACCGGCAAGCCCGGTGGCGAGGCGGCCGTGCACCTGTCGGGTGACTACCTGAGCGTCTATGTGCCGACCACGCCCAACCCCACCTCCGGCTTCTTCCTGATGGTGCCGCGCAGCGATGTGATCGTGCTCTCGATGAGCGTCGACGAGGCGCTCAAGTACGTCATCTCCATGGGCGTGGTGGCACCGCCCTTGCCGGTCACGCTGGGCGAGCCCGCCCGAAACCTGCCGGGCTGACCAGCCGGCATCTGGTCAGCCCTGAGACCGCAACGCCTGCACCGTTGCGCGCGCCGGCGAGCGCCGCACAATCCCCGTTTTTGGAGCGAAGAACATGAGAACGACCTACTGCGGCCTGGTGAGCGAAGCGCTCCTCGGCCAGACCGTGACCCTGATGGGCTGGGCCCATCGCCGCCGCGACCATGGCGGCGTGATCTTCATCGACCTGCGCGACCGTGAAGGCCTGGTGCAGATCGTGTGCGACCCCGACCGCGCCGAGACCTTCAAGGTCGCCGAGGGCGTGCGCAACGAGTTCTGCCTGAAGATGGTCGGCAAGGTCCGCCCGCGCCCGGCCGGCACCGAGAACGCCAACCTCACGAGCGGCAAGGTCGAGATCCTCTGCCACGAGCTCGAGGTGCTGAACCCGAGTGTCACGCCCCCCTTCCAGCTCGACGACGACAACCTGTCGGAGACGACCCGCCTCACGCACCGCGTGCTGGACCTGCGCCGCCCGGCGATGCAGAAGAACCTCATCCTGCGCTACCGCGTCGCGATGGAGGTGCGCAAGTTCCTCGATGCCAACGGCTTCATCGACATCGAGACGCCCATGCTCACCAAGAGCACGCCCGAGGGCGCGCGCGACTACCTCGTGCCCAGCCGCGTCAACGAAGGCATGTTCTTCGCGCTGCCGCAGTCGCCGCAGCTCTTCAAGCAGCTCCTGATGGTGTCGGGCTTCGACCGCTACTACCAGATCACCAAGTGCTTCCGCGACG
>JBIQJS010000016.1:37957-49038 GCA_044507405.1 Rubrivivax sp. | reverse complement strand
CCCAACGCCGTTCGCCCTGAGCTTGTCGAAGGGCCACACGCCACGTCCCCCCGTTCGCCCTGAGGTATCGAAGGGCTGAGCAACGCACTGGCTTCGACGAGCCCAGCGAACGGAAGGGAAGCCGAGACCCACGCGGAGCGCGGGCCCGCCCCTAGCGCCCCTGCATCGCCTGCGCCAGCGCCTCCATCGACACCGGCTTCACCAGGTGCCCGTGGAAGCCGGCTTCGCGGGCCCGCTGCACGTCATCCGGTTGGCCGTAGCCGGTCAGCGCGATGACGCGGGTCGCGGCCGGCAGGCCGCGGGCCGAGAGCTGGCGGCAGACCTCGTAGCCGTCCATGTCGGGCAGGCCGATGTCGAGGATCACGACCTGCGGCTGCCACTCGTGCGCCATCGACAGCGCCTCCTGCGCGCCATAGCCCACGCGCACCTCGTGGCCGTCGTGCTGCAGCAGCATGGCGAGCGCCTCGGCGGCGTCGCGGTTGTCGTCGATGACGAGCACGCGGCGCTGCGGGCCGCTGTGGGGCCGCGCGTGCGCGTCGGCCGCTGCTGCCTGCTCGGTGGCGGGCAGGCGCATCTCGAAGGTCGACCCCTTGCCGATGCCTTCGCTGCGCGCGCTCACCGAGCCGCCGTGCATCTCCATCAGGCGCGCCACCACCGACAGGCCGATGCCCAGGCCGCCCTGCGAGCGATCGAGCGTGCGCGTGCTCTGCACGAAGAGGTCGAAGACCGAGTGCAGCATGTCGGGCGCGATGCCCGAGCCGTTGTCGGTGACCGAGATCACCGCCTCGCCGGCGTCGCGCGCGAGCTCGATGCGGATGTCGCCGCCCGGGTCGGTGTACTTGGCGGCGTTGGTGAGCAGGTTGACCACGCACTGCTGGATGCGCGCGCCGTCGCCGATCACCGTGATCGGCAGGCCCGAGGTGACGGTCAGGCGGTGCCGGCGCTCGACCATCAGCGGCTCCACCGCCTCCACGGCGGCCGCGATCACGGCGGCGAGCTCCACCGGCAGGCGCTGGATCTCGATGTGCCCGCGCGTGATGCGCGAGACGTCGAGCAGGTCCTCGACCATGCGCGTGAGCTGGCGCACCTGGCGGTTGATGATGTCCACCAGCCGGCGCATCGGGCCATCGCCCGGCGACATGCGCAGGAGCAGCTCGCCCGAGGTGCGGATCGGCGCCATCGGATTGCGCAGCTCGTGCGCGAGCATCGCGAGGAACTCGTCCTTGCGCCGGTCGGACTCGCGCAGCGCCTTCTCCATGCGCTTGCGGTCGTCGATGTCGAAGGAGATGCCGGCCAGGCGCACCGGCTGGCCGGCATCGTCGCAGATCACCTTGGCACGCACCTCGATCCAGCGCACCTGCTGGTTGTCGGGCCGCACCACGCGGATTTCGTCGGTGACCTCGCCGAGCTCGCGCACCGCGCGCTCGATGGCGGCGCGGTGGCGCTCGACGTCATCGGGGTGCACCACCAGGAAGCCGCCTTCCAGGTCGCGCGGGGGCAGGCCTAGCACGTCGGCGGCGTTCTCGGAGAACCTCGCGCGCGAGGTGCGCAGGTCGATGTCCCAGGTGAACATGCGCGCGCTCGCGATCGACAGGCGCAGCTGCTCCTCTTCCGAGCGGCGCAGCCGGTCGAGCTCGATCAGCGCCGACACCCGGGCCAGCAGCTCGCGCGCGGTGAAAGGCTTGACGAGATAGTCGTCGGCGCCGGCCCCCAGGCCTTCGAGCAGCGCCTCGTCGCCCGCGCGTGCCGAGAGCAGGATCACCGGCACACCGCGCAGCTGGGCGTCGTCGCGCAGCGCGGCCAGCAGGCCGAAGCCGTCGAGCCTGGGCATCATCACGTCGGAAAGCACCAGCGCCGGCCGCTCGCGCCGCACGGCGTCGAGCGCCTCGGCGCCGTCGGCTACCGCCTCCACGCGGTAGTAGGGCGCGAGCAGGCCTTCGAGGTACTGGCGCATGTCGGCGTTGTCGTCGGCCACCACCACGCGTGCGCCGAGCGTGGCGCGATAGCGCTGGCCCAGGCCCGCGGCGTCGGCGGCGTCGCCGAGCGGCTTGACCTCTTCGTCGGACGAGACGGGCAGCCAGCGCAGCGCCTCCTGCACATAGCCGCTCGCCTGCGTGGCGCGCAGCAGCTGCGCCGGTTCGGCGTGCACGGCTTCGGGCGGCAGGTGGGCGTGGCCGAGCGGCAGGCGCAGGGTGAAGGTGGTGCCGACCCCCGGCGCGCTCTGGGCCGAGATGCTGCCGCGGTGCAGCCGCACGAGCTCCTGCACGAGAGCGAGGCCGATGCCACTGCCCTCGTGCGTGCGCGCCTCCACGCCCGCGATGCGGTGGAAACGCTCGAAGAGCCGCGGCACCTCGTGCGCGTCCACGCCGATGCCGGTGTCGGCCACCTCCAGCACGGCCTCCTGGCCTTCGACGCGCAAGCGCACGGCAACGCCGCCCTGCAGTGTGAACTTGAGCGCGTTCGACAGCAGGTTGAGGACGATGCGCTCCCAGTGGTCGCGGTCCACGTAGACGGGCACAGGCAGCGGCGGGCAGTCCACCGTGTAGGCCAGGCCCGCGCGCTCCATCGCCGAGCGGAAGGCGCTCGCCAGATCCTCGGTGAGCGCGGAAAGGTCGGTGGGATGGAAGCTGCTGGTCGCGCGGCCGGCCTCGATGCGCGAGAACTCGAGCAGCGAGTTGACGAGCTTGGCCAGGCGCAGTGCGTTGCGCTCGGCCATCTCGAGGTGCGAGCGTGCGGCTTCGTCGAGCTCGGCATCGGCCAGCAGGTCGCGCAGCGGCCCCATCATCAGCGTGAGCGGCGTGCGGAACTCGTGGCTGATGTTGGAGAAGAACTGCGTCTTGGCGCGGTCGAGCTCGGCCAGCTCCTCGGCCTTGCGCTGCGCGGTCTCGTAGGCCTGGGCGTTGCCGACGGCCGCGGCCAGCTGCTGCGCCACGAGCTCCAGGAAGTCGACGTAGCCGGCATCGGGCAGGCGGTAGGGGTTGAGCCCGACCACCATCACGCCCTCCTGGCCGGTGTCGCCCGAGGGCGGGATGGGCAGCACCATCGCGCGGCGCGCGGGCTGGTCCCACTCGCCGATCGGCCATGCGATGCCGGCCGGCAGCGCCTCCACGAGGTGCGGGCGGTGGCTCGCCAGCACCTGCCGGGCGCGCCAGGGCTCCTCGCGCATGTCGAACGCGGCGGCGGCCTCGTGGATCGCCTCGGCGCCGCACTGGCCCGCCAGGCGGAAGGCGTCGCTGCCGTGCTCGCGCAGGTAGACGAGGGCGAACAGCACGTCGCGGCGGTTGGTGCGCAGCGCGTGGGTGCAGCGCGCCACGGCGGCGGCCACGTCGCGCGCGTCGGCGGCGCGGGCGGCCATCTCGCGCAGCAGCCGGAGCTGCCGCTCGCCGATCACGCGCTGGGTCTCGTCGGCGTTGGCGCAGATGATCCCGGCCGGCACGCCGTCGTCGCCCGGGATCGGGCTGTACGAGAAGGTGTAGTAGGTCTCCTCGGGGTAGCCGTTGCGCTCCATGATGAGCAGCTGGCTCTCGACGAACGTGCCGTCGCCGCGCATGGCGCTGTCGAGCAGGGGCTCGATGTCGGCCCAGATCTCGCCCCACACCGTCGCCGTCGGCAGGCCCAGCGCGGCGGGGTGCTTGCCGCCGATGATGGACTTGTAGGGGTCGTTGTAGAGGTAGACCAGCTCCGGCCCCCAGCCGATCCAGATCGGCTGGCGCGAGGTGAGCATGATGCGCACCACCGTCTTCAGGCTGCGCGGCCAGTGCTCGGGCGGCCCGAGCGAGGTGCCAGCCCAGTCGTGGGCACGCATGAGCGCCCCGAGTTCGCCGCCACCGGCCAGGAAGGCCGTCTCGAGTTCGCGCACAGCGTCGGCGGTGGTCTGCAAGGGAGGCCCTGGGGTCGTGAAGCCGAAGTGCGCGGCAGTGTAGGGCGGTGTCGGCGACGCCGGGGATCTGGGGGATTGCAAGTCTCGGGGCTCCTACAAGAGGCGGATCTCCTGCGCGCGGACCACGAGCTCCTTCTGGCCGAAGTCGCGTGCGAGCTGCTCCCGGTAGCCGCGCCACCACGCTGCGTCCAGCGTCTCGGCCATGACCTCGTAGACCACGATCTCGTCGCGCACGGTGTCGGCGGGCGGCGCGGCGCCGGCGTCTTCGTCCTTCCACAGGCCGCGCGCCGGCGCGCGGCTGTAGGCGGTGAGGCCGCCGTAGCGCTCCACGAGCGTCGCGCGCACCGCCTCGAAGCGCGCCGCCGGGATGCGGTGGCCGTCGTTGTCGGCCAGCGGCAGGAGGATCTGGACCAGGTGTCGGTGCGTCATGCGGCGTGTCGCCAGGACTTCGGACGGCGCGACCTCAGTGCGCCGAGCGCTGCAGCGCCGCCATGGGCAGCGCCCGGCGCAGCTCGCGGGCGGTGAGCTCGCGCACGCGCGACGTGACCTGGGCGCCGATCTTCAGCTGCTCGCGCCCGGCGCTGAGGCAGATCGGCTGCCTCGTGTCCTGGTCGTCCAGCCTCACCATGGAGGCATGCCAGACCACGTGCCGCTGGTGCCGGCCGTGCTGCTGCTCGATGTGCAGCATGCCGTCGTCGTCGAGCAGCAGGGTGTCGCCGTCGAGCGCATGGCGGGTGTAGAGCCACAGCGCCACGACCAGGCCGGCCACGTCGAGCGCCGCGAAGAGCGCCACCCACCACCAGCCCTGCCACACGGCGAAGGCCGCGACGAAGACCAGCGCCACCACCGGCAGCGACCAGGCCAAGAGCGCCTGCCGGGGCGTGAGCGAACAATTGCGCCGCAGGCGCCATTGCACGGCGGCCATGGTCAGCCGATCACGCGGGTGGCGCTGGCGTTGAGCCTGGGCGGCGTCTCGTAGGTGTGGAAGGGCGCGGGCGAGGGCACCTCCCACTCCAGGCCCTCGGCGCCCTCCCACGGGCGCTGCGGCGCGCGCTCGCCGCGCTTGAGCAGCACCGGCAGCAGCACGAAGAGCGCGAAGTAGACCTGCGCCAGCCCGAACACGAAGGCGCCGATGGTCGCGACCATGTTGAAGTCGGCGAACTGCATCGGGTAGTCGGCATAGCGGCGTGGCATGCCGGCCAGCCCGAGGAAGTGCATCGGGAAGAAGGCGACGTTGAAGCTCACGAGCGAGACCCAGAAATGGATCTTGCCGCGCAGCTCGTCGTACATCACGCCCGACCACTTGGGCGCCCAGTAGTAGAAGCCGGCGAAGAGCGCGAAGAGCGAGCCGGCCACCAGCACGTAGTGGAAATGCGCCACCACGTAGTAGGTGTCCTGCAGCTGGATGTCGATCGGCGCCACCGAGAGGATCAGCCCCGTGAAGCCGCCGATCGTGAACACGAAGATGAAGGCCACCGAGAAGAGCATGGGCGTCTCGAAGGTCATCGAGCCCTTCCACATGGTGGCCGTCCAGTTGAAGACCTTCACGCCCGTCGGCACCGAGATCAGCATGGTCGCGTACATGAAGAAGAGCTGGCCGGTCACCGGCATGCCGGTCGTGAACATGTGGTGCGCCCACACGATGAACGACAGGATCGCGATCGCGCCGATGGCATAGACCATGGACGTGTAGCCGAAGAGCCGCTTGCGCGCGAAGGCGGGGATGACGTGGCTGATGATCCCGAAGGCCGGCAGGATCATGATGTAGACCTCGGGGTGCCCGAAGAACCAGAAGATGTGCTGGTACATGATCGGGTCGCCGCCGCCCGCGGGGTTGAAGAAGGCGGTGCCGAAGTGGCGGTCGGTGAGCGTCATGGTGATGGCGCCGGCCAGCACCGGCATCACCGCGATCAGCAGGTAGGCCGTGATGAGCCAGCCCCAGCAGAACATCGGCATCTTCAGCAGCGTCATCCCGGGCGCGCGCATGTTGAGGATGGTCACGATGATGTTGATCGCGCCCATGATCGAGCTCGCGCCCATCAGGTGCAGCGCGAAGATCGCGAAATCCATGCTCGCGGGCATCTGGTAGGTGAGCGGGGCGTAGATCGTCCAGCCCGCGGCGGGTGCGCCACCCGGCATGAAGAAGCTCCCGGCCAGGATCACCGCCGCGGGGATCAGCAGCCAGAAGCTCAGGTTGTTCATGCGCGCGAACGCCATGTCGGAGGCGCCGATCATCAGCGGCAGCATCCAGTTCGCGAAGCCCACGAAGGCCGGCATGATCGCGCCGAACACCATGATCAGCCCGTGCATGGTGGTGAACTGGTTGAAGAGCTGCGGATTGGTGATCTGCAACCCGGGCTGGAAGAGCTCGGCGCGGATCAGGAGCGCCAGCACCCCGCCGATCAGGAACATCGTGAAGCTGAACAGCAGGTACAGCGTGCCGATGTCCTTGTGGTTGGTCGCGAACACCCATCGGCGCCAGCCATGCGGCATGTGATGGTCGGCGTGGTCGCCATGCCCGTGGGCATGGGCGTCATGGACGAGGCTGGTGCTCATGGGGCGGCTCCCGGTCATTGGCAGGCGGCTCCGCGCAGCCGGCTGGGCGGAGGACAGAGCGAAGCGGTGCAATCGACGTTCCGCCCCCGCAGCGGTGCGCATGCGCCTTGCCTGGGTGGGGCATGACCCGACCGCACCGATCGACTCCTCCCGCCGAGACGCCCATTCCTGCAAAGCTTGCGGCAATGCACGATGAACCCAACTTCGTCGGGAGGGCCCGCGCATGAAGACGGTGGTGGTCTTCCAGGGCGGCGGCGCGCTCGGCGCCTACGCCAGCGGCGCCTGGGAGGTGCTGGCGCCCTGGCTGCAGGACGAAGGCGCGGAGCTCGTGGCGTTGGCGGGCGGCTCGATCGGCGCCGTCAACGCCGCGGCCGTGGCGCATCGCCTGCACGAACCCGACCTGGGCGCGGCGGCGCTGTCGGCGCTGTGGCGCGAGCAGATCGCGACGCCCTCGCTGCCGTTCTTCGGCTGGCCGGTGGGCGAGGGCGACTGGGCGCGCACCGTGCGCAGCTGGAATGGCCTCCTGAGCGGCATGCTGGTGGGCAACCGCGGGCTCTACCGCCCGTGCTACGCGCACTGGAACCCGCTCGCCGGCCTGCAGCGCAGCGAGCGGCCCTTCTTCGAGCGCAGCGGCATGCAGGCGCTGCTGGCGCAGATCGCCCCCGGCTACGCGAGCGAGGGCGACCCCGCGCAGCCCTTGCTCGCCGTGGCCGCCACCGAGGTGCAGGCTGGCGAGCTCGAGCTCTTCGACAGCGATGCCCAGGCGATCACGCCGCTGCACCTGATGGCGAGCTCGGCGCTGCCGGCGCTCTTCGAGCCGGTGCAGATCGGCGAGCACAGCTACTGGGACGGCGAGATGGTGCGCGATGCGATGCTGGTGCCGCTGATGCTGCGACTGCGCAACACCGGCCGGCTGCGCGAGGGCGAACCCGTGCGCCTGGTGACGATCGAGCAGCTGCCGCGCCCCCTGGCAGCCCCGCCGCGCTCGGGCATCGAGATCGGCTACCGGGTGGCCAACCTGCTGCAGCTCGCCAAGCTCACGCCCACCGTCGAGGTCGTGGCCGATGGCTCGCTGCAGTGGCTGCGCATCCGCCGCGCGCCACTCGCGCACGATGGCATCTCGGGCCAGTTCGACTACTCGCCCGAGCGCATCGAGGAGCTCATGGCGCAAGGGCGGCAGGCCTGCGCCGACGCCCTCGGCCTGCAGGTGGACGCGGCGGCCTGAAGCTCAGGGCTGCGCCTCGGGGTGATCCTCGTCGCCTTCCGGGCGCGCCGGCGGAACGTCGCTGCCCGGCGGCTGGATGCTGGGCGCGGCCGCGGCGGCTTCGCGGTCGATCGTGCCCGGCTGCACCGGCTGGCCACCGCTCGCCGACGCGGTCTGCGAGCCCAGCACGGCGCCGGCCGCGCCGCCGACCACCGCACCCGCGAGGCTGCCCACCGGGCCGGCGGCGATGCCGCTCACCGCGCCGGCGGCCACCCCGGCTGCCGCGCCCGCCATGGCGCCCATGGGGTGCGAGCCGAGCTGCTTCGTGGTCGGGCTCTTGCGGTCGTCACCGCGCGCGGCCGGGCGCGTGGCCGGGTCCTTCCGGCGCGGGTCGGTGGCCGCGATGCTGTCGGGCTTGTGGTCGGTGCTCTTCATGCTGGGGACTCCTGTGCGTCGTGTCGGTGAGGTCTCGGAAGACCAGCACGCGACATGCCGCCACGAGGGCGCGGCGCGGCCGGCATTGCGCTTGCCGGTCCGGGGCACACCCTCAACAGGAGCCCACATGAGCAACGAATCGAAGAAGGACATTCCCTCGGACGACGAGCGCAACATCCCCTGGACCGGCGCCCCCGCCGCACGCGCGGGCTCCAGCGAAGCCGAGCTCGGCCGCGCACGCGAGACGGGCGTCAACACCGATTCCCGCGGCGGCCCTGGCTCGGCCACACGCGCCGGCGCGCAGGGCGGCACCGATCCATCGCCCGACTCCGGCCTCGTGGATGCCGAGAGCACCGAGCCGCGTGCCCACACGCGCATCGAAAAGCACTCGTCGCAAGGCCTCGCGGGCGCGCAGGGCAGCGGGGGCGCGGCCGAGCGACGGCCCAACACGCCCAGGCGATGAAGGCGATCCACCTCAACTGCGTCTCGTCGTGCCCGCTCGGCGGGCGGCTGATGGACGGGCGATCGGGGTCGATCTTCGAGCGCGGCCGCCTGTGCTGCCACTGCCTGCTGCTGGAGTCGAACGACGGCCTGGTGCTGGTCGACACCGGCTTCGGCCTGCGCGACGTGGCGCACCCCAGGAGCCGCCTGAGCAGCTTCTTCCTCGCGATGCTGAGCCCCGACTTCCGCGAGGAGATGACGGCGGCCCGCCAGATCGAGGCCCTGGGGCACCGCGTGTCGGACGTGCGGCACATCGTGCTCACGCACCTCGACTTCGACCACGCCGGCGGGCTCGATGACTTTCCGCTGGCGCAGGTGCACCTGCTGCGGCGTGAGCGCGACGAGGCCGCGCGCCAGAGCACCTGGCTCGATCGCCAGCGCTACCGCCCGCAGCAGTGGAGCAGCCGTGCGCGCTGGCAGCTGCACGGCGCGGGCGGCGGCGAGACGTGGCTCGGCTTCGAGGGCGTCTGCACGGGGCAAGGCTTGCCGCAAGACGTGGCACTCGTGCCGCTGCCGGGCCACACCCACGGACACGCCGGCGTTGCGGTGAAGACGGCGGGGGGCTGGCTGCTCCAGGCGGGCGACGCCTACTTCCATCACCGCGAGATGGACCCGGTCCGCCCCTGGTGCACGCCGGGCCTGCGGATGTACCAGACCCTGATGGAAAAGAACCGGCGCCTGCGCCTGCACAACCAGGCGCGGCTGCGCCGGCTCGCGCAGGGGCATCCGGAAGTACGGGTGTGCTGCTCGCACGACCCCGACGAGTTCGAGCGCGTGACCGGCCATGCCCTGGGCCAGCCGACGGGACGCCCGCTGCGGGCGAAGCGGCTCGCGCCGCGCTCCGGCTGAGCATGGCCAGCGCACCGATGGGCCAGGCCGGCACGCCAGGCATCCGCTTCATTCCCGACGGCTGGGCCGAGGTCTTCCTGCCGCAGGCGCCCATCCTGGAGCTGATCGCGCGCGGCTCGGTGCTGTACCTGTGCGTCCTCCTGCTGCTGCGGGTCATGCCCCGGCGCACCGGCGGCGAACTCGCCACCATGGACCTCATCTTCGTCGTGCTCATCGCCGACGCCGCCGCGCAGGCGCTCGGCGACTACAGCTCGGTGGCCGATGCGGTGGTGCTGGTCGTGACGCTGATGCTGTGGAACTACCTCGTCAACGCGCTCAGCTATCGCTACCCGTTCATCGAGACGCTGGTGTCCTCGCCACCGTTGCAGGTCGTGCGCGACGGTCGCATCCTGTGGCGCAACCTGCGCCGCGAGTTCATCACCGAGGAAGAGCTGATGGGGCACCTGAGGGCGCAGGGCTTCGACGACGTCGCGGACGTCAAGGCGGCCTACGTCGAAAGCGAAGGTGCGGTCACGGCCGTCGGGCGCAAGGGCGGCAAGACCTGACCCGGACGCAGGCCGCGCCCGGCGTGGCGCGGGCGCGGCGGATCACGCCGGGCGCGGCGCCTCCATCCCGTGCCGCCGCTTGAGCGCGGCCTGGTCGGGCGCGCACATGAAGTCGAGCACCGCCTGCGCCTCGGCGTGCGTGGCGCGCGTGGCCACCGCGCCGGTGAAGGTGGTCGTGATCTCGAGCCCGGGCGGCATGCCGCCCAGCAGCGTGATGCCCTCGAGGTGCATGAGCTCGCTCAGCTGCTGGAAGCCGATCTCCACCTCGCCGCTCGCGACGAGCGTGCCCACCGGCACGCCGGCGCGCGCCTGCACCAGGCGATCCTTCAGCGTGTCGGCCACGCCCCAGCGCTCGAAGAGCCTGACGAGCGCGGTGCCGCTCGGGCCGGTGGAGTAGCCGATGGCGCGGGCCGCCAGCACCGCGCGGCGCAGCGCCTCCTCGCTGCCCACGTCGGGCGCCGCGGCGCCGGCACGCACCGCGATCGCGACCGACGAGTCGACGATGGCGCGGCGGCTGGCGGCCACCACATGGCCGCCGGCCGCGAGCTTGTCGATCGCGTCGCTGGCGAGGAAGACGAGGTCGAAGGCCTCGCCCGCTTCCACGCGGCGGGCCGCATCGACCCCGCCCACCGATTCGATCTGCACCTCGGTGCCGCGCGCCGCGCGGTACAGGTCGGCGAGCTCGGCCAGCACCTGACGGGTGGCCATGGAGGAGATTGCGCGCAGGGGGGTGCTCATGGTCGTGCGGAGAGAGGTTCGCGGAAGCGGGCGATTCTGCGGCGCGGCCAGCACCCATGCCTAGCGCGATGACGCCCTAGCTGCTATGCGCTTGCGGCATGCCTCGCCCGTCGGCGCGGGGTGCCGTTCATGGCGTCGCGTCAGCCTTCGAATTCATCGTCGACCTTCCTCGCAGCGGGCAGTTGGACGTCCAGCGACTGGCGGTAGCGGATGCAGCCTCTCATGAACTGCGACCACTCCGGCACCTCGACGTCGGGCGTGACCTGCTCGGGCAGCAGCGACCAGAGCTTCGGGTGCCAGCACAGCGCGTGGCCCGTGGCCTCAGGCCAGCACGTCGCGGATCGAGGCGTCCTTGCCGAACTGCGCCTTGGCG
>JBIQJS010000016.1:32600-37857 GCA_044507405.1 Rubrivivax sp. | reverse complement strand
GCCTCAGGCCAGCACGTCGCGGATCGAGGCGTCCTTGCCGAACTGCGCCTTGGCGAACGAGCACAAGGGCACGACCTTGATGCCGGCGCCGCGCACCCATTCCACGAGCGCACCCAGCAAGTTGCGACCGACACCCTGGCCGCCGAGCGAGGCATCCACCTCCGTGTGGTCGATGATGATCAGCGTCGGGTTGGTGCGGCTGTACGTCATCTCGGCCACGCGCTGGCCGTCCACGCGGACGAAAAAGGCGCCTTTGCTGCCTTCGTCTTCATGTTCGATGGTGTGTTCCATGTCGGGTCTTCCCATGGTGGATCGATGAAGGTGATGCGTCAGCCTGGTGTCGAGAGCTTGAGCCCCACGATCCCCGCCACCACCAGCCCCAGGCTCACCAGCCGGCCGGCGTTGGCGGACTCGCCGAAGAGGAAGATGCCGAGCACCGCCGTGCCCACCGCGCCGATGCCGACCCACACCGCGTAGGCCGTGCCCACGGGCAGGGTGCGCATCGCGTGGCCCAGCAGCACCACGCTCGCCACCATGGCCACCAGGGTGATGACCGACGGCGTGAGGCGCGTGAAGCCCTCGGTGTACTTGAGGCCCACCGCCCAGACGATCTCGAGCAGGCCGGCGAAAAAGAGGATCAGCCAATTCATTGCTTGGGCGGCCTCAATCTGCGTATTTCACGGAGCAGCCATAGGGCCGCGTGCTCGCCTGGGCCACCTGGCGGCCGGCGGCCACGTCGGCGAGCGCGAGGCGCACGTAGTTCTGCGCCTTGGCGATGTCGTCGACGCGGCTGGAGGGGATGCTGTCGATGCCGCCCTTGTAGACGAGGTTTCCGTCGGCGTTGATCACGTACAGGTGCGGCGTGGTCTGCGCACCATAGGCACGGCCGACCTTGCCGTCGGCGTCGAGCAGCACGGCCGTCGCCGCGGCGCCGCGCTGCTTGTTGAGCTTGAGCGCCTCGCTGCCGCTCACATGGCCCTGCGTGCCGGGCGGCGACGAGATCACCTGCAGCCACACCACGCCTTGCGCGGTCGCTTCCTTCTGCAGCCTGGGGATGTTGCCGCTCTGGTCGTAGTGCTTGCGCACGAACGGGCACTCGTGATTGGTCCACTCCAGCACCACCGTCTTGCCACGGTAGGCCGAGAGGCTCACCGGCTTGCCGTCGGCGCCTTGCGCCGTGAACGCCGGTGCCGGCTGGCCGATCGTCGCGGCGGCGTGTGCCGCGAGGGGCACGGCGAGCGGCAGCGCGCACAGCGCTGCAAGCAGGCAGCGTGCGGTGTGGCGGGGCGTGTAGAGGCGCATGGGAGTCTCCTTCGTCCAGGGTGTGAGGTCAGGGGGATGCCGGCGCCTTCAGCGCCGAGAGCACGAGGTCGGGCGTGAGCAGCTGCGGCAGCACCTGCGCCGCCTGCCCGGCGCCGGCGGGGTAGTACAGATAGAGCGGCACGCCGCTGCGGCCATGTTCGGCGAGCAATCGCGTGATGCGCTCGTCGCCGCGCGTCCAGTCGCCCTTGAGCCGCGTGATGCCGGCGGCGCGGAAGGCGTCGTCCACATGCTGCGGCGACAGTGCCACGCGTTCGTTGACGAGGCAGGTGATGCACCAGTCGGCGGTGAGGTTCACGAAGACGGGCTTGCCCTCCTGGCGCAGTGCGGCCAGGCGCTCGGGGCTGTAGGGCTCCCAGGCGCCGTGGCCCGCGGCAGGTGATGCGGCGCTGGCGGTGGCCGTGGCCGTCTGCGCGGCCGGGCCGACGCTCAGCACGCCGCCGGCGAGCACGGCACAGGCGATCAGCCCGGCCACCGCGGTGGCGGCCTGCCGCCCGCGATCGGCGAGCGTGCGCGTGCTGCCGTAGAGCCATGCCGCCAGGCCCAGGCCCACGGCCCCGGCGAGCAGGATGGCCAGCGCCTGCGGCCCCGCCTGGCGCGCCAGCACCCAGGCGAGCCACGCCGCGCTCGCGTACATGGGGAAGGCCATCGCCTGCTTGAAGCGGTCCATCCACGGCCCCGGCCTCGGCAGGCGGCGCTGCAGCGCCGGCCATGCGCACAGCAGCAGGTAGGGCAGCGCGAGCCCGAAGCCGAGCGCGAGGAAGACCGCGAGCGTCACGCCCGCGGGCTGCACCAGCGCGTAGCCGATCGCCACGCCCATGAAGGGCGCGGTGCAGGGCGTGGCCACGATCGTCGCGAGCACGCCGGTGTAGAAGCTGCCGCGCAGGCCGGGCTGGGCCGCGAGGTCCTGGCCGAGCCCTGCGGCACGGCTGCCCACCGTCACCACGCCCGACAGGCTCAGGCCCACCGCGAACATGAGCAGCGCCAGCAGCAGCACGAACACCGGCGACTGGAACTGGAAGCCCCAGCCCACGCTCTGCCCGCCGGCCTTGAGCGCGACGAGCCCGCCCGCCAGCACCGCAAAGCTGGCGAGCACGCCACCGAGGTAGGCCAGGCCGTGCAGTCGCACCGCGCGCCGCGAGCCCTGCGCCGTGTGCATGAGCGAGAGCACCTTGATCGTGAGCACCGGGAAGACGCAGGGCATCAGGTTCAGGATCAGCCCCCCGAGGAAGGCGAGGCCGAGCGCGAGCCAGAGCGTGGGCGCCTCTGCGGCCGGTGCCGTGGTGCTGGCCGTGGCTTGCGGCGGCTGCGGTGCGACGGGCATGGGGTCGTGCCCGATCGCGAGCGCCTGCACGGGGCGGCCGCCTTGCGAGAGCACCAGCACGCCGTCGACCGCGTCGCCGGCCTGGGGCGGGGTGTCGCCGGGCGCGATGAGCAGGCGGCCGCCGTTCAGGGCCTGCGGCTCGGCATGCGTGACCTGGCCCCACTGGCGGGCGTAGAAATAGGCGGCGTCGTGCGCCGGCAGCGTGCCCACCGAGGCAAGGGCGAGCTGGAGCCGGCCGCCTTCGAGCTGCCAGGTCGCATCGCCCGCACGGCGTGGCAGGCGGGCCTGCGCCTGCTGCAGCAAGGGCGCGTCGTCGCTCGGCGTGGCGGCGGTGGCCACCGGCAGCGTGAGCGCAAGCGTGGCGTTCTGCGGGATGCAGATGTCCTTGCAGACGAGCCAGTCCACCTTGGCCTGCATCCGGAAGCGCTCGCCGGGGCGCAGGGTGTCCGGCACCTGCACCACCGCGGGCAGCGTCACCTCGTCGGCGTAGCCGTAGTTGGTGATGGGGCCCACCGAATAGCGCGCAGGTGTGGGCCACTGGATGGCGCTCGCGCCGCTGCCCTGCGGCAGCGTCCAGGCGATGGTGGTGGCCAGGCCCGAGTCGCCGGGGTTGATCCAGTAGGTGTGCCACTCGGGCTGCAGCCGCTGCTGCACGCCCACCAGCAGCGCCTGCCCCGGCTCCACGCTCGCGGCGGCCGCGACCAGGCGCACGGCGACCTGCTCGGTCTCGGCGTGGCTGGGCTGGGCGAGGGCAGGGAGGCAGGCGAGGGCGGCGAGGAGCCCCGAAACGATCGAAGAAGCGCGGCGCATCGGGCGATGTTGCCTTGCCGGGCGCGGCGGCTCAAGCGAGAGGGGCTTCGACGAGCTCAGCCCGAACGGAAGGGGGGTGGCCGGAGGCCGGACACTCCTACCCGCTCACCCTGAGCAGAGGTCTGAGCCCGTCGAAGACCTCGTGTCGAAGGGCCTTCGACCGGACTCAGGACAAGCAGGCTGCGCCCGAACGGCCGTCGGCTTCAGCCGCACGCCCCGCTCAAGACCCCGGCAACGCATACGCGATCACGTGGTCCCCCGCCTGGGTCCCGAGCGAGCCATGACCGCCCGCCACCACGAGCAGGTACTGCCGCCCGTCGCGCCCCTGGTAGGTCATGGGCGTGGCCTGGCCGCCCGCGGGCAGGCGCGCACGCCAGAGCTCGCGGCCGGTCGCGAGCTCGTAGCCGCGCACGTAGTAGTCGAGCGTGCCCGAGAGGAACACCACGCCGCCCGCGGTGATGATGGGCCCGCCGAGGTTGGGCACGCCCATGCGGAAGGGCAGCGGCACGGGCGAAAGGTCGCGCACCGTGCCGTTGCGGTGCATGTAGGCGACCTGGCCGGTGTTCAGGTCGACACCGGCGATGTAGCCCCACGGCGGCTGCTGGCACGGCAGGCCGAGGGGCGAGGTGTAGGCCGAGAGCTTCACCGCATAGGGCGCGCCGAAGTTCTCGTTGAGCGCGGGCAGGTCGTCCTTCGGTCGATCGGCCTGCACCACGAGCGAGGTGTTGTCGGGCCTCGGCACGAGCGTGGAGCGGAAGGCGAGGTAGGTCGGCGTCATGAAGGCGACCTGCCGCACCGGGTCGACCGCGATTCCGCCCCAGTTGAAGACGCCGAAGTTGCCGGGATAGACCAGCGTGCCCTCGGTGCTTGGCGGCGTGTAGCGGCCCTCGTAGCGCATGCGCTTGAACGAGATGCGGCAGGCGAGCTGGTCGAACCAGGTCGCGCCCCACATCGACGCCCCGGTGAGCGGTGGCGGGTCGAAGCTGAGCGCCGAGACCGGCTGCGTGGGCGCCGTGCGGTCGCCGGCCACCGCGCCTTGCGGCACGGGCTTTTCGGTCACGGGCAGGAGCGGGCGGCCGTCGCGCCGGTCGAGCACGAAGATCTCGCCCTGCTTGGTGGCCTGCACGAGCGCCGGCGTGCGCGTGCCGTTGACGTCGAGGTCGATGAGGCTCGGCTGCGCGGGCACGTCGTAGTCCCAGAGGTCGTGGTGCACGGTCTGGAAGACCCAGCGCTCGCGGCCGGTGGCGAGATCGAGCGCCACCACTGCCGACGAGTAGCGCTCCACCTCCGGCGTGCGGCTCGCGCCCCACTGGTCGGGCGGCTGGTTGCCCATGGGCACGTAGACCATGCCGAGCGATTCGTCCACGGCCGAGATCGACCAGCTGTTGGGCGTGCTCTGCACATAGGTCTGGCCTTCGGGCAGCGGCGCGGTCTCCTGCGGGCGGCCCGGGTCCCAGTTCCACACCAGCTCGCCGGTGCGCACGTCGAAGGCGCGGATCACGCCCGAGGGCTCGGTGGTCGAGACGTTGTCGAGCACGGTGCCGCCCACGATCACGAGCGATTGCGTGACCACCGGCGGCGAGGTGGAGTAGTAGCCGCCGTGGCGCACGTGCGGCATGCCGCGCCAGAGGTCGATCTGCCCGGTGCCGCGGCCGAAGTCGCGGCAGACGCTGCCGGTTGCGGGGTCGAGCGCGATGAGCCGGCCATCGGCGGTGGGCATGAAGAGTTTCGCGGTGCAGCGCTCGACGACCGGGCCGTCGGCGGCGGCGATGGGCAGGGGGCTGGAGGCGGCGGGGGCGGCGG
>JBIQJS010000016.1:2757-32500 GCA_044507405.1 Rubrivivax sp. | reverse complement strand
GCCGCCGCGGTGGGCGGTGCGCTGGCCGGCGCAGAAGCGGCGGTCGCGCTCGCAGCTGCTCCGTCACCCGGGTGATACGCGAGCCCGCGGCAGGTCAGGTGCTGCAGCGCAAGCCCGCTCTTGATGCGCGGGTCGTAGCGCCAGACCTGCTCGCCGGTGGTCGCATCGAGCGCGATCACGAGCTGGTGCGGCGTGCACAGGTAGAGCCGCTCGGCGATCTTGAGCGGCGTGACCTCGAAGGTCGTCTCTTCCGGATCACCCGCGCGGCCGCGCACGTCGCCCGTGCGGAACTCCCACGCCACCTTGAGCTGGTCCACGTTCCCGGGCGTGATCTGGCTGAGCGGCGAATAGCGCTGGCCGTGGCCGGTGCGGCCATAGGCGTGCCATTCGCCGTCGGGCACGCCGCTGGCCGCACCACTGGCCGTGGCCGCGGCCGAGGCGAGCGGCGTGGCGGTGAGGGTGCCGCCCTTGCGGTGCGGATCGACGAACCAGCTCGCCACCGCCACCGCGGTGAAGACGAGCAGCGACAACGCGAGCACGCTGCGCCCGGCGCTCCAGCGCGTGGTGGTGCCGTAGCCGTCGTGCAGGCGCCGCGCATAGGGCGGCAGCAGGAGCACGAGGCCGATCAGGAAGGGCACGTCGCAGCGGATCGCGATCGCCCACCAGTCCAGCCCCACCTCCGACCATGACCACGCAAGCGTGGCCAGCAGCAGGAGCGCCTGCACCCACCAGGCGACGGGGCTCGCGCGCACGAGCAGCAGGGCGCCCAGCAACAGCGCGACGCCGGCCCCCAGGTAGAACCACGAGCCGCCGAGCAGCGCGAGATAGCCGCCGCCGACGAGCAGCCCGACGGCCATCAGGGCGAGCACGAAGGCCGTCGCGGTGAGCAGGGTGGAGCGGTGGGGGGTGGCGCGTGTATTCATGCGGCGTGGGCAGCAAGTGGGGTTCCTGGTGCGGGTTCGGCGCGGGGGCTTCGACAGGCTCAGCCCGAACGGAAACTGCTCGGGGCCTCGGATGCCTCACCCGTTCGGGCTGAGCCTGTCAAAGCCCCGCTCCCGCACTCAGCCGGCCGCCACCCCCGCCACCACCGCCGCCATCACCCCCAGCGCCACCAGCGCCACCAGGCCCCGCCGCAGGTTCAACCACAAGTGCAGGCTGAACCCCTTCGCCTGCGCATCGAAGCGCCCATGCGCCCCATGGTCGCCCGGCACCGGGTCGTAAAGGTTGTCGCGTCGTCCGGGCGGCAAGGGCTCGTCGCTCTGCTGGCCGTCCACCGCCTTGCGCCCCAGCATGCGGTCGAGATAGCCCGGGATCACGTGCGTGCCCAGGATGGCCTGCATCGCCGGCCAGCCCACCCACAGCTCGCGCCGCCGATGCGTCGCGGCAAAGTACACGCCCTGCGCGGCCAGTTCGGGCTGGAAGATCTTGCCCATCGGCCGCGGGCGCTTCGAGAGCGTGGTGCGGCCCCATTCGAACTGCGGCGTGTTGAAGGCCGAGAGCTGCACCATGGTGATGTGCACGCGGCTCTTCGCATGCGCGAGCTCGCAGCGGATGCTGTCGGTGTAGCCGCGCGCGGCGGCCTTGGCGCCGCAGTAGGGCGCCTGCAGGGGGATCGAGCGGTAGGCGAGCGCCGAGCCCACCTGCACGATGGTGCCGGCGTTGCGCGGCAGCATGCGGCGCAATGCGGCCTGCGTGCCCCACACGGTGCCGAGGTAGGTGACGTGCGTGGCCCGCACGAAGTCCTCGTTGGAGACGTCGAGCGCCGGCGAGAAGACGGTGGCCATCGCGTTGTTGACCCACACGTCGATCGGCCCCCACTGCGCTTCGACCTCGGCCGCGGCGCGCTCCACCTCGTCGGCCTCGGCCACGTCGGTGGGCAGCACCAGCGCCTGGCCGCCCAGGCGCTCGACATCGGCGCGCGCACCTTCGAGCCCGTCGCGCCCGCGCGCGAGCAGCGCGACGCGCCAGCCGTGGCGGGCGAACTCGCAGGCGATGGCGCGGCCGACGCCGGCCGAGGCGCCTGTCACGACGACCACGCGCCCGCCGGGGCGCGTGGCTTGCGTTGCACGCGCGGTGATGGCCGCCTCAGACGGGCATGGAGCCGGGTGCCACGCCGGCAGTCGCGCTCATCTCGCCGGTGGCGTTGCTGCGCGTGCCGGACTGCACGGCACGCGGGCCGCGCTGCTCTTCCACGTAGCGCTTCATGCGCTGCAGGTCCTGCTCCATTTCCTGCGCCGGGTTGCGGCCGAAGAGGCTGGCCACCGCATGGCCCAGGCGGCCCAGCGGGGGGCGGTAGGTCATGGAGACCGTGGCGCGCGTGCCGGTCGGGCAACGCTCCAGCTCCACGCGGCCGGCGTGCTCGACGGGGCTGCCGTCCTCGCTGTGCCAGGCGAGCAGGCGGCCCGGCTCGCGGTCGGTGATGACCGAGTTCCACTCCACCGGCACGCCGGCAGGGCCCTTCACCTTCCAGTGCGAGCGGTCGCCGCCGAGCGAGCGCACCTCCTTCACCATCGACATGAAGTGCGGGAAGCTGTCGTACTGGCTCCACACCTCGTACACCTGCTCGGGGCTGGCGGCGATCTCGATGGTGCGCGAGACGTGGATGGCGTCGTTGCTCGCGATGTGCTGGAAGCGTTCGCGCAACTGCTCGCGGTTGCGGTAGGCGAGCGTGGCGAGGGCGAGGCCGGCCAGGCCGGCCGTCACCGCGACGATCAGGCCCGGATGCTCCTTCGCGTAGGCGCCGGCCAGGCGGCTGCGCTCCAGCGCATAGGTGCTGGCCTCGCGGCCGCGCGCGAGCGCATAGCTGCCTGCCTCGCGGCTGCGGGCGAGCAGGCGCTCGGTGCGCGTGGCCGGCGTCAGGCGGGCGAGGGCCTCCTTGGCCTGCAGCGCGCGCAAGCGGCCTTGCGACGAGACGGCCACGGCCAGCAGCGCCCCGATGCCCACGCCAAGGAGCAGCGGCGCGGCCTGGCGCATGCGGTTGTCGGGTGCGAGGTTGGTGGTCAGCTTCATGGTGTGTTCCTTTCTTGCTGAAGGACGTCGAAGGGGACGACGGAGGGGCGCCATGCGGCGGCCTGCGAACCCTGCCGCGGCAAGTCGCGTGCCTCGGGTGCGGGACGCGTCAGGGCGCGTCGACGGCCCGCGTGGCGCCGTGGTGCGGTCTCGTTTGCGGCAAGAAGTGCGTGATGCCGATCGCAGGCGGCTCAGGGGGCCGGCGGCGGCAGGAGCCCCATGGCCTCGAAGGCGGTGACGGCCGCGGCCGCTGCATCGGCCTGCGCCTGGGCGAGCTGGCGCCGGTTGTCGAGCGCACTGCGCTGCGCGTCCACGAGCTCCAGGAATCCGGCCAGCCCGCTGCGGTAGAGCGTGTCGGCCTGCGCCGTGGCCGCCTCGGCCGCACGGGCGGCGCGGTCACGCGCCTCGATGCGCCGCGCCGCGCCTTCGCGCGCGAGCAGGGCCGACTCCACCTGCTGCAGCGCCTGCAACAGCACGCGGCGGTGCTCGATCGCCGCCGCGCGGGCGCGGGCGCGCGCGGCCTCGGCCTGCGCGCGGGCACTGCCGCCGTCGTAGAGCAGCAGCTCGAGCACCGCTGACAGCGTGGCCCCGGCGTAGTCGAACGCGCCGCCGCCGCGCACCGCACCGAAGGCGATGCGCCCGGGCAGCCTCAGCCGCGGCCGCAGCGCCGCCTCGGCCACGCCCACGTCGGCCGCCGCGGCGACGAGCGCTTCTTCGGCCGCGCGCAGGTCGGGCCGCTGGTACAGCAGGTCGATCGGGCGGGCGGCCGGCTGCGGGCCTTGCAGCGCGGGCAGCGGTGGGGGGCTCGCGCCTGGGTCGTCGAGCGGGGCGAGCTGCGGCCGCAGGCCGGCGATCGTCTGCAGGGCGGCGAGCGCCTGCCCGGCGCGCACGCCCGCCGCGGCATGGTCGGCCTCGGTGTCGGCAAGCTCGGCCAGGGCGCGCTCGCGGTCCAGGCGCGGGGCGAGGCCGGCGTCCACCCGCACCGTCACCACGCGCAGGGCCTCGCGCTGCAGCGCCATCGCGTCGGCGAGCAGCCGGCGGTCCAGCAGCGCCACGCGCCATTCGAGGTAGGTGCGCCCGGCGAGCCCGGCGACCGAGAGCCGGGCCGCCTGGGCGAGGTGCTCGGCGCGGCGCGCGCTCGCCGCGGCCGAGGCTTCGGCGCTCGCGAGGCCGCCCCACAGGTCGAGGTCCAGCGTGAGGGCGGCGTCGGGCTGCACGCGGCGGTCGCCGTCGCGCGGATGCGAGCTCCAGGTGGCGCCGGCCTCGGCGCCCACGCGCGGCCCGCGCGCGGCGCTCGCGGATCGCGGCAGGGCGCGCGCCTCGGCCAGCCGCTCCTGCGCGAGCGCCACGTCGGCGCTCGCGGCCAGCGCCCGCTCGACCCACTCGGCGAGCCGCGGGTCGTCGAAGCGCCGCCACCAGTGCAGATCGGCCTCGGCCGGCGCGGGCGCATCGCCCGCGGCGCCATAGCGGTCGGCCGGCGTGAGGCCGAGGTAGGCGGCCGAGTCGACCTGCGGGCGCTCCGGCGGCGTGCCGGCGCAGCCCGCGAGCAGCGCTGCGCAGGCCGCCGCCACGCACCGGCGCAGCCGGCTCACGGCGCGCGCTCCTGCGCACGCGCCGCGTCCTCGAGCTCGCGCGCCAGGCGCTCGCCGTGGTGCGCACGCGGCGGCGCGAAACGGGCGAGGCCGAGGTAGATCACCGGCGTGAGGAAGAGCGTGAAGACGGCCGCGATCGAGAGGCCGCCGAAGATCACCCAGCCGATGGCCTCGCGCGCCTCGGCGCCGGCCCCGCCGGTGATGAGCAGCGGCAGCGCGCCGGCCACCGTGGCGGCCATGGTCATGGCGATCGGGCGCAGGCGCGTGAGCGCCGCCTCGCGCGTGGCCTCGGCCACGCTGCGCCCGGCGTCGCGCAGCTGGTCGGCGAACTCCACCATGAGGATGCTGTTCTTGGCGGTCACGCCCACGAGCAGCAGCAGCCCGATCTGGCTGTACACGTTGAGCGAGGTGCCGCTCGCCGCGAGCGCGAAGGCCGCCGACGCGAGCCCGAGCGGCACGCCGAGCATCACGATGGCCGCGCTCGTGAGCGACTCGAACTGCGCCACGAGCACGAGCAGCACCACCAGCAGCGCGATGCCGAAGGTGACGAGCACGTCGCGGCCGGTCTGCTCCAGCGTGGCCGCCTCGCCGCGAAAGAGCAGCGCCATCCCGGCCGGCAGCTCCTGCGCCGCGAGCGCCCTCAGGCTGTCCACCGCCTGCTGCAGCGACATGCCGTCGCCCGCGACGGCGCTCAGGCCGACCGCGCGGCGCTGGCCGAAGCGCTGCAGCTCGGAGGCGATGGCCGCCTCCTCGAAGCGCACGAACTGCGCGAGCGGCACCAGCTGCGCCGGCTGCCCCGGGGGCTCGGCGCGCACCTGCAGGCCGAGCAGGTCCTGCGGGTCGGTGGCGCCCTTGCGCACGCTCTCCAGCATCACCGGCAGCGCCCGGTCGTCGACGGTGAGCTCGGCCACCTCGGTGCCGTCGACGAGCGCGCGCAGCACGACGTCGATGCCGGTGATGTCGACGCCGAGCTCGGCCGCGCGCTCGCGGTTCACGCGCACGGTGAGCTGCGGCTGGGAAGCCTGGTAGTCGACCCGCACGTCGCGCAGCGCCGGCAGCTCGCGCTCGACGCGTGCGGCGAAGGCGTGCGCGGCTGCGGCGATGCGCTCGTAGTCGTCGCCGGTGATGGCCATCTGCACGCTGCCGTCGCTCGCACCCCCGCCGAGGCTCGATCCGCCCACGATGCGCACGCGTGCGCCGGGCAGGTTGGCGAGCTCGCGCTGCACGCGCGCCGAGAGCTCGGCCTGCGAGGCGCTGCGCTCGCCCCAGTCGGTGAGCGGCGCGACGATCTCGGCGCGGTTGGGGTCGTTGCGCCCGGTGATGGTGAAGACGCTCGTGACCACCCCCTCGGCCTGCAGCGGGCGCAGGGCCGCGAGCGCCGCTTCCAGCTGCCGGTCGCTGTAGGCGAGCCCGGTGCCGTCGGGCCCGTCGAGCCGCACGGTGAGCACGCCGCGGTCTTCGCTCGGCGTGAGCTCCTGCTGGAGCTGCGTGTAGACGAAGGCGCCTGCCACGGTGAAGAGGGCGCAGGCCGCCACGACCCACCACGCGTGGCGCAGGCAGGCGTCGAGCGCCCGCTCGTAGCCGCGGCGCGCGCGCTCGCCGGTGGCGCGCAGCCGCCGCCCGAAGGCGCCGGGCGGGGCGGCCTCGGGCAGGCGCGCAGCGATCATCGGCCCGAGCGAAAGCGCAGAGAAGCCCGAGATCGCGACCGAAAGCGCCATCACGAAGCCGAACTCGGCGAAGAGCCGGCCGGCGGTCGACGGCAGGAAGGAGATCGGCACGAACACCGCGACCAGGGTGGCGGTCGTGGCGATCACCGCGAAGAACACCTCGCGCGTGCCCAGCACCGCGGCCGCTCGCGGGCCCAGGCCCAGCCCGCGGCGGCGCTGGATGTTCTCCAGCACCACGATCGCGTCGTCCACCACCAGGCCGGTGGCCAGCAGCAGGGCCAGCAGCGTGATGAGGTTGATCGAGAAGCCGAGCAGCCAGATGGCGGCCAGCGTGCCGATCAGCGAGACCGGGATGGCCACCACCGGCACCAGCGTGGCGCGCCACTGGCCGATGAAGGCGCCCACCACCACGACGACGATCAGCACGGCCAGCACCAGCGCGAGCACCACCTCCTCGATCGCGCCGCGGATGAACACCGCGTCGTCGGAGACCACCGAGACCTGCAGGTCGCCACCCTGCTGCGCATTGAGCCGCTCCACCACTGCGCGCACGCCTTCGGAGATCGCCACGCTGTTGGACTGCGCCTGGCGCACGACGCCCAGGCTCACCACGGTGCGGCCGTCGAGCCGCACATAGGAGGTGGCTTCGGCCGGCGCGTAGTACACGTCGGCCACGTCGCCGAGCGCGATGCCCGGCCGCACCCGCAGCGCGCGCACCTGCTCGGGCGTGGTGACGGTGGCGTTGGCGCGCACCAGCACCTCCTGCTGCTGCGATTCGAGGCTGCCGGCCGGCACGTCGGCGCGCGCGGTGCGCAGGAGCTGCGCGATGTCGTTCACCCCGAGGCCGCGCGCGGCCAGGCGCACCGGGTCGATGCGCACGCGCATCACGCGCTGGCGGTGGCCGTTGAGGGTGACGTCGGCCACGCCCGGCACCGAGATCAGCTCGGGCTCGATGCGGTCCTCGACCACGCGCGAGAGCTCGTCGATCGCGAGGCTCGCGCTCGAGACGGCGAGCTGCATCACCGGGTCGGCATCGGCGTCGGCCTTCACGATGGTGAGGTCTTCGACGCCTTCCGGGAGCGCGCCCTCGACGCGGGCGACGGCGTCGCGCACGTCGTTGGCCGCCTCCACCAGGTCCACGCCGGGGTTGAACTCGATGATGACGCGCAGGTTGCCCTCTTCACTGCCCGAGCGCACGAGGAAGACGCCGGGCACGCGTGCGGCGGCGCCCTCGATCACGCGCGTGACCTCCGCGTCGAGTGTCTCGGGCGCGGCGCCGGGGTAGTTGGCCCGCACCGCGACGATGGGGCGGTCGACGTTGGGCAGCTCGCGCACCTCCACGCCCAGCCAGGCGCTGATGCCGGCGATCACGATGAGCAGGTTGGCCACGACCACGAGCCACGGGCGGCGCACCGCGAGCGAGGGCAGGTCGCTGGCCTCGGGCTGCAGCGGCGAGGTTGTCATCGTGCGTATCCCGAGCCCGACGCCGCGCCCGACGCCGAGCTCGCCGGCGCCGCCGCAGGCGCCGAGGCCGGCGTCACCACCGCCACCGCCGCACCCGGCCGCAGCCGCTGCACGCCTTCGACCACCACGGCGTCACCCGAGCGCAGCTCGCCTTCGACCAGCACCAGCCCCTGCCGCCGGCTCACCGTGCGCACCGGCACCTGCTGCACGCGGCCCTCGCGCACCGCCCACACGTGCGAGCCCTCGCGGCCCCATTGCAGCGCGAGGCCGGGCACCGCGGGGCGCGGCTCGCCGGGCAGCGCGAGGTGCACGCTGAACGACATGCCCGGGCGCAGCAGGTCGTCGGTGTTGACCACCTCGGCGCGCAGGCGCAGGTTGCGCGTGACCTCGTCCACGCGGCTGTCCACCTGGGCGATGCGGCCCTGGAACCGGCGCGCGCCGAGCGCGGCGTTCGACACCTCGACCGCGTGCCCGATGCCCACCCGCGCGGCATACAGCTCCGGCACCTCGAAGCTCACGAGCAGCCGCCGGCGGTCGTCGAGCGAGGTGAGGGCGGTGTCGGTCGCGACACGGTCGCCGGGCTCCACCTGCGCGAGCCCCACCACGCCGTCGAAGGGCGCGCGCAGCTCGCGGTCGGCGAGCGCCACGCGCGCACGCCGCAGCTCGATCGCCGCCAGCTCCACGCCGCTGGCCGCCTCGTCGATCACGCTGCCCGGCACCGCGCCCGTGCCGCGCGTGGCTTCGTAGCGCGCCATGAGCTTGCGCGCGGCATCGAGCCGCGCCGCGGCGAGGTCCACCGCGAGTCGCTGCTCGCGGTCGACGAGGCGCAGCAGCGGCTGGCCGCGCCGGACCGCCTGCCCCGGGCGGAACAGCACCTCGGCCACTTCGCCCGCGACCGCCGGGTAGAGCGTCACCGAGCGCACGGCGCGCGCCGAACCGAAGAGCTCGAGCGCCGCGTCGTCCTTCGCTTCGGTGACGCGGCCGATCACCACCGGCACCGGCGGCGCGGGCGGCCGGGCGGTGGCGGCCTCGCGTGCGCCGCCACGGCCGTGCAGCCACCAGGCGATCAGGAGGGCGATGGCGGCCAGGAACAGCACCGCCACCAGGGCGCGACGCGTGCGTGGCCGGTCTAGTTCCACCGCCACGTCCAGATCACGTCGACCGCGCTCTCCTCGCCGCTCTGCGCGCGCAAGGTGAAGCGCCGCGCCGCGCGGTAGATGAGCTGCCAGGAGCCGGCGGCGGCGTTGATGCCGCGCTCGTAGGCGACGAACCAGCGCTTGGACAGCTGCTTGCCGAGCGTGACGACCGTGTCGCGCACCTCGCCCGACTCGCCGCGCGCCACCGAGAGCTCGTCGATGCCGAGCTTCTGCAGCGTGCCGCCGGAGGGGTTGCCGCCTTCGCCGGCCAGCAGCGCGAGTGCGGCGCGCTGCAGCAGCGCGGTCTCGGCGCGGCCCATGCCTTCGGGTTCGCGGCCCATCACGATCCAGGAGATCTTGTCCATCTCGCTCATCTCGGGCTCGCTGTAGAGGCGGATGCGCGGATCGGCGGCGCTGCCTTGCACCTGCACGCCCACGCGCATGTCGATGTCGGGCCGCACCGCGAGGATGTCGAGCCGGGGGGTCGCGACCTCGCCGCTGAAGGTGATCACCCCGCGCTCGATGGCGAGGTTCTGCCCGTAGGCGCGGTAGGTGCCTTCGTGGGTGCGCAGGCTGCCGTTGACCGCGAGCACGCCGCCCGGGTTGGTGATGCGCAGCCGGCCGCGCAGCAGGGTGTCGAGCCCGCGTCCGCGCAGGCGCAGGTCGTCGCCCAGGTCGACGGCGATGTCGAGGTCGGTGCGGGTGGCCGCAGGCGGCGCCTGCTGCGGCGTGGTGCCGGCCTGCGGGTCGAGCTGCACCACGGTCACGTCGTCGTCGAGGCTGGGCGCATCGGCCTGCGAGATGTCGATGCGGCCCTGGTCGACGGTGAAACGGCCGTCCACGTCGACCTGCTGCGCGGCCATGCGCAGGCTGGCGTCGCCGCTCACGACCACGCGGCGATCCACGCGGCCGAGCGCGAGCAGCCGCTCGGCCTTGAGCTGCACCTGCGCCTGCGGCGACTCGCCCAGGCGCGCCGTGCCCTCGGCGCGCACGCTGCCGTCGCCGCCGCGGAAGACGAGGCGTTCGAGCCGCGCCGCATCGCCGTCGAGCGCGAGCGCGAGCTCGCCCTCGGTGAGCTGCACGCCCTGCAGGATGTTGGCGACCGCGAGCTCGTGGCCGTGGACCCGGCCGCGCAGGTCCGGCGCGCCCAGGCGGCCGGCGAGGCGCGCATCGGCCTGCACCCGACCGCCCACGCGCCAGCCCGCGGGCAGCCATGCGCTCCAGGCGGCGAGGTCGGCCACGCGCAGGGTGAGCGACCCGTCGACGGGCGATTGCGCATCGGGCGCGAGGGCCGACGGATCGGTGCGCAGCGTCTGCGCGCCGGTGAGTTCGCCCAGGCCGCTGCCGCGCACGCTCTGGCGCAGCTGCCACACGCCGCCGCGCGCCTGCGCCGCCACCCGCATCTCGGCCAGGCCGAGGCTGCGCGGGCCGCTCGCGTCGCTCAGGCGCAGGTCGCCGCTCTGGCGCTCGAGCACCAGGTCGGCGTTGAACCCCTGCGCGCTGGTCGCGCGCACCTGGCCAGCGATGCGCAGGTCGCCCGACCAGCCCATGTGCGGCTGCAGGCGCGCAAGCCACGGCGCGATGGCGAGCGGCTCGAGCTGCGCGTCGAGCTCCAGGCGCGGCGGCGCACCGGCGGCCGCGGGGGCCTGGTAGCGGGCGACCCTCCAGCGCAGGTGGGCGCCGAGCAGCTCGACTTCATTTGGCGCGAGCGTGGCCTCGGCCAGCGCGCCGCTGTCGGCGAAGCGCAGCGTCGCGGCCAGGTTGCGCGCCTGCACCCAGGGCGTGGCGTCGTCGCTCGGGGGCGCGGCGCGCAGCTCGGCGAGCTCGCCGCGCCACACGCCGGCGCCGCCCAGGCCCGCGCCGCCGGCGGCGGGGGTCCAGCGGCCGGTGCCTTGCAGCGAGAGCCGGCCGCCGCGTGGCGGGGCCTCGCCGCTCGCGAGCGCCGCATCGGTCCAGGCGGGCGGGCGCAGCGGGCTCGTCGCGACGAGCCTGAGCCGGTGCTCGCGCAGCGTGCCGTCGAGCGCGGCCTGCACGCGGTCGATGCGCTGCTCGCCGCTCGCGAGCGCGTCGGCCTCCAGCGCGAGCGACAGCGGCGCATCCGGGTTCTGCGGCGCGGCCGTCCATTGCGCCTGCACGCGGCCCAGGCGCCAGGCGCCGCCGTCGATGCGCTCGGCGCGCAGGCCGCCTTCGGTGCTGATGCGCGGCCAGGCGCCGGTCACGCGCGCTTCGCCGTGCAGCGAGCCGCTGCGCGGCGCCCAGGCCGCGGCGCCGGGCACCAGCTCGAAGAGCGGCGCGATCGCGGCGAGCGCCGGGGCGTCGATCTCCATGCGGCCGCGGTCGGCCTTGGGGTCGGAGACGAGCGAGAACTCGCCGTTGGCGCGGCTGCCCCCGGCGTGCAGGTCCGCGTTGGCGGTGGTGAGCCCGGCGCTGGACCGGACCCCGATCGCGGCATCGAGCGGCACGCCGGCCAGGCGGCTGCTGCGCAGCGCGAGCGTGCCCGTGCCGCGCAGCGCCAGCACCTGGTCGCGCCAGGTGGCGGCGGGCGCGGGCGTGGCCTGCGCGCGCGGGGCCGGCGCGCCATAGTCCAGCTCCCAGTTGCCGTTGAGCACGTGCGGGCCGCGCTGCCAGCCGCGCGCATTCGCCGGCCCGGCCCACCAGTCCGACGGGTCGAAGCGCGTGAGCCGGCCGCGGCTCTTGGCCTGCCACGCGCCTTGGGCGTCGAGCTGGCCTTCGCCCTCGAACTCGGCGCGGGCAGGTCCGGCGGCCAGGGTGCCGCGCACGCCGCGCGCCTGCAGCCCGCCGGCCGTGGGCAGCGCGAACGTGCCGTCGAGCGCGAGCCGGACCGGCTGCGTGCCGCGGCGGCGCAGCGCGCCCTGCAGGTCGGTGTGCACGGTGGCGGTGAGGCCGTCGCCCGTGGGCCGGTCGCCGTGGGGCGAGGGCAGGCCGTCGACGCGCAGCGTGAGCGGCCCGGTGAGCGTGGCCGCGGTGGCGGCCTCGTGGAGCTGCGCCGGCTGCACGTCGCGCAGGGCCAGGTCGAGCGCGAGCGCGTGGCCTTCCCAGCGCCCGCTGCCTTGCAGCGCGCCGGCGGGGCGTGCGCCGTGGAGCTGAACGGCCAGGGTCGGGATGTCGATGCGCGAGCGCGTGCCCGGGTCGCCCTGCACCACGGCGTGCAGCTCGCGCACCGGCAGGCGCAGGCCGCTCCACGGGCCCGGCTGGGCGTTGGCCAGGTCCAGCCGCACGGCCAGCGGCTGGCCGGGCTCGCCGCCCTGCACGACGGCCGTGCCGCTCAGGCGGGTGCCGGGCAGGCCGGCGGCGAGGGCGGCGAGGTCGAGGTCGCGCGTGCTGGCCGCGAGGGCGACGATGGGCCAGGGCTCGAAGGGCGCGAGCGTGGCCTGGGCCTCGAGCTGCGCGCCGGCGGCGGCGCTGAGGTCGGCGCGCAGCTGCGGCCGGGGCAGGGTGCCGGCGACCGTGGCGCGTGCCTGCAGGGGTTGTGCCGCATCGGGGTCGCTCGTGATGCCGAGTTCGCCGTCGAGCGCCATGTCGCCCTGTGCCTGGAGCGTGAGCCGCGCCTGCAGCGCCCGCTGCTGCATGCGCAGGGCGAGCCGCTGCACGCGGTGCACGGCGCCGCGCTCGTCGCCCAGGTGCAGGTCGGCCTGCACCGCCTCGATGGGCGGCAGGGTGTTGACCTGCACGGTGCGCACGGCCAGCCCGCGGATCTCGAGCGCGAGCGGCAGCCGCACGTCCTTCGGCGCGCCCGGGTCTTCGGCGGGTGGCTCCTCGGGGCCGGGGCGGGTCTCGACCGTCACGCGCTCGGCGGTCGGCTCGACGATGGTGATGCCGACCCAGGCGCCGGGGTGCGGCCGCCAGCGCCATTGCAGGTCCTGCCAGGCGAGCCGATCGACGGTCACGGTGAGCGTGTCCGACGACCATCGCAGCCGCTCGGCTGCATAGGCACCGCCATCGGGGCGGCCTTGCGTGTTGGTGAGCGCCAGGCCCGGCACCTGGCGCAGCACCCATTGCAGGCCGCGGTCGCTCTGCACCCATTGCAAGGCGGCGGCGAGCGCCACCGCCAGCACCACCAGGGCGAGCAGGGCGCCGACGAGCCAGCGGCGCAGCCGGGAGCGGGGGTGTTCCATCAGAAGGTGACGCCCACGTTGAGGTGGATGCGGAACTTGCGCACTTCCTCGCCATAGGCGAGGTCCAGGCTCACCGGGCCGATGGGGCTGCGGTAGCGCAGGCCCACGCCGGCCCCGACCGCGGGGTCGAGGTTGCCGAAGCTGTCGGCCGCGCGGCCGGCGTCCACGAAGACCGCGCCCCAGAGCTCGGGCATGCGCGCGAGCAGCGGGCGGGCGGCTTCGACGCTGGTGGTGAAGACGACGCGGCCACCGCGCTCGACGCCGTCGTCGCTGGGCGTGAGCGAGCGGTAGGCGTAGCCGCGCACGGAGTCGTCGCCGCCGGCGCGGAAGCGCAGCGATTCGGGCACGGTCACGTCCTTGCGCGCGAACACCTGGCCGGCTTCGACCCGCGCATGGCCGTACCAGCGGCTGCCCATGTGCCAGTACAGGCGGTAGCGCGCATAGAGGCGCGAGAAGGGGCCGCGCTCGCCGGGGTCGGATTCGGCGACGCCCGTGCCGATCTGGCCGACCCACACGTTGCCGCGCGTGGGCAGCATGTTGTCGTCCACGTCGCGCCAGATGCCGTGGTAGTGCACGCCGAGCGCATTGGCCTGCTCGCGCCCGGCGGCGCTGCGCCGCAGCGACCGCTCGAACTCCACGAACACGAGCCGGTCGATGCGCCGTGTGTCCTGCGCGCGGCCCACGCGGGCGCGGCCGGAGACCACGGTGTCGGTGTCGGACTCGATGCGCTCGGCGGCGCCGCCGACGAGGTTGCGCCACAGGCCTTCGAGGGTGTGCGTGCTGAGCTCGCCCTCCCAGGCGCGCCGCAGCTGCGAGACCTCGAATTTGTTGCGCGCGACCGCCGCCCAGCCGAAGGGGCGGCGGTGGAAGTACTCGACCGTGCCGCGCACGCCCACATCGGCGCTCACGCCCACGCCGAAGGTCGCCTCCTGCAGGCGGCGTTCGCGCAGGCGCACGTCCACGGGCGCGGCGTCCGGGTTCTCGGCGTTGGGGCGCACGACCACCGTCGCGCGGTCGAAGAGGTTGGTGTTCTGCAGCCGCTCCTGGAAGTCGAGCAGCAGCTCCTCGGTGGCGATGGTGCCCGGGTCGAAATTGGCGATGTTGCGCACCGTCTCCTCGTCGTGCGCCTTGAGGCCGCGGATGCGCAGCTCGCCGGTGCGGTACAGCGGGCCGCTCTGCGCGACGAGCGAGAGATCGACCCGCTGCTGGTCGGCGTCGACGCGCGCGGCGGTGTCTTCCCACCCCGCATCGAGATACGCCTGGGCACGCAGCTGCGCGATCGCGTCGCGCTTGCCGCCGCTCCACAGCGGATTGCGGAAGGCCGCCCCGGGCGGGAGCGGCCAGTTCTCGCGCAACGCCTTCTGCGCCTCGTGGGCATGCGCCTCGTCGCGCGCGGTGGCCTCGGCGAGCGGGCCCTTGACCTGGAAGTCGACCGTGCGCACCTGCACGCGCGGCCCGGGCTCCACGCGCACGCGCACGAGCGGCGGGTCGCCGCCCGCGCGTTCGACCTCCACGCGCGGGTTGAAGTAGCCCTCGGTCTTGAGCAGCTCGCGCGCCTGGTCGGGCGTGTCGGCCACGAGCCGGGCGAGCTCGGCCTCGCCGAGCCGCGTGCCCGGCGCGATCACGTTGAGGCGCGCGAGCGCCAGGTGGGTTTCGAGCAGGTTTTCCAGCTCGTCGGGCGCCTGCACCTCCAGGCGCACGGCGGCCGGGCCCGACGGTTTTTCCTCGGGATCGTCGCCGCGCGTCGCGCAGCCGGCGGCGAGCAGGCACAGCCAGGCCGTGCCGAGGAGGGAGGCCAGTCGCTGCAAGGGAGTCGTGGTCATGTGTGGCCGCCGCCCCTTGCCGGCGCCTGGCCGTGGGGCCCTGTAGGGTTTACTTGTTCTTGACGGTGAGCTTGTTGGTGACGCGGCTCACGCCTTCGACACGGTTGGCGAGATCCACCGCCCGGGCGCGCTGCGACTCGGAGTCCACGAAGCCGCTCAACTGGACGTTGCCGCCCACGGTCTCGACGTCGATGGCCATGCCCTTGACGTCGGGATCGCCGAGGAGAGCGCTCTTGACCTTGGTGGTGATGACGGTGTCATCGACCTTCTGGCCCATGGTGGTGTCGTGCGAGCAGCCGACGGAGGTGGCCGCGATGACGGCGCAGAGCAGCGCGCCGGCCCAGTGACGTGCGAGGTTCATGTCTCTTCTCCTTGGTATCGCCGCCGGCGAGGGATTCGCCGCGTGCGTGCCCGCCACGGGGCAAGGTGCGTGCCTTCCCCCGCGGGCGCCCGCCGCCTCGGCCGGCACCCGTCTTGCCGCCCTCCACGGACGACGCGAAAGGAGTACGCCATGACCCTGACCCACCAAAGCTGCATCGACGCCTGCCTGGCCTGCGCGCAGGCCTGCCACCACTGCTCGACCGCCTGCCTGCAGGAGGAGGATGTCTCCATGATGGCGCGCTGCATCGCGCTCGACCTCGACTGCGCCGCCATCTGCGAACTCGCGGCCGGCGCCATGGCGCGCGGCAGCGAGCACGCCGCCGCGATCTGCCGCCTGTGCGCCGACATCTGCCAGGCCTGCGGCGAGGAATGCGGCCAGCACGAGCACGACCACTGCCGGCGTTGCGCCGACGCCTGCCGCCGCTGCGCCGAGGAATGCCGGCGCATGAGCGCCTGAACGCCCGGGCGCGGACGGCGATGGCCAGGACGGTGAGCGACCAGATCCTGGACCGGCTGCACGCCTGGGGCGTGCAGCGGGTCTACGGCTACCCGGGCGACGGCATCAACGGGCTCATGGGCGCATTCGCTCGCGCGGGCGACCGGTTGCAATTCATACAGGCTCGGCACGAGGAGCTGGCCGCCTTCATGGCGGTGGCGCATGCCAAGTTCACCGGCGAGACGGGCGTGTGCATGGCGACCTCGGGCCCGGGCGCGATCCACCTGCTCAATGGCCTGTACGACGCCAAGGCCGACCACGTGCCGGTGGTGGCCATCGTCGGCCAATCGGCGCGCAGCGCGATCGGCGGCGACTACCAGCAGGAGGTCGATCTCGCGAGCCTCTTCAAGGACGTGGCCCACGAGTACGTGCACACGGCCATGGTGCCGGCGCAGATCCGCCACCTGGTGGACCGCGCGATGCGGATCGCGCAGGACCGCCGCACCGTCACCTGCGTGATCGTGCCGCACGACCTGCAGGAAGCCGATGCGGTGGAGACGCCGCCGCACGAGCACGGCACGGTGCACTCGGGCATCGGCCGCACGGGCACGAGCCAGGTGCCCGCGCCGGCCGACCTGCAGGCCGCCGCCGAGGTGCTCAACGCCGGCGAGCGCGTGGCCATCCTCGCGGGCGCGGGCGCGCTGCACGCCACCGATGCGCTGATCGAGGCGGCCGACCGGCTCGGTGCGGGCATCGCCAAGGCGCTGCTCGGCAAGATGGCGGTGCCCGATGGGCTGCCGTTCGTCACGGGCGCCATCGGGCTGCTCGGCACCAAGGCGAGCTGGGAGCTCATGAGCGGCTGCGACACGCTGCTCATGGTGGGGTCGAGCTTTCCGTATTCGGAGTTCCTGCCCAGGGAAGGCCAGGCGCGCGGCGTGCAGATCGACCTGGACGGACGGCAGCTGTCGTTGCGTTACCCGATGGAGGTGAACCTGGTGGGCGACAGCCGCCAGACGCTGGAGGCGCTCCTGCCGCTGCTGGAGCGCAAGACCGACCGGCGCTGGCGCGAGCGCATCGAGGCCTCGGTCGCCGACTGGTGGCGCGTGCTGGAAGCGCGGGCGATGAACGAGGCCAAACCCATCAACCCGCAGCGCGTCTTCTGGGAGCTGTCACCACGGCTGCCCGACGACTGCATCCTCACCTGCGATTCGGGCACGGCCGCGGCCTGGTACGCGCGCGACCTCAAGGCCCGGCGCGGGATGATGGGCTCGCTCTCGGGCGGGCTCGCCACCATGGGCCCGGCGCTGCCCTATGCCTTCGCGGCCAAGATGGCCCATCCGGGGCGGCCGGTGATCGCGCTGGTGGGCGACGGGGCGATGCAGATGCTCGGGCTCAACGCGCTCGTGACCATCGCCCACCACTGGCGCCGCTGGGCCGACCCGCGGCTCGTCGTGATGGTGCTCCACAACGGCGACCTCAACATGGTCACCTGGGAGCAGCGTGCGAGCGCCGGCGACCCGAAGTTCGAGGATTCGCAGGCGCTGCCCGCCTTTCCGTATGCCGAGTACGCCCGGCTGCTCGGCCTGTCCGGCCTGCGCGTGGACCAGCCCGAGGCCGTGGCGCCGGCCTGGGAACAGGCGCTCGCCTGCGACCGGCCGATCGTGCTCGAGATGGTGACCGACCCCGACGTGCCCCCGCTGCCGCCGCACGTGACGGCCCGCCAGATGAAGCACTACCTGAAGGCGCTGCTGCAGGGCGACCCCGACGCGCGCGGCGTGATCGCCGCCAGCCTGCGCGAGGCCTGGGACGGGCTCACCAAGGGGCGAGGCTAGCGCTGCGGCTCAGGCGAACGCGCGCAGATCCATCGGCGCGAGGTGGATCTCGCGCTCGCCGGGGCTCTCCGTCACCTTGGCGAGCACCACCTCGTCGATGTGCGAGCGGTGGGCGTCGTACATGCGCAGCAGCGCATGGCGGTCGGGCAGGGCGGCGTAGCAGGCGCGCAGCGTGCGCTCGGTGACGATCACCCGGCAGGCCTCGTTGTTCACGATCACCTGGAACTCGAGCAGCCCGACCTCGGGCCGGGCCAGCACGTGCAGGTCGCTGTTGCGGCGGGCGGTGGGGAAGGGGATGACAGCCATGGCCCGACGCTAGTCGCGCGCCCTTCGGCCGGCTGTAGGACAACGCCCGGACTTGGCTCGGGCCTTACCCGCAGGCGGCAGGTCCGGGGCGCCGTTACGCACCGTTTACAGAAGCGCGAACGAGCGTTACCGAGCCGGCGGCGTCGTTCGCAGGCTGTTTGCACCGCCTTCCTAGAGTGCCTGCATCCGAAGAACAGCCCCGCAGGAGCCCCTCGATGCATGCCACCCCCATCGCCGCCGTCACCGCCCACCGTTCGCTTGCCGCCACCCCGCGCAGCGACGCCCTGGCCGCCCAGCGCATCGCCGAGAGCCTGAAGCTGGTCCATGACGCCGTGCCGTTGACCCGCCGCGTGATGCACGCCGGCGAGGCGGTGTATGAATCGGGCGAGCGCTTCGAGTGCCTGCACATCGTGAATTCGGGCTTCTTCAAGCTCGTGAACCTGGCCAGTGATGGCCGCGAGCAGGTCGTGGCGCTGCAGTTCAAGGGCGACTGGCTGGGCTTCGACGGCATCGCCGACGGCCGCCACGGCTGCGCCGCCATCGCCATGGACACCGGCGAGGTCTGGACCGTGCGCTACGACGCGCTCCTGCGCGCCTGCGCCGCGAAGCCCCTGCTCATGTCCGTGATGCACGCCGCCATGAGCCGCGAGATCACGCGTGACCGCGATGCGCTGCTGTCGATCTGCACGCTGCCGGCCGACGCCCGCGTGGCCGAATTCCTCTGCAAGTGGGCCGCATCGCTCTCCGAGCGCGGCCTGCGCACCGACCAGATCACGCTGCGCATGACACGCGCCGAGATCGGCAACCACCTCGGCATGAAGCTCGAGACGGTGAGCCGCGCGCTCTCGCGCCTGGCGCGCGATGGCGTGATCGAGTTCAGCGACAACGGCCGCCGCGACGTGCGCATCCCCGAGCTGGCGCTGCTGACGGCCTTCGTTCAGCGCAGCCTGTCGCCCGACACCGCCACCCTGCAGTGAGCCGCGCGCTCAGGCGCTGACCGCATGCAGCGCACGCGCCATCGCGTGCGCCAGTTCCTCGCGGCTGTACGGCTTGGCGAGCAGCTCCCAGGAGAGCGGGGCGGTCTGGCTGGTGTCCAGCAGCTCCGCCGAATATCCCGACATCAGCAGGATCGCGAGCCGTGGCAGGCGCGCCTGCGCCTCGCGCGCGAGCTCGGTGCCGCGCATGCCGGGGCCGAGCGAGATGTCGCTCAGCAGCAGCCCGTAGCGGGCATCCGGCGTGAGCAGTGGCAACGCCTGCTCGGCGCTCGCGCAGGGCGTGACCTCGCAGCCGAGCGTCGCGAGAAAGCGCATCGCCACCGCCCGCACCTCGGGCTCGTCTTCCACCAGCAGCACATGCAGCCCGCGCGGGAGTTCGCTCGCCGGGCCGCTGCCTTCGCCGCCCTTGCGCTGCAGGTCGCCGTCGCGCGGCAGGTAGAGCGTGACGGTGGTCCCCACGCCCACGCTGCTCGCCAGCGTGATCGCACCGTGCGACTGCTTCGCAAAGCCGTAGACCGTGCTCAGGCCGAGGCCGGTGCCGCGGCCGGCTTCCTTGGTGGTGAAGAAGGGCTCGAAGGCGCGCTCCTTGACGCTGTCGGACATGCCGGTGCCGGTGTCCGAGACGGCGATGCTCACGTAGCGCTCGGGGGCGGAGGTGTCGAGCCCGAACTCGGCATGCAGCGTGGGTGGCAGCGCCTGGCACAGCTCCACGCGAAAGCCCAGCATGCCGCCGTTGGGCATGACGTCACGCGCGTTGATCGCGATGTTGAGCAGGGCCGATTCGAGCTGGCCGGCGTCCACGAGGCACGGCGGGCACGCGTCGGGCACCGACACGCTGATGCGGATGCGCTGGTCGAGCGTGCGGCGCAGCATGTCGGCCAGCGAGCCGACGAGCGACGGCACGTCCACGCTGCTCGGGCTCAGCACCTGCCGGCGCGAGAAGGCGAGCAGCTTGCCGGTGAGCTCGGCGCCGCGGCGGCTGGCGCGCGAGGCCGCGGCCACGAGCTGCTGCGCGAGCGCATCGCCGGCCACGCCCGGGTGCTCTTCGAGCACCTGGAGGTTGCCCTGGATCACCGTGAGCAGGTTGTTGAAGTCGTGCGCGATGCCGCCGGTGAGCTGCCCGACGCTTTCCAGCCGCTGGGCGTGGTTGAGCGACTCTTCGCTCTGCACGCGCTGCAGCGTGGCGGCCAGCAGGTTGGACAGCGACTGCAGGAAGCGGGATTCGTCTTCGCCGAAGCGCTGCGGCTGCACGGACTGCACCGAGAGCACGCCCACGACCTGCCCGCGGTCGGTCAGCGGAACGGCGAGCGCGCTCAGGAGCCCGGCCTCGGCGCACGCCGGCCTCAGCCGCCAGTGCGGCTCCTGCCGGTAGTCGGCCACGATCACCGGGCGCGCGCTCGCCAGCACCTCGCCGAGCACGGTGCCCCGCTCGTTGGGCACATGCGCGCCCACGCCTTCGCCTGCCAGCAGGCCGGCGCCGGCCACCACGCGGAAGCTGGCCTGGTCGGGCTCCAGCAGGTACATGACGGCCACACGCGCCTGCAGCGCCTCGAGTGCGGCGGCCGGCAGTTCCTCCAGCAGCACGGCGGCGTCGCGCGCGTCCACCGCCACGCGGCCCATGCGCGCCACGCACTCGGCGTAGGCCGTGCGCTGCAGGGCGCGCTTCACGCGCGGATAGTTGCCGATGCCGCGGATGGCGACCACCACGTGCTGCACGCCGCGGCTTGCCAGCGGGCTGAGCGAGATCTCGACCATCACCTCGCTGCCGTCGCGCCGCTTGGCGACGAGCTCCATGTCGGTGCCCATGGGGCGCGGGCGCGGGCTCTTGGCGTAGCCCGCACGGTATTCGGCGTGGCGCGGGCGGATGCTGTCGGGCACGAGCGCGTCCACGCCCAGGCCGACCAGCTCGTCGGCGGTGTAGCCGAGCAGGCCCTCGGCCGCCGGGTTGGCGAGTTCGATGGTGCCGCTGGCGTCGACCAGCAGCAGCGCATCCGGATACGCCGCGAAGATGGAGCGGAAGAGCGCCGGGTCGTCGAGCATTTCAGGGTTCATGCCTTGCTCACCGTGGGCATGAAGACGTAGCCGGCACTGCGCACCGAGCGGATGAGCTGCGGCGACTCGGGGTCGTCGTCGAGCTTCTTGCGCAGGCGCCCGACCTGCACGTCGATCGTCCGGTCGAAGGGGCCGGCCTCGCGGCCGCGCGTCTGCTCCAGCAGGAAATCGCGCGAGAGCACGCGGCCCGGGTGGCGTGCGAGGACGAGCAGCAGGTCGAACTCGCCCGGCGTCAGCGCCACCTCGTGCCCGTCGGCGTGCAGCAGGCGGCGCGCGGCCGCGTCGAGCTGCCAGGAGAGGAAGGCCAGCCGCTCCTGGGGCGGCTCTGCGGCCGGCGCCGGCGCCGCGGCGGCGGGCGGCGCGCCCTCGATGCGGCGCAGCACGGCCTTGATGCGCGCCACGAGCTCGCGCAGGTCGAAGGGCTTGGTCACGTAGTCGTCGGCGCCGACCTCCAGGCCGACCACCTTGTCGACCGCGTCCCCTCGGCCGGTCACGATCACGAGGCCGCAGCGCCAGTGCTCGCGCAGCTGGCGGGCGATCACGAAGCCGTCTTCGCCGGGCAGGCCGAGGTCGAGCAGCACGAGCGCCGGGGTGTCGCGCGCCATCAGCTCCATGAGCGCGCGCCCCGCATGCAGCTGCGTGACGCGATAGCCGTGCGTCGAGAGGTATTGGGCGAGCAGTCGGGTGATGTCCGGCTCGTCGTCGAGGACGGCGATGTGGGTGGCGGTCGTCGTGGTCACGTCAGGCGGTGGGCAGGGGCGTTGGCGCGAAGGTTACAACGCATGCGCGGGTGGGCCGGCCTTCAGCGACAAGGGCCGCTCAGCGGTCCGGTCTCCGGGCGCGATGCGCTCGCGGCGCGCGGGCCGCCTCGATCGTGCGCCGGAGCTCGGGCGGGATGGGCATGGATCGGAACGGGCTCACGTTGCTGCCGCCGGTGTTGCCGGGCGGCACCCAGCCGAAGGCCGTCTTGGTGGCCGCACCCACGATGCGCAGCAGCTGGCCCAGCACCTCGCGCGGCACGCGGTGGCGCACCCCCCAGCGGAGCATGCGCACATGGACGCGCACGTGCTGCATGGTCGACGCCTGGCCGAGCACGTGCGCGCGTTCCAGCGCGGCAAAGGCGAGCTGCGGGCGGCGATCCCGCTCGGCACGCGCGGCGTGGGCGAGCTCGCGGTCGACCGCGGGGCGGATGCGGGTGGCGTAGCGCGTGGCAAAGAGGCTCATGGCAGGTTCATCGGGCGGTGCATGCCGCGATTGGAAACCTTGCCATGGCGGGAAGGTCAAGCGGGCGGCGGCCCGCCCGCGTGACCTCCCTCAGGGCGTGCCCTGGGGCCGCGGCGCGGTGTGCGGGTCCGCATGCGGCATCTGCTGCCCCGGCGTGTCGGTCGGCGCATCGCCCGGCGGGATGTGGGGCAGCCTGTGCGCGATGCCCTTGTGGCAGTCGATGCAGGTCTTTTCCTTGCTCGCGAGGTAGGTGGAGTGCATGGCCTGCGCGCGCAGGCTCTGCCGCGTGAAATCCATCGAGTCGTAGTTGTGGCAGTTGCGGCACTCCAGCGAATCGTTGGCCTTCAGGCGCGCCCACTCGTGCTGCGCGAGCTCGAGCCGCTTCTCCACGAACTTCTCGCGCGTGTTGATGGTGCCGAAGATCTTGCCCCACACCTCCTTGGAGGCCTGCATCTTGCGGGCCATCTTGTCGGTCCAGTCGTGCGGCACGTGGCAGTCGGAGCAGGTCGCGCGCACGCCGGAGCGGTTGGTGTAGTGGATGGTGCTCTTGAGTTCGGCGAACACGTTGTCGCGCATCTCGTGGCAGCCGGTGCAGAACTTCTCGGTGTTGGTGGCTTCCATGGCGGTGTTGAAGCCGCCCCAGAAGAAGATGCCGGCGATGAAGCCCGCGAGCGTGAGGAAACCCAGGCTGAAATGCACGCTCGGGCGCGAGAGGATTCTCCAGTAGCGCTTGAAGAGGTTCTTCATGTCGGGTCCGTCACTTCTTCTTGTTGGCAGGAGCGGTGGCGGCGGGCGCGGGCTGCGCCTCGTTCACCCCCTTGAAGTCGTTGCGCACGATCGGGTTGACCGGCTCCTGCGCCACGTGGCACTGCAGGCAGAAGTAGCGCCGCGTGGAGACCTGCGCGAGCACCTTGCCGCCGCGGTCGATGTAGTGCGTCGAGCTCACCGGCACCGCGTTGGTGAAGCCGGTGCGCTCGCGGGCGTGGCAGTCGAGGCACTTGTTGAAGTTGCGGTCGACCTGGTAGCCGTCGACCCGGTGCGGGATGACCGGCGGCTGCATGTCGTAGTTGCGCGGCCGGCGCTGGTCGTCGTTGATCCAGTTGGTGAGCCGCGGCGGCTTGGGCTCTTCCAGGATGGGCGTGCGCCCGCGCGCCGCATCCGCAAACGCAGGCCGGGCGTCGGTGGCCGCCGAGGCGGCACTGGCCACCGGCTGCGGCACGGCCGAGATGGTGGGCGGCGCGGCCGTGCCGTGCAGCGCTGCCAGCGCGGCAGGGATGGCCACGGCGAGGGCGATGATTCTTCGCAGCATGACGTGGCTCCTCAGACCTTGGTGATCTTGATCGCGCACTTCTTGAAATCGGTCTGGAACGAGATCGGGTCGGTCGCGTCCAGCGTGAGCTTGTTGATGAGCTGGCTCGCGTCGAACCACGGCACGAAGACCAGCCCGAGCGGCGGCTTGTTGCGCCCGCGCGTCTCGACCCGCGTGCGCATGCGGCCGCGCCGCGAGGCGAGCTCCACCTCGTCACCCCGGCGCAGGCCGAGCCGGCGCGCGTCTTCGGGGTGCATGTAGCACACCGCATTGGGCACGGCCTTGTGCAGCTCGGGCACGCGCCGCGTCATCGAGCCCGAGTGCCAGTGCTCCAGCACCCGGCCCGTGGAGAGCCAGAACGGGTACTCGCTGTCGGGCGCCTCGGGCGCGGGCTCGTAGGGCAGGGCGAAGATGATCGCGCGGTTGTCCTTGTGCCCGTAGAACTGCCAGCCGGTGCCGGGTTTCACGTAGGGGTCGGTGCCTTCCTTGTAGCGCCAGAGCGTCTCCTTGCCGTTGACGACGGGCCAGCGCAGGCCGCGCACCTGGTGGTAGGTGTCGAAGGGTGCGAGGTCGTGGCCGTGGTCGCGGCCGAAGATGGCGTATTCCTCGAACAGGCCCTTCTGCGGGTAGAAGCCGAAGGCGCGCGCCTCGTCGTTCTGGTAGCCGGCCTCGACCTGCGACGCCGGGAATTTGTTCACCTGGCCGTTCTCGAAGAGCACCTGGAAGAGCGTCTTGCCGCGCAGCTGCGGCGCCTTGGCGATGAGGTCGGCGGGCCACACCTCCTCGATCTTGAAGCGCTTGGAGAACTCCATCAGCTGCCAGAGGTCGGACTTCGCCTCGCCCGGCGCGTTCACGAGCTGGTGCCAGAAGTGCGTGCGGCGCTCGGCGTTGCCGTAGGCGCCTTCCTTCTCGACCCACATCGCGGCCGGCAGGATCAGGTCGGCGGCGACGGCGGTGACGGTCGGGTAGGCATCGGACACCACGACGAAGTTGTCGGGGTTGCGGTAGCCCGGGTAGCCTTCCTGCGTGAGGTTGGCGGCCGCCTGCATGTTGTTGTTGACCATCACCCAGTAGGCGTTGAGCTTGCCGTCCTTCAGCATGCGGTTCTGCATGACGGCGTGGTAGCCCACGGTGGTCGGGATGGTGCCCTCGGGCACCTTCCAGATGTGCTCGGTCTCCTTGCGGTGCTCGGGGTTGCTCACGAGCTTGTCGGCCGGCAGCCGGTGCGAGAAGGTGCCCACCTCGCGGGCAGTGCCGCAGGCGCTCGGCTGGCCGGTGAGCGAGAAGGGGCTGTTCCCCGGCGTCGAGATCTTGCCGGTAAGCAGGTGGATGTTGTAGACCATGTTGTTGCACCAGACACCGCGCGTGTGCTGGTTGAAGCCCATGGTCCAGAACGACATCACCTTGACCTTCGGGTCGGCGTACAGCTCGGCGAGCGCCTCCAGGCGGTTCTTCGGCACGCCGGTGAGTTCGGCCGTGTAGTCGAGGTCGTAGGTCGAGACGAACTTCGCGAACTCGTCGAAGGTCATCGGCTGCGAGCCGCCCGCGTTGTTGGCGTTCTTCGCGGCCTTCTGCAGCGGATGCTCCGGCCGCAGGCCATAGCCGATGTCGGTGTTGCCGCGCCGGAAGCTCGTGTGCTTGTCCACGAACTCGCGGTTCACGCGGCCGGTGCTGATGATGTGGTGCGCGATGTAGTTGAGGATCGCGAGGTCGCTCTGCGGCGCAAACGTGAGCTCGATGTCGGCAAGCTCGTACGAGCGGTGCTCGAAGGTCGAGAGCACGGCCACGCGCACATGCGGGTTGGCCAGGCGCCGGTCGGTGACGCGCGTCCAGAGCACCGGGTGCATCTCGGCCATGTTGGAGCCCCACAGCACGAAGGCGTCGGCGGCCTCGATGTCGTCGTAGCAGCCCATGGGCTCGTCCATGCCGAAGGTGCGCATGAAGCCCACGGCCGCGCTCGCCATGCAGTGGCGCGCGTTGGGGTCGATGTTGTTGGTGCGAAAGCCCGCCTTCATGAGCTTGAGCGCGGCGTAGCCTTCCCAGATCGTCCACTGGCCCGAGCCGAACATGCCCACGGCGGTGGGGCCCTTCTCCTTGAGCACACGCTTCCACTGCTCGGCCATCACGTCGAAGGCCATGTCCCACGAGACGGGCTGGAACTCGCCGTCCTTCGCGTACTTGCCGTTCTTCATGCGCAGCAGCGGCTTGGTCAGCCGGTCCTCGCCGTACATGATCTTGGAGAGGAAGTAGCCCTTGACGCAGTTCAGGCCCTTGTTGACCTCGGCCTGCGGGTCGCCGTGGGTGGCGACCACGCGGTTGTTCTTCACGGCGACCGTGACGCCGCAGCCGGTGCCGCAGAAGCGGCACGGCGCCTTCGACCACTTGAGGTCAGGCGAGCCGCCGGCCGGCTGGGCCGGTGCGGCGAGCGGAATGCCGGCGACGGCGCCGGCGGTGGCGGCGGCGGTCTGCCGCATGAAATCACGTCGGGCGATGGGCATCCGACACCTCCTCGTTCATGGCGTCTTCGGTGTCGGCGCACTGGTAGACCAGTGCGGCCGAGAGCACGCCGTCGATGTGTTGAATCTGCTGGATCTGCGCGAGCACGTCGTTCGCGCCGGGGCCTTCGAGCGTCACGACGATGCGGCCGGTGTCGGCGGCGAGCCCGTGCACCTCGGCGTTCGGCATGCGTGCAATCTGCTCGGCGATGCCTTCGGTGCGCTTGCGCGCGGCATACACCACGAGGCTCGCGATGTGCCATTCGGCCACGTCGGCCCGCGCGGCGGCGGTCATGAGGTCGGCGGCCCCGCGAGGAGCTGGTACATCCACACGATGAAGCCGTAACCGGCCACGATGCCGACCGCGAGCAGCGGAGCGATCACCGCCGTGAGCAGCAGGAAGCCCCGCAGCTCCTCCGATTTGGTCGAGACCTCTCGCGTGTCGTCCATGCAGTGCCTTCCGTGTCAGTGGGTGCCGCCGATTCTGTGAGGCACCAGTCTCGTGTCAACCGATGCACCAAAGGTAGTAGGGCCACACCGGATTCACCTTGACCGGCATCAACATGCACGGCTACGGTGTGCGCTGCTCAAGGCGTGGGCATCCAGCGGCGCAGGTGCGCGGCGTTGCGACCGCGCCGCTGCTGCGCGGTGCGCAGTTCGTGGCGCGCCACGGTGCGCAGGTGCACCTCGTCGGGGCCGTCGAAGAAGCGCATGGCGCGGCCCCAGCTCCACAGGCGCGCGAGTGGCGTGTCGGGCGTGAGCCCCATGGCGCCGAAGACCTGCATGGCGCGGTCGAGCACCTGCGTCTGCAGGCGTGCGGCCACGAGCTTGATCGCCGCGACGTCGGTGCGCGCGGCGGCATTGCCCTCGTGGTCCATGCGCCAGGCGGCGCGCAGCACGAGCAGGCGCGCCTGGTCGATCTCGATGCGAGACTGCGCGATCCAGTCCTGCACGTTGGCGAAGTCTGCGAGGCGCTGGCCGAAGCTGCGGCGCTCGAGCGCCCGCTCGCACATCAGTTCGAGGGCGAGCTCGCACTGGCCGATGGTGCGCATGCAGTGGTGCACGCGGCCCGGCCCGAGCCGCGCCTGCGCCATCGCGAAGCCCCGGCCGGGCTCGCCGATGAGGTGCGAGCGCGGCACGCGCACGTTGCGGAAGACGAGTTCGCAGTGGCCCTCGAGCGCCTGGTGGTCCATCACGGGGATGTTGCGTTCGACCACCAGGCCCGGCGTGTCCATGGGCACGGCGACGATCGAATGCCGCGCGTGCGGGTCGTCCGCGGGCGCGTCGCTGCGCCCCATCACGAAGGCCACGCGGCACAGCGGATGGGCCGCGCCGGTGATGAACCACTTGCGGCCGTTGACGATGCAGTGCTCGCCCTGCAGTTCGATGCGCGTCTCGATGTTGGTGGCGTCCGACGAGGCCACGTCGGGCTCGCTCATGGCGAACGAGGAGCGGATTTCACCCGCAAGCAGTGGGTCCAGCCACCAGCGCCGCTGCTCAGGCGTGGCAAAGAGCTGCAGCAGCTCGATGTTGCCGGTGTCGGGCGCGCTGCAGTTGAAGACTTCGGCCGACCAGGGCACGCGGCCCATGATCTCGCACAGCGGGGCATAGTCGGTGTTGCACAGCCGCGTGCCCGGCTGCTCGTCGCGCAGGCTCGGCAGGAAGAGATTCCACAGCCCCGCTTCGCGCGCCTGCGCCTTCAGCGGCTCGATCACGTCGAGCGGATACACGCCGGCATCGGCATAGCGGTGCCAGTCGGGCTGGCTGGGCAGCACGAGGTCGGCCATGAACCGCTCGAGGCGCGCGGCCATGGCGACGCCGAGCTCGGTGTGCAGAAAGTCCATGGCGCCGAGCATGCGCCAGCGCTCCCGCGCCGGCCTTGCGCCGCATCAAGACCTTGCGGCCGCAACGCTGACCCAATGGGCGCCCATGAAACTCCCGGACTTCTTCGACCAGGTTCCCCGTCTGCGCGTGCGCGATCCGCTCGCCGAGCTGCTCGGCTGCGCCGAAGGCGGCGTGCTCGAGTACACCTATGCCGACGCCGTGCGGCTCACCGGCCATTCGTGCCCGACCGTTGCCGGCGCCTACTGGATCACCTGGCTCGCGCTGGCCGAGCTCTTCCCGAGCACGCTGCCGCAGCGTGGCGGGCTGCGGGTGGAGTTCCGCCAGACCGATCGCGAGGGCAGCACCGGTGTCTTCGCAAGCGTCGTGCAGATGCTCACCGGCGCGGCCGACGAGCGCGGCTTTCGCGGCCTCGCGGGGCGCCATTCGCGCGTGGGGCTGCAGCGCTATGTGCCCGACCTGCCGCACTTCATGCGCTACACGCGGCTCGACAACGGCGCGGCGGTGGACGCGTCGGTCGATCTCTCGCTCATGCCGCCCGACCCGGTGCTGAGCGGGCTGCTCACGCGCCTGGAACGCGGCCAGGCCGACCCGGCAGCGCTCGCACAGCTCGCCGCGCTCTGGCAGCGCCGGGTGAAGAGCCTGCTGCTCGACCACGCCGACGACCGCGGCATCTTCGCCGTGCGCCGCGTCGAGCGGCGCCGCCTGTCACGGGGCCCGACCCCGCTCGTGGCGTAAGGCCTCAGGCGAGGCGGGCGAGAAAGCCGAGCGCGTTCTTGCTCATCGCGACCGAGACGATGTAGCCGAACACGAGCACGGCGCCCACCAGCGCCGTGGCGCGCACCGCGCGCGGCCGCCCCGGCCGGATCGCGATCGCGCCCAGCACGATGTACACGACGAGCGCCACCAGCTTGGCCATGAGCCACGGCGCGGCGCCCGGGCTCAGGCGCAGCATCCACGCGAGCGCGAGCGCCGAGACGAGCAGCACGGTGTCCACCAGGTGCGGCAGGGTGCGGGCGAGGCGCCCGCGCACCCAGGCGCTTCCGGCGAGCGAGGCCAGGCCCCGCGCCACGAAGCCGGCGATCGAGATCAGCGCGGCGCTCTGGTGAATCGTCTTGAGGGTGAAGTAGTCCATGGGCGGCGAGTTTCGCTCAGGGCGCGTGTGTTCAGCCCGGCTTGCCGTCGAGCCGCGAGCGGGTGAGCACCGGCCAGTAACGCACCGTGAAGAGCGCGAAGCCGGCCGACCACAGCACGGCAGACGCCATCACCGCCTCGAGGTAGAGCGGCGGCGCCGCGAGCGGCACCAGCACCCGCACCACGGCGGCGAGCAGCACGAGGACGTAGCAGGCCACGTCGGCGCGGTCGGCGCGCAGCGGACGCGCCGTGTGGCCGCGCGAGGTGCGGGTCATCATGCCGATCACCAGGCCGCCGATCGCGCCGGCCGTGAGCGCATGCGTGGCGTAGGTGGGGGCGATGCCGCCCACGGCGGCCCAGGTGCGCAGCGCAAGGTGCAGCGGGATCCACAGGTAGGCGGCATGCAGCACCCACACGAGTGGCGTGCGCAGCGTCTTCCACGGACGCCAGAGCGCGAAGCGCGCCGCATGCAGCAGCGCGGCAGCGAGCGTCAGGCCGGCGAGCAGCGGCCCGTCGAGGCGCAGCACGTCGGCGGCGAGCACCAGCAACACGCTCGCGAGCGAGAGCTTCTCCAGCAGCTCGATGCGCACGGCGCCCGCCCCGGGCACCCCGTTGTTGGTGAACATCGGGATCACGCGCCCGCCCATCACCGCCATGATGAAGAGCACCACGTCGAGGCCGACCTGCAGGCCGAGCCATGCGGGTGCGCCGACCGCGCCCATCTGCGCCAGGTGCACCCCGAGGTTGGCCAGGCCCATGAGCACGAGCAGCCCGACGAAGAAATAGTTGCGCTTGTTCTTCGAGCGCCAGAAGGGAACGGCCAGCGCCACGGCCGCGGCGAGCGGAAAGGCCGCGTTCACGAGCGCGGCCGGCCACGCGTAGGGCGTCAGCACCAGCACGCGCCCGGCGA
>JBIQJS010000016.1:0-2657 GCA_044507405.1 Rubrivivax sp. | reverse complement strand
TTGAGCGCCGAGCCGGTGGCGCGCCAGGCGGCGTCGGTGCTGCCCGCGAAGAGCCGCAGGCCGAGCGAGACATGCAGCAGGGCGAGCGGCGCGTAGAACCAGGCGCCGTAGAGCAGCTTCACGCGCGCCACCGCCGGCAGGATCACCGGTGCGTGGCCCATGATCATGCTGAGGATGAAGCCGAGGCCGAGCGCGTGCAGCGCCATGTCGCGGCCCGGGCAGCCGAAGGCCGTGCCCACCCAGGCCAGGCCCGCGACGGCGAGCCACGCGTAGCCCGAAAGCAGGCACACCGCCATGTAGCGGCTCAGGCCCTGGGCGCGCACCGTGTGGCGTGCGATGTCGAAACGCGCGAGCCAGGCCGCGAGCGCCACGAGCGCGCCGCCGTAGAGCAGGCCGCCGAGCTGTTCGTCGGCGGGGGAGATCGCCGCGCCGCCGAGCAGCGCGCCGAGGATCACGAGCAGGCCCCATTCGACGAGCGGGTGGCGCCGCGTGAGGCGTGTCATCTCGAGCCGTTCGGCCGCGATGGTGAGCACGATGAAGGCGAACCACCACGGGATCGCGAACGCAGAGGCGAGGCCCGCGGCGAGCATCAGGTTGCCGACCAGCCACGCGAGCGCGCCCACCAGCATGAGCAGGGTGTGCGCGGCGGTCTGTCGCAGCACGATCACCACGCTCACGCCCACGAAGACGAGCGCAGCCCCGGCGCCGAGCCACGCGCCCACGGCCGCCTCGCCCGCCAGCATCGCCACGGCGCCGGTCGCCGAGAGCAGCGGCGCCACGAAGGCGCTGCGCAGCTTCACGGCCACGGCGCGCTCGATGGCGATCACCGTGCCGAGAAAGCCCGACATCATCACCGCCGCATGCAGCACGGCCGCATGGCCCAGGGCGGCGAAGCCCAGCCAGGCCTCGGGCGAGGCGCCCGCGCGCAGCAGGCCGCCGGCCACGGCCGCCGCGAGGCACGCGAGGCACAGCGCCGCGAACAGCAGGCGCACGAGCGTCGGTCGCGCGGGGGCGCAGCCCGCGTCGGGGCCGCCTGCCGCGGGCATGCGGGCGGCACGCTGGCGGCTGCGCATGGCGAGCGTCACCATTTCATGAAGCGGCGCGCACGATCGCTCATGCGCTCGGGCGTCCAGGCCGGCTCCCACACGAGCGAGATGTCGATCGGCCAGCCGCGCGGCAGCACCGCGTCGAGCTCGTTCTCGACCTCTTCGAGGATGACGTCGGTCACCGGGCAGGCGGGGGTGGTCATGGTGATGTCCACGCGTGCGCGCTCGTCCTCGATGCGCACGTCGTAGACAAGGCCCACGTCGACGATCGAGAGCGCGAGCTCCGGATCGACCACGCGGGTGAGGGCGCGCAGCACCGGCTCGCGCCATTCGTCGGCGCCCTCGTAGCGATAGGGCAGCGGCTCGCTCATGGCTCAGGCCGCCCTGGGGACGAAATGCAGCACCTGCGCCAGCGCGCTGCGGTTGTGCACGAGATCGGCGAGCGTGTAGTCGTCGAGCACCCGGTAGAAGGCCTCGACCGCCTGGTGCAGCACGCCGCGCAGGCGGCAGATGTTGGCGATCGAGCAGTTGTCGGGCGTGTCGCCGAAGCACTCGGCCGCGAGGGCCTGGCCTTCGGTCGCCCGCACGACGCGGCCCACGCGGATCGCCTCGGGCGCGACGGCGAGGCCAAGCCCGCCGCCGTGCCCGCGGGTGGTGGCGAGCCACCCCTGCTTGCCGAGGAAGTGGACCACCTTGGTGAGGTGGTTCACCGAGACCCCGAAGGCCTGCGCGATGCCGGCGACGGTGGCCCGCCGCTCGGGGTCGGCTGCGAGGTAGATCAGCACGCGCAGGCTGTAGTCGGTGAAGCTCGTGAGTTTCATGGCGAGGCTCTCAAGGCTTGGCGGAGGCCGCAGCGCCGACCTCGATGGGCGAGGCGCTGGTCGGCCTGCGCAGCAGGCAAATCGCATACCACGCGAGGAAGCCGGCACCGGCGGCGAAGACGATGTCGCCCGGCACGCGCAGCCACACCAGCGTCTCCATCACGGTCGAGTGCACGATCTCGGGCGAGCGGGCGTACCACAGGCCCTCGACCACGCTGAAGTAGGCCTGGTAGATGCCGGCCGGCAGCACCGAGAGGAACACCATCATGGCCAGGCCGATGTTGAGCGACCAGAAGGCGGGCTTGAGCCAGCGATCGGCGTGCAGCACGCGGGCATAGAGGCCGCGCAGGCAGAAGAGCATGAGCCCGATGCCCAGCATGCCGTAGACCCCGAAGAGCGCAGCGTGGCCGTGGGCCGGCGTCATGTTGAGGCCCTGCACGTAGTAGAGCGCCGCAGGCGGGTTGATGGCGAAGCCGAGCACGCCGGCGCCCACGGTGTTCCAGAAGCCCACCGCCACGAAGCAGAGGATGGGCCACTTGTAGGCCTGCAGCCACGGCGCCGAGTGCGAGCGGCGATAGGTCTGCAGCGCCTCCAGCCCGATCAGCGTGAGCGGCACCACTTCGAGGGCCGAGAAGACCGAGCCCACGGCGATGACGGAGGTCGGCGTGCCGGTGAAGTAGAGGTGGTGCAGCGTGCCGAGGATGCCGCCGAAGAGGAACACGATGGTCTCGGCGACGATGGCGCGATTGGCGCTCACCGCATGGATGAGCCCGAGCCGCGTGAAGATGAG
>JBIQJS010000015.1:15180-49771 GCA_044507405.1 Rubrivivax sp. | reverse complement strand
TCTCGGCCTTCATCAGGCTCATGCAGAACTGGTTGAGCCAGTAGCCTTTGCGGCTTTGCTCAGCGTCGAAGATGATCGTGCCGGGCACGTCCTTGTAGGGTTTGTCGAGTGCCATGTCAGACCTCCTCGGGCCAATACAGACGCATGGGGTTGTCGACCAGCAGCTTGCGTTGCAGCTCCGCGGTCGGCGCGATGTGCGGGATGAAATCGACCAGCAGGCCGTCGTCGGGCATGTGGTCCTTGAGGTTGGGGTGCGGCCAGTCGGTGCCCCAGAGCACGCGGTCGGGGAAGGTCTCGACGATGCGGCGGGCGAAGGGCACGACGTCGCGGTACGCGTTCTGCTCCCCGTCGAGCGCGCGCGGGCCCGAGACCGAGAGGCGCTCGGGGCAGCTCACCTTGCTCCACACGTTGGGGTACTCGCGCATGAACTTCACGAAGAGCTCGAACTCCGGGCCGTCCACGGGCTTGGTCACGTCGGGCCGGCCCATGTGGTCGACCACCACCGTGGTCGGCAGCGCGGTGAAGAAGTCCCAGAGCTCGGGCAGGTCGGCGGCCTCGAAGTAGATCACCACGTGCCAGCCGAGCGGGGCGATGCGCGCGGCGATCTCCATCAGCTCGTCTTTCGGCGTGAAGTCGACCAGGCGCTTGACGAAGTTGAAGCGCACGCCGCGCACGCCGGCCTCGTTCATCGCTTCCAGCTCTTCATCCCTCACGTTGCGCTTGACGGTCGCCACGCCGCGCGCCTTGCCGTCGGCGTGCAGCAGCGCATCGACCAGCGCGCGGTTGTCGGCCCCGTGGCAGGTGGCCTGCACGATCACGTTGCGGTCGAAGCCCAGATGGTCGCGCAAGGCGAAGAGTTGCTGCTTTGACGCATCGCAAGGCGTGTACTTGCGCTCGGGCGCGTAGGGGAACTCGTCGCCGGGGCCGAACACGTGGCAGTGGGCGTCCACGCTGCCGGCGGGCAGCACGAAGCGCGGTTTGCTCGGGTTGGCGTACCAGTCGAGCCAGCCGGGGGTCTTGTCGAAGCTCATGGGTGCGTCGGGGACGTCAGTCCAGGGGTTTGAATTGGGCGAGGATGCGGTCGGCCTCGGTGCGCCAGTCGGCGCTGCGCGCGAACCCGGGCGTGCCCTTGGGGCCGAACAGGCCGGCGTCGGCCAGGTCGGCGACCCAGGCCTGGCGCTCGGCGGTGCCGTTGGCCGACCACGGCTCCAGCCCCACCTCGCGCACGGTCTGCGCCACCTCGCGCACCTCCTCGCTGCGGCGGCGGCCGTGTTCGATCACGCGCTGGAAGAAGTAGGCGCCCTGCTTCTCCCAGTCGATGCCAGGAAAGGTCTCCTTCAGCGAGGCGAGCACCGCGTCTTCCACGCCGTAGGCGCGCGCGGCGGTGAAACTCTCGATCACCATCGCCTCCAGGCCCTTGATCATGATGCTGCGGCACATCTTGGTGGCCGAGGCCACGCCGAGCTTTTCGCTCGAGACGCGGCTCGCGAAGCCCAGCGTGTTGAGCAGCGGCATCAGCGCTGCCGCATCGGGCCCGCCCAGCAGCAGCGGCACCTTGATGCGGTAGGGCGGCACCGAGGTCATCACCGCGCCTTCGACATAACGCCCGCCGTTGCGGTTGACGATGTCGGCGGCGCGCAGCTTGGCGCCGGGCGAAGCGGAGTTGAAGTCGAGGAAGTAGGCGCTCGGGCGGATGGAGGGCGCGCAGGCCTCGGCCACCGGCACGGCCTGGCTCGCGGTGACGGCGCTGATGATGAAGTCGGCCTGCTCCGCGAGTGCGGCGTGCGAGTCGTGGAGCGTCACGCCGTGCTGGGCCGCGTGCTCGCGCAGCGGCGAGCCGGCCTCGCCCGCGAGCTTCACGTCATGCGCGCTCACGCGCACGCCCTGCGCGCGCAGGTCTTCGGCGAGGATGCGGCCGACCTCGCCATAGCCGACGAGGCCGATGTGCCATTGCTGGGGGTCGGTGTTCATGTGCTGCTCCTTGATGAGACCCGCCGATCAAACCCCGCTCGCCCTGAGCCTGTCGAAGGGCCGTGACACGCGCTGGCTTCGACAGGCTCAGCCCGAACGGCGTCGGGGCGGGTCAGTCGATGTAGCGCAGCCCCGCCTTCTCCAGCGGCTCGCGCATCTTGTACATGTCCAGGCCCAGCACGCCGGAAGCCAGCTTGTCGCGCTTCTCGCCTTCGTTGGCCTCGCGCGCGGCGGCGGCTTCGAGCGTCTTGGCCGCGACGGCGCGCGGCACGCAGACCACGCCGTCGTCGTCGGCCACGATCACGTCGCCCGGCGTCACCCACATGCCGGCGCACACCACGGGGATGTTGACCGAGCCGAGCGTGGCCTTGATGGTGCCCTTGCTGCTGATCGCCTTGCTCCAGACCGGGAACTGCATCTCGGTGAGCGTCTTCACGTCGCGCACGCCGGCGTCGATGACGAGCGCCCGCGCGCCGCGCGCCTGGAAGCTCGTGGCCAGCAGGTCGCCGAAGTAGCCGTCGGTGCACTCGGCGGTGACCGCGGCCACCACGATGTCGCCGGGGCGGATCTGCTCGGCCACGACGTGCATCATCCAGTTGTCGCCCGGGTGCAGCAGCACGGTGACCGCGGTGCCCGAGACCTGCGCACCAGCGTAGATCGGGCGCATGTAGGGCTTGAGCAGGCCGACGCGGCCCATGGCCTCGTGCACGGTGGCGCTGCCGAATTTCGCGAGCGCATCGGCCACGCCGGCCTCGGTGCGCTGGATGTTGCGGTAGACGACGCCCAGTTCGTACATCTCACTTCCCCTTCTGCTTGAGCGCGGCGTCCAGCCGCGGGTAGACACGGCGCGCGTTGGCCTCGTAGATCTTGTGCTTGTCTTCTGCGCTCAGGATCTTCGAGGCCTCGATGTAGCGCTTGGTGTCGTCGTAGTAGTTCCCGGTCTCGGGGTCGATGCCGCGCACGGCGCCGATCATCTCGCTCGCGAAGAGGATGTTGTCCACCGGGATCACGGTGGTCAGCAGGTCGATGCCCGGCTGGTGGTACACGCAGGTGTCGAAATACACGTTCTTCAGCAGGTGTTCGCTGAGCAGCGGCTTCTTGAGCTCCTGCGCCAGGCCGCGGTAGCGGCCCCAGTGGTAGGGCGCGGCGCCGCCGCCGTGCGGCACGATCAGGCGCAGCGTCGGGAAATCCTTGAAGAGGTCGCCCTGGATGAGCTGCATCACCGCCGTGGTGTCGGCGTTGATGTAGTGCGCGCCGGTGGTGTGGAAGCAGGCGTTGCAGCTCGTGCTCACGTGCACCATCGCCGGGATGCCGTACTCGACCATCTTTTCGTAGATCGGGTACCAGTGGCGATCGGTGAGCGGCGGCGAGGTCCAGTGCCCGCCCGAGGGGTCGGGGTTGAGGTTGATCGCAACGTTGCCGTACTGGGTGACGCACTTCTCCAGCTCGGGAATGCAGGTCTTCGGGTCCACGCCCGGCGACTGCGGCAGCATGGCGGCGGGGATGAAGTGGTCGGGGAAGAGCTGGCTCACGCGGTGGCAGAGCTCGTTGCAGATCGCCGCCCAGGTCTGCGAGACGTCGAAGTCGCCGATGTGGTGCGCCATGAAGCTCGCGCGTGGCGAGAAGACGGTGAGGTCGCTGCCGCGCTCCTGCATCTTCTTGAGCTGGTTGTTGGCGATGCTCTCGCGCAGCTCGTCGTCGCTGATCCGGAGCTCGCTCGCCTTGGGCTGGTTGGCCTTGTCGTTCAGGTTGGCGATCTGCCGGTTGCGCCAGTCTTCCAGCGCCTTGGGGGCGGTGGTGTAGTGGCCGTGGATGTCGATGATGAGGCTCATGGCGTAAGCACGGTTCAGGGCGCCGCAGCGCGGTCGGAGGAGGGGTCTGCGAACGATTCTTGCGCAGCCCTTCTCATGCAGCAACGAGATAGCCCACATAGCAGCTATGCCGTGGTGGCATATTCCGCTCCTACCGGTTCTGCACCGGATCAGCACCATGGACCTCAAGCAACTCGAATATTTCGTGCACGTGGCCGAGCTCGGCAGCTTCACGCGGGCGGCCAGCTTCCTTTCCATCGCGCAGCCGGCGCTGAGCCGGCAGGTGCGCTCGCTCGAGGTCGAGCTGCGCCAGTCGCTCTTCGAGCGCAACGGCCGCGGCGTGACGCTCACCGAAGCCGGCGCGCGCCTGCTCGCGCACGGCCGCGGCATCCTGCAGCAGGTCGAGCGCGCCCGGCTCGACATGGAAGACCACCGAGGCGCGGCCACCGGCCGGCTGGTGCTCGCGCTGCCGCCGAGCGTGAGCCGCACGCTCACCACGCCGCTCGTGGCCTCGTTCCGCGCGCGCTTTCCCAAGGCCACGCTGAGCGTGGTCGAAGGGCTGTCGACCTACGTGCTGGAGTGGCTCGCCATCGGCCGGGTCGATTGCGCCGTGGTCTACAACGTGGCGCCGTCGGCCGCGATCGACCTCGTGCCGGTGCTCGACGAGCAGCTCTACCTGGTGTCGGCGCGCGAGAAGGGCGGCAAGCTGCTGGGCCCGCCCGTCACGCTGGCCGAGGTGGCCGAGCACGAGCTCGTGATCCCCAGCCTGCCACACTCCATCCGCATGCTGCTGGAGACGGCGCTGGCCAACGAGGGCCGCAAGGCGCGGGTCTCGCTGGAGGTGGAGAGCATTCCCGCCATCCTCGACCTCGTGCAGCAGGGCCATGCGCACGCGGTGCTCGCGCTCAACGCCATCCGTGCGAGCGGGCAGGAAGACCGCTTCCAGGTGCGACCCATCCGGCGCCCCCGCATGACCACCACGCTCTGGATCGCGACCTCGGCGCAGCGCCACCGCGGCCCCCTGATCGACCAGTCGATCGACCTCGTGCGCGAGCTGCTGCTCAAGCTCTGGACCTGAAGGCCCGACGGCCAGTGGCCCTGCTGTCCTGTCAGGTTTGACAGTGACGCGTTCTCGCGCCGCCTGCTTCAATCCAGACCCGCCTTGGCCGCCCGGACTGGAGCTGTATCTGATCCACGCCACGAGATCGCTGAGACTGCTTGCCTGCACGCTGTGCGTCTGCGCCGCGCCGGCGTGGTCCACGGTGCACGACCTCGCCGACCTCTCGCTCGAGGAGCTCGCCGGCCTCGAGGTGACCTCGGTGTCCCGCCGCGGCGAGCCCCTCTCGGCCGCGCCGGCCTCGATCTACGTCATCACGGGCGACGCGATCCGGCGCTCCGGGGCCACCTCGCTGCCCGAGGCACTGCGCCTGGCGCCGAATCTGCAGGTGGCGCGCGTCGACGCCACGCAGTACGCCATCAGCGCGCGCGGCTTCAACAACGCCATCGGCAACAAGCTGCTGGTGCTGATCGACGGGCGCACCGTCTACACGCCGTTTTTCTCGGGCGTCTTCTGGGACCAGCAGGACGTGCTGCTCGAAGACGTGGAGCGCATCGAGGTCATCAGCGGGCCGGGAGCCACCTTGTGGGGCGCCAATGCCGTCAACGGCGTCATCAACATCCTCACCCGCCCGAGCGCCGACACGCAGGGCACGCTGGTCGCCGGGGGCGGCGGCAACCGCGGACGTGGCCTTGCGCTGCGCCACGGCCTGGCGCTCGGCGCGCACGGCCACCTGCGCCTGTATGCCAGGACCACGCACGTGGACCACACGGAGACGGCGGCCGGCACCGCCCTGCGCGACGAGAACGAGCACCACCAGGCCGGCCTGCGCGCCGACTGGTCGCAAGGCGCCGACCGCCTCACGCTGCAAGGCGACGTCTACCGCATGCGCGCGCAGCACCGCGGCTTCTTCGGCCCGCTTGAACTCACGCCGGTCGAAGGCTCGGGCGCCAACCTGCTCGGCCGCTGGACGCGTCGCCTGGACGGCGGCGCCGAGCTCCGCGTGCAGGCCTACGTGGACCACACCGAGCGCGACGATGCCGCGACCTACCGCCCGCGCGCCGACCTCTTCGACCTGGAGATCCAGCATGCCTTGCGCAGCGGCCGCCACCGCGTGGTCTGGGGCGGTGGCTACCGGCAGTCGCGCGACGAGATCGAGCGTGGGCTCTTCTTCGGTTTCGAGCCCGCCAGCCGCAGGCTGCGCTGGGGCAACCTCTTCGTGCAGGACGAGTACTCGATCACCGACTCGCTGAGCCTCACCGCCGGCCTCAAGTTCGAGCACAACGACTACACCGGCGTGGAGACGCTGCCCAACCTGCGCCTGGCGTGGCGGCCCGATGCAGGCCAGCTCGTCTGGGGGGCCTATTCGCGGGCGGTGCGTGCGCCGGCGCGCCTGGACCGCGACCTGCGCCTGCCGCCCACGCCGCCCTACATCATTGCCGGCGGGCCCGACTTCAGGTCCGAGGTGGCCGATGTGCTGGAGCTCGGCTACCGGCTGCAGATCGCCGCCGACTGGAGCGCCACCGCCACCGCCTTCCTCACCGACTGGCGCCACCTGCGCAGCGGCCAGCCGCCGCCCGACGCGCAGGTGCAGAACATGATCGAAGGCCGCACCTGGGGCCTGGAGGGCTGGGCGAGCTGGCAGATGCGCCCGGCGGTCAGGCTGAGCGCGGGCTTCACCACGCTGCGCAAGGACCTGGGCCTGCAGCCCGGCAGCACCGACCCCGTCGGCCCGGCCAACCTGGGCGATGATCCTTCGTTCCAGTGGACGCTGCGCGCGGCGGTGCAGCCGGCCGACCGCCAGGAGCTCGACGTCTCCGTGCGCCGCATGGGCGCGCTGCCCCATGCGCAGGTGCCGGCCTACACCGCGGTGGACCTGCGCTACGGCTGGCACCTGCGTCCGGGGCTGGAGCTGTCGGTGGTGGCGCGCAACCTCTTCGATCCCTCCCATGCCGAGTTCGGCGACGCCCCCGGGCGCAGCGAGTTCGCGCGTGGCATCGGCGTGTGGCTGAGGTGGGCGCTGTGAGGCGGCGTGCCGTCCTCGGCTGCCTCCTCGCACCGATCCTGCCTCTGCCGGCGGTGGCCCAGCGCGACGGGCCGGTGTCCGAACCCCAGGTCAAGGCCGCCTACCTGCACCGCTTCCTCGATTTCGTCGAGTGGCCGGTGTCGGCCTTCGCCTCGGCCGGCAGCCCCTACGCGATCGGCGTGGCCGGGGCGGATGCGCTGGCCGACGAGCTCGAAGCGCTGGTGGCGAGCCGCCGGCCGCATGGGCGTCCGGTGGTGGTGAAGCGCCTGCGCCCCGGCGACGACGCGGACGGCCTGCACGTGCTCTTCATCGGCCGTGCCGCCACGGGCCGTGCCGGATCGCTGCTGGCGGCCACGAGCGGCAAGCCGGTGCTCACGGTGACCGAGACCGACGAGGCCTTCGCCGCCGGCAGCGCGATCTGCTTCGTGACGGTGGACAAGCGCGTTCGATTCGACGTGGCCCTGCGCCCGGCCGAAGAGCACGGTCTCAAGATCAGCTCGCGCCTGCTCGGCGTGGCGCGCAACGTGACGGGAACCCACTCGTGAACACCGCGGCCACGCGCCAGGGCCTCGGGCGCGCGACCTCGCTGCAGGCCAAGCTCATCGGCGTGGTGCTGCTGACCACGCTGGTCTCGCTGCTGGTCGCGCTCGCGGGGATGATCGCCTACGACGTGCGGTCGTATCACCAGGGCTGGGTGAGCGACATGGTCGCGCAGGCCGAGTTGCTCGGGCAGACCGTGCAGCCGGCGCTCGCCTTCGACGACGCCCAGGCCGCCGCCGACAACCTCGCCCTCCTGCGCTCGCGCCCGCAGGTGCGGGCCGCGGCGGTGTACGACGCGCGCGGGCGGCTCTTCGCGAGCTACCTCGCGCCGGGGCAGGCGGCCCGTGCACCGCTGGCGCGTCCGGCGCCGGGCGTGCGCATCGAGCAGCGCGAGTTGGTGGTCGTGAGCCCGGTGGTGCGCAACGGCGAGGCGCTCGGGCTCGTGCACCTGCGCACCGAGTACGCGCTCTACGAACGCCTGGCCAGCCACGCCGGCATCGCGCTTGCGGGGCTGCTCGTGGCCATGGGCGTGGCCTGGCTCATCTCGTTGCGCCTGCAGCGCGTGGTGACGCGGCCGGTGCTCGCGATCGCGTCCACCGCGCGCGAGGTGATGGAAAAGCGCGACTACTCGCGCCGCGCGCAGAAGATGAGCAACGACGAGGTGGGCACGCTCGCCGAGTCGTTCAACGACATGATGGCCGAGATCGAGCGCCGCGTGCTCGAGAACGAGGCCGCGCTGCGCGAGGTCGCACGCGAGGTCAACGACCGGCGCCAGGCCCAGCACGAGGTGATGCGGCTCAACGAGCAGCTGGAAGCGCGCGTGCAGGAGCGCACCGCGCAGCTCGAGGCGAGCAACCGCGAACTCGCGCAGGCCACCGAGGCGGCCGAGAAGGCCAACCGCGCCAAGTCGGAATTCATCTCCAGCATGAGCCACGAGCTGCGCACGCCGCTCAACGCGATCCTCGGCTTCGGCCAGCTGCTCGCCACCGAGGGCGTGGCGCTCACGGCCGAGAAGAAGTCGGAGTTCACGCAGCACATCCTCAAGGCCGGCGCGCACCTCCTGAGCCTCATCAACGAGGTGCTGGATCTCGCGCGCATCGAGTCGGCCCACCAGATGCTCTCGCTGGAGCCGGTGGGCCTGGCGCCGCTGCTGGAGGAATGCCGCAGCATGCTCGGGCCCACGGCCGCGCAGCGCGGGCTGCACCTGCTCTTTCCGCAGGAGGTGCCGCACAGCGTGCAGGCCGACCGCACGCGGCTCAAGCAGGTGCTGCTCAACCTGCTGTCCAACGCCATCAAGTACAACCGCGAGCACGGCGCCGTGGCGCTCGAGTGCGAGCTGCGCGAGGACGGCATGGTGCGCGTGACGGTGCGCGACACCGGCGCGGGCCTGCGCGCCGAACAGGTGGCCGGGCTGTTCCAGCCCTTCAACCGGCTGGGCCAGGAGGCCGGCCCCGTCGAAGGCACCGGCATCGGGCTCGTGGTCACGAAGCGGCTCGTCGAGCTCATGGGCGGTCGCATCGGCGTGCGCAGCACACCGGGCGTGGGCAGCGAGTTCTGGATCGAGCTGCAGCCGGCGCAGGGCGGCGGCCCCGCGCCCGAGGCCGAGCGCGTGCCGGCGCTGCCGGTGGCGACGCCGGTACCGCACATGCCGCTCCTGCTCTATGTCGAGGACAACCCCGCCAACCTGCGGCTGGTGGAGGAGATCGTCGCCTTCCGCGGCGACCTGCGCATGCTCTCCGCGCCCGATGCGCAGCTCGGCATCGAGCTCGCACGGGCCCACGGGCCCCAGGTGATCCTCATGGACATCAACCTTCCCGGGCTGAGCGGCACCGATGCCCGCGCGCTGCTCGCGGCCGACCCGGCCACGCGCCACATCCCAGTGATTGCGGTCACCGCCAACGCCATGCCGCGCGAGCGCGCGCAGGGCCTGGCGGCGGGCTTCCTGCAGTACATCACCAAGCCCATCGACGTGACCCGGCTCAACGAAGCGATCGATGCGGCGCTCGCGGCCGCAAAGGCGCGCTGAGCTTGCTTGGCCGACAAGGCGTGTGACATCATGCGCGCCGTGATGCCCCCTCGCCACCACCTCCACCGCGCCGCGCACATCGCGCGTGGCGTGGCCTGCGCAGGTGCTGCGGCCGGCATCGCCGTTCCGGTTCTTCCCCGCTCCATTCGAATTCGCCTGGACCGCTGAGCTGCGGCTGTGTCCGGTGCTCGGCGGTCCCGCATGCCTGCCGCCGTGCGCGCGTGCTGCGCGCCTTCCTGCACCGAATGGAGTCTTCTTTTGATGTCCACCGCTCTACAAGCCGGCGCCGTCGTCGCGCCGCTGCCGCCTGCCCCGTCCTTTCCCCGCCTGCATGAGGTCGAGCGCGTCGCCCGGCGCCTCGCCGGCCGCGTGCTCACCACGCCGGTGTGGCGCTGGCAGACGGGCGAGATCGCCCGCCGCTTCGCGCCGCTCACCGAGGTGTGGCTCAAGCTCGAGGTCTTCCAGCAGACCGGCAGCTTCAAGCTGCGCGGCGCGCTCAATGCCGTGCAGTCGCTCGACGAGGCCGCACTCGCGCGCGGCCTGGTGGCCGCCAGCGCGGGCAACCACGCGGTGGCGGTGGCCTGCGCCGCCCGCGCGGCGGGCTCGCACGCCAAGCTCGCCATGCCGCGCTTCGCCAGCCCCGTGCGGCTCGACGCCTGCCGCGGCTACGGCGCCGAGCTGCTGCTGACCGACACGCTCGCCGAGGCCTTCGCGCTCGCCGAGCGCGTGGCGGCCGAAGAGGGCCGTGCCATGGTCCATCCCTACGACGGCCCGCGCATCGCCGAGGGCACCGGCACGCTCGGTCTGGAGCTGATGCGCCAGGTGCGCGGGCTCGATGCGGTGGTGGTGCCGGTGGGTGGCGGCGGGCTGGCCGCGGGCGTGTCGGCCGTGGTCAAGCAGATCAACCCGCGCTGCCGCGTCTATGGCGTGGAGCCCTGCGGCGCCGATGCGATGCACCGCAGCTTCGAGGCCGGCCGGCCGGTGCGCCTGCCCGGAGTGGACACCGTCGCCGACAGCCTGAGCGCGCCCTACGCGCTCGACTACAGCTACGGCGTGTGCCGCCGCTTCGTCGACGAGATCGTGCGCGTGAGCGATGAGCAACTCGCCGCCGCCATGCGCCATCTCTTCCTCGACATGAAGCTCGCCGTGGAGCCGGCCGCCGCGGCCGCCACCGCGGCGCTGCTGGGCCCGCTGGCGCCGCGGCTCGACGGCCAGCGCGTGGCGCTCATCGTCTGCGGCTCCAACATCGACGCCGAGCGCTACGCGACGCTGCTGCGCGTGGCGGCCTGACGGCCGTTGCAGACTCGCAGCAAGAGGGGATGCGGCAGGCCCCCGGGCGAGGCGACAATGCGCGCTTCGCCTCAGCCGACCTGCCTCACGTGCTGCGCCCTGCCGTACTTGCTGCTCTCCTGAGCCTGCCCTTGACGTGGCCAGCCCCGGCCATGGGCCAGACGCGCGCCGAGCTGCGCGAGCTCATCGAGCAGGCCCAGGCGCAGGTGAAGGTCGACCCGGAGCGCAGCCGCAAGCTCGCCGAAGAGGCGCTGCAGAAGCTCGCGCACCGTCCCGATGCCGACCTGCAGGTGCGTGCCCACCTGCTGCTGTGCGACTACCACTCCGAGCGCGACCGTGCCGCCGCCGAGCGGCACATCGCCGAAGCGCGCACCGTCGTGTCGCAGCTCGGGCGCCGCGGCCTCGCGGCCGGGCTGTTCGGCTGCGAGGGCGAGCTGCACGAGAGCGCGGGCGACAACACCCGTGCGCTCGCGCTCTACGAGCAGGAGGTGACGCTCGCCGAGGAGACGCTCGACGACGAGATGCTGGCCGACGGCCTCTTCAAGCGCGGCCACCTGCGCGGCGTGCGCGGCGACTACGCGTCGGGCCTGGCCGACCTCAAGCGCTCGCGCGCCCTCTTCGAGCGGCTGGACATGCCGCAGCACACGCTCACGGTCGAGAACACGATCGCCATCCTCTACAACCGCATGGGCGACCACGCCCAGGCGCGCTACTTCTACGAGTCGGCGCTCAAGGCGCAGATCGCCGCGGGCCTGCGCCGCGAGCAGGTGGTCACGCAGTACAACCTCGGCCGCTCGCTCGAGAACCTGGGCGACTGGGAGGCCGCCCAGCAGGCCTACGACAGCGTCTACAAATTGAGCCGCGAGCTCGACTACCCGCGCGGCATGGCCTATGCGTTGCGCGGGCAGGCCGCGGTGCAGAACGCGCACGGTGCGCCCCGGCAGGCGATCGCGCTGCTCGACCAGGCGCAGGCGTACCAGAAGACCGTGCCCGACGCGCGGCTGCTCGCCCAGATCCAGCTGCAGCGCGGCATTGCGCTGCGGCTGTCGCACCGGCTGCCGGAGAGCGTGGCCGTGCTGAACGAGGCGGTGCGTTTCTTCACCGCCGCCGACGCCCTCTCGGAGCAGGCCGCCGCGCACGGCGCCCTGGCGCAGACGCTGGCCGAGCTCGGCGACTGGCGTGGCGCCTTCGAGCAGCACGCGCGCTTCAAGGCCGCCACCGACCAGGTGCTCACGCGCCAGCTCGACGAGCGCTTCGCCACGCTCAAGGTCGAGTACGACAACGCCGCGCGCGACCGCGAGATGGCGCTCCTGCAGCAGGCGCAGAAGGTCACCGAGCACGCGCTGGTGCAGGAACGCCTGGCCGCGCGCCTGCTGAGCGCGGTGATCGTCCTGGCCGCGGTGCTGCTCGTGGTGCTGGCCGTGCTGCTGTGGCGCCACCGCCGCACGAGCGCCGCGATGCGGGGCCTGGCGATGACCGACGACCTCACCGGCCTGCCCAACCGGCGCGCGGCGCTGAGCGAGATCGAGGCGCAGATGGCGCGCGCCACACCCGACTGCGCCGTGCTGCTGGCCGACATCGACCTCTTCAAGGCGATCAACGACAACCACGGCCACCTCGCCGGCGACCAGATCCTGCGCGCGGTGGCCGAGGCGCTGCGCGGCATCGGGGGCGACGTGCGCAACAGCGCCGCCTGCCTGGCCCGTTTCGGCGGCGAGGAGTTCATCGCCGTGCTGCCCAAGGTGCCGTTCGACGAGGCGGTGGCCGCGGCCGAGCGGTTTCGCGAGCGCGTCGCGGCGCTCGATGTCTCGCGCCACACGCCGGGGCGCAGCGTCACGATCAGCGTGGGCGCGACGCGGATCGTCGCCGGCGACACCCTGAGCACGCTGCTGCGCCGGGCCGACGAGGCGCTCTATGCGGCGAAGGAGGGCGGGCGCAACCGCGTGGTGCAGCGCCTCGCGGTGGCGCCGCCGGCGGACGAACCGGCCGAGCCCACGCCCTCGGTGCTGCCCGCCTGAAGCGGCGCGGCGGTCAGTCGACCGTCGCGCCCGAGTCCTTCACCACCTTCGCCCACTTGGCGATTTCCTTCTGCTGGTAGGCGGCCAGTTCGGCCGGCGTGCCGGGCGCGGCTTCCAGGCCGATGTCGGCCAGCTTCTTCACGATGTCGGGCGAGCGCATGATCTTGCCGACCTCGGCCGAGAGCTTCTCGGTCACGGCCTTGGGCATGTTGGCCGGGCCGAAGAGCGCGAACCACGACACCGCCTCGAAGCCGGGCAGGCCCTGTTCGGCGATGGTGGGGATGTCGGGTGCGGCCGGCGAGCGCCTGGCGCTCGTCACGCCGATCGCGCGCAGCTTGCCTTCCTTCACGAGCGGCAGGCTGGAGGGCATGTTGTCGAACATCATGGTCACGCGCCCGCCGAGCAGGTCGGGGATGGCGCTCGCGCGGCCCTTGTAGGGGATGTGCTCCATCGGCATGCCGGTCATGCTCTTGAAGAGCTCGCCCGAGACGTGGATGGAGGTGCCCGCGCCGGAGGAGGCGAAGGTGAGCTTGCCGTCCTTCTTGCCGTGCTCGATGAGCTCCTTCACGTTCTTCGCCGGCACGTTGTTGTTCACGACCAGCAGGTTGGGCGTGGTCGCGAGCAGGGTGAGGGGGGTGAAGTCCTTCACCATGTCGTAGGGCATCTTCTTGTAGAGCGCGCCGTTGATCGAGTGCGTGCCCACGGTGCCCACGACCACGGTGTAGCCGTCGGGGGCGGCCTTGGCGACCGAATCAGCGCCGGTGTTGCCGCCCGCGCCCGGCTTGTTGTCGATGACGGTCGGCACGCCCCAGGCGGCCGTGAGCCGCTCGCCCAGCAGGCGGGCGATGATGTCGGGCGCGCCGCCGGTGGTGAAGGTCACGACGATGTGGATGGGCTTGTCGGGATAGGTCTGCGCCACGGCGCCGGTGCTGGCGGCCAGCGTCATCGCGGCCAGGGTCAGGGCTTTGAACATGGTTGTCGTCTCCTGTGGTGTGTGGGGGCGGGATGGAAGGGATCAGCCGCGCCAGGCGCCCAGCCGGTCGATCAGCTTCGCGCGGCGCGCGAGCCACCAGCCGTAGGGGTTCAGCCAGTGCGTGTAGCGCGACGGCGCGGGCGCGTCGGCCTGCAGCGTGGTGAGCGCCCGGGCCGGCCAGTTGGGGTCTTCGAGCGCCTGGCGTGCGATGGCGACGAGATCGGCCTGGCCGTCTTCGAGCACGCGCTCGGCCTGGTGCGGGTCGACGATCAGGCCGACCGCCATGGTCGCGATGCCCGCGCCCTCGCGCACCGCCTGCGCGTAGGGCAGCTGGAAGCCGTATTCGCGCGGCACGGCCGAGGCCGTCGGCGAGGTGGTGATGCCGCCCGACGAGCAGTCGATCACGTCCACGCCGATCGCCTTCAGCTCGCGGGCGTAGGCCACGCTGTCCTCGATCGACCAGCCGTGCTCCACCGCGTCGACGCTCGAGATGCGCACGAAGAGCGGCAGGTGCTGCGGCCAGGCGTCGCGCAGCAGCGTGGCCACTTCGAGCGGCAGGCGCATGCGGCCGGCGAGGTCGCCGCCATAGCCATCGGTGCGCTGGTTGGTGATGGGTGAAAGGAAGGAGTGCAGCAGGTAGCCGTGCGCGTTGTGCATTTCCAGCACCTCGAAGCCGGCACGCAGCGCGCGCTCGGCCGCGGCGCGGAAGTCGCGCTTGAGCTGCTCGATGTCAGCGAGCGACATCTCGCGCGGCATCAGCCAGCCGGGCTCCACCGCCATGGCGCTGGGCGCGATCACGGGCCACGGCACCTCGCCGCGGGCGCCGTCGCTCGCATCCATGGGCCCGTTGCCGTGCCAGGGCCGCTGCATGCTCGCCTTGCGCCCGGCGTGCGCGATCTGGATCGCCGGCACCGTGCCGTGCGCCTTGAGGAAGCGCGCGATGCGCGCCACGCCCTCGACCTGCCCGTCGTGCCAGAGGCCCAGGTCGCCGTGCGTGATGCGGCCCTCGGGCTGCACCGCGGTGGCTTCCACGAACACCAGCCCGGCGCCCCCGAGCGCGTGGCGGCCGAGGTGCACGAGGTGGAAGTCGCTCGCCAGGCCGTCGGTCGCGCTGTAGGTGCACATGGGCGCGATGACGATGCGGTTGGGCAGCGTCAAGCCTCGGAGCGTCAGAGCTTGCTGCAGTCGTGACATCGTGGGCAGAGCCTTCTGGAGTGAACAGGCACTGACCGATGGTGGGTGCTTTGCGCAGGCGTGTCACTCAAGGACTTCCACAGGCAGGGGTGTCCTGCACGTGACAGCCGCGCCGTGACCCAACTCACGCGACCCGCATCTGCGTTCGCACACCCATGCTGAAAGGGCTGGTGTTAGTGACCGCCTTGCAGGGACGATAGCGGGCCGCGCAGTGCACTGCGCTTGCGAACCCTGCCCCGACCCATGCACCCCGAACCCCACGCCCAGGACGCGCTCATGTCCGCGCGCGCCCTCGACGAGCTCTGCGCCGAGGCGTCGCAGGGCCTGGAGCCCATCGGGCACCTGGGGTGGGACGCCGCCACGTGCGCGGTGCAGGCCACGCCGGCGGCGCTCGCCCTGCTGGGGCTGCCGGCCGAGGCGGTGCCCACGGTGCGCAGCCTGATCGCGATGGTGCGGCGCAGCCGACAGGCGACGCTCACGGCGGCCTGGGCCGAAGCCGTGGCCGCGCGCCAGCGCCGGCTGGAAATGGAGCTGCCCTATCTGCAGCCCGGCGGCACGCTGCGCCATGCGCGCGCGGTCGCCGTGATCGAGTACACGACGGCCGGCCGCGTGAGCCGCGTGGCCGTCGCCCTGCAGGACGTGACCGCCGCGCAGGCCTTGTCGCTCGCGCTCGCCGGCGCCGAGGCGCGGCTGGAAGAAGTGCAGCAGATGGCCGGCTTCGGCTCCTGGGAGTGGGATTTCCAGCGCGACCGGGCGCTCTATTCCGCCGAGGCCCTGCGCATCACCCACATGCAGCAGGCCGGTGCCGAGGGCGGCCTGGACCAGGCCGCCGCGCTCATCCCGGTCGAGCAGCGCGAGGCGGTGGTCCAGATGTTCAAGCGCGCGGCGCGCGAGCGCCTGCCTTCGCTGCGCTACGACTACCACGTGGTCGACGCCAACGGCCAGCGGCGCGAGCTGCACGGCCGCGCCAAGCTCGTCTACGACGGCAACGGCAAGCTGCGCCGCATGCTCGGCACCATCCAGGACGTGACCGAGCTGCGCGACTACCGGCGCCAGGTGCATTCGCTCGCCTTCTTCGATCCGGTCACGGCGCTGCCCAACCGCGCCTGGCTGATCGAGCGCATGCACCAGGCGCTCGCGCTCGGCGCCGGGCACCCGGCCGAGTTCGGCATGCTGATGCTGGGCCTGGACCAGTTCAAGAAGGTCAACGAGTCGCTCGGGCACTCCGCGGGCGACGAGCTGCTCAAGCTCGTGGGCGCGCGCCTGTCGCACTCCATGCGCGAGACCGACGTGGTGGCGCGCCTGGCCGGCGACACCTTCGCCATCCTCGCGCCCGAGGTGCGCCAGGCCGATGCGCTGGCGCGCGTGGCGAGCAAGCTGCTGCTGGCGCTGTCGGCCCCGTTCGACCTCAACGGCACCGACGTGTTCGTGACGGCGAGCATCGGCGCGGCGCTCTATCCGAGCGACGGCAACACCGCCGAGACCCTCCTGCAGCACGCCGATGCCGCGCTCTCGCACGCCAAGGCGCGGGGGCGCAACAACGTGCAGTTCTATTCACCCCAGCTGACCGCCCAGGCCTCGCACCGGCTGATGCTGGAAAGCGAACTGCGCCGCGGCGTGGAGCGGCAGGAGCTGCTGCTGCACTACCAGCCCAAGTTCGACCTCGCGAGCGGCCGGCTGGTCGGGGCCGAAGCGCTCATGCGCTGGTGCCAGCCGCAGCGCGGCATGGTTTCGCCGATGAGCTTCATCCCGCTGGCGGAGGAGACCGGCCTCATCGTGCGCATGGGCACGTGGGCGCTGCACGAGGCTTGCCATGCGGTCGTGAGCTGGAACCGCGGCCGTGCCGAGCCGCTCAAGATCGCGGTCAACCTCTCCGCGCGCCAGTTCACCGAGGGCCAGGCGCTGGTCGAGGCGGTGCAAGGTGCACTCGCCGCGAGCGGCTGCCGGGCGGAGTGGCTGGAGCTCGAGATCACCGAGAGCCTGCTGCTCGACGGCACGCAGGGCGTGCGCGAGAGCCTGGAAGCGCTGGCGGCCATGGGCGTGACGGTGGCCATCGACGACTTCGGCACCGGCTACTCGGCGCTCGGCTACCTCACCCGGCTGCCGGTGCAGACGCTCAAGATCGACCGCAGCTTCGTCGCCGAGCTGCCGCACGACGGCAAGAGCGCCGAGCTGGTGAAGGCCATCGTCTCGGTGGGGCGCAGCCTCAACATGTCGCTCGTCGCCGAGGGCGTGGAGACGGCCGAGCAGGCCGACTACCTGCGCAGCATCGGCTGCCACCTCGCGCAGGGCTACCTCTTCGGCCGCCCGCTCGAGATGGTCGCCTTCGACAAGCTGCTGAGCTCCTGAGGCGCGCTCAGGGCTGGAAGTCCTTCGCCCCGAGCCACGGCTTGCCGTCGCGACCGACCACCGTCGAAGGTGAGGTACGGGTCGAGGGTCGGGATGCTCATGCCGGTCTCCTCGGGACGATGCCGAACGATGGAGCGAGCAGTGCAGGCAGTGCAGGCAGTGCGAGCAGTCGACGGTGCGCACCGCCGTTGTCCCGAAGGTGACCTCGCGCGCTCGGGCGCCGTCGATACGATGCCGCCAAGCCCGCGCGGGCCGCTCGCGCGAGCGCATCCAAGACCACAGGAGACTTGATGACACGCACCGCATCGCGCTGGGCCTTGCTGGCCGTGGCCGCCGCCCTGGCCGCCTGCAGCACCACCCCCTCCACGCCGACCCCGCCCTCTACACCCGAAGCCGTGGGCGAAAGCCGCCCCGGCTCCGGCTACCTGAAGGGCTACCTGGCCGCCGCCGACATGCCCGACAGCCTGCAGCTCGTGGGCGCGCCGCCCGCCGCCGGCTCGGCCGCCTTCGCGCTCGACGAGGAGGTGCACCGCCAGATGAAGGCGCTGCGCAGCGGCCCGCGCGGCACGCTCGCCACGCAGGATGCGGAGCTGCGTTTCCCCGCCGCGGCCGGCGCCTTCGCGTGCACGCTGGGCATCAACATCTCGCAGGAAGAGACGCCCCACCTGACCACGCTGCTGCGCCGCAGCCTGAGCGATGCCGGCGGCGCGACCTATGGCGCGAAGAACAAGTACAGCCGCACGCGACCCTTCGTGCACTACAAGGAAGGCAGCTGCACGCCGGCGGCCGAAGCACGCCTCGCGAAGGACGGCTCGTATCCCTCCGGCCATTCGGCGCTCGGGTATGCGTGGGGCCTGATCCTGGCCGAGGTGGCGCCCGAGCGCGCGAATGCGCTGGTCGCGCGGGGCCAGGCGTTCGGTGACAGCCGGCTCGTGTGCGGCGTGCACTGGCACAGCGACGTGATGGCGGGCCGTGCGATCGGCGCGGCCGCGGTGGCGCGGCTGCATGCCGATCCGGTGTTCAACGCGCAGGTGGCGCTGGCCCGCGCCGAGGTCGCGGCCCAGCGTGCCAGGGGCAGCAAGCCGGCGCGCGACTGCGCCGCCGAAGCGGCGGCGCTGGCCGTCAGGTGAGGGGCAGGGCGCTCAGGAGTCGAGCGGCGCGAGCCGCTCGGCCATCTGCTGGCAGATGGTGCTGCCGAGGGCGCTCAGGCGCAGCTGGCCGCCGTGCCATTCGAGCCAGCCCAGGGCCACGTAGTTGTCGATGAAGGTCTCGTCGATCAGGTCGGCGCGACGTCGCTGCAAGAGGTCCACCGTGTCGAGCAGCGCTTCGGCCAGCACCTGGTGGCGGTTGGCGGCAGCGTGTTGAGCAGCGGTCGGTCGGGCCAGGCTCTGTGCAGTGTGGATCGGCATTCGGTGCTCCGTGACGAGATGGATGGGGTTGCAGTGAAAACTTGCGTTGGCGTGATGGTCGCGGAACTCCCGTCGCCTGCCTGTAGGACAGCCGGCCGTTCGCCTGTCCGCTTGGCGTGGATCTCGCGCATGGAGGCCGCATGAGTTCGACGCTCGCAGCGAGCGTGGCGCCGCGCCAGACGGTGCTGCGCCAGGTGCTGGCGCTCGCGGCGCCGACCTGGATGCTGTCGGTGCTGCAGGTGGGCTCGCAGCTCTTCGAGACCTGGCTCGTGGCGCGCCAGGGCACCGCGGCGCTGGCCGGCTGGGCGGTGCTGCTGCCGTTTGCGATCCTGATCCAGCAGATGTCGGCCGGGGCGATGGGCGGGGGCGTGGCCGCGGCCGTGGCGCGCACGCTGGGCGCCGGCAAGCGCGAGGAGGCCTCGGCGCTGGTGCTGCATTCGCTCGTCATCGCGCTGTGCTTCGGGCTGGTCTTCGCGTTGGGGATCACGCTCTTCGCGCGGCCGCTGCTCACCGCCGTGGCCGGGCCCGAGGCGGCCGGCGAGGCGATCGTCTACGCCTGGTGGCTCTTCGGCCTGGGCGCGGTGCCGATCTGGTTGTCGAACACCATGGCGTCGGTGCTGCGGGGCGGCGGGCGGCATGCGCTGGCCGCACGCACCCTGCTGGCCACCACCGCCACCGCGCCGGTGCTGGCCTGGCTGCTCGCCGAGCCGGCGGGCTACGGCCTCGCCGGCGTGGGTGCGGCGCAGGCGGTGGTGCAGTGCGTGGCGGCGTCGGCGATGGCCTTCGTGCTGTTTCGGGGCGGCGCGGGCTTCGTGCCCAGCCTGCGGGTGGGGCTGTCGAAGGCGCTCTTCCAGCGCATCCTCGCGGTGGGCGCGGTGGCGAGCGCGCTGGCGGTGGTTTCCAACCTGACCAACATCCTCGTCACGGCTCAGATCAAGGTGTACGGCGTCGCGGCGGTCGCGGCCTACGGCATCGCCGCGCGGCTCGAGTTCCTCGTGATCCCGCTCGCCTTCAGCGTGGGCTCGGCGCTCACGGCGCTGGTCGGGCGCGCGGTGGGGGCCGGCGACTGGCCGACCGCGCGCCGCACGGCCTGGGTGGGCGGCGCGCTTGCCTTCGTCATCACCGGGGCCATCGGCCTGGCCGTGGCGGGCTGGCCGCTGCAGTTCGCGCTCTTCTTCACGAGCGACCTGCAGGTGGCAGCCAACGCCGCGCGCGCCCTTCAGTACACGGGCCTCGCCTTCGGCGGCTTCGGTCTCGGCATGACGATGTACTTCGCGAGCATGGGCGCCGGGCGCATGGCCTGGCCGGTGGTGGCCTCGCTCACGCGCCTGGTGGTGGGCGTGGGCGGCGGCTGGTGCCTCGCCCACCTCGCGGGGCTCGGCCTCGAAGGGCATTTCATCGGCGTCGCGCTCGGCGTGGCAGCCTACGGCCTCATCACCGCGTCGAGCGTGCGGCCCGGCGCCTGGCCCGGCGCGCGCTGAGACGCGAGGCGGGTCTTTCGGTCGTCGGCACATCGGTTGCCGCACTTCGGGCGTGGGCTCGTTTCAAGACACAGGCGAGGCCCTTCCTGGATCGGCTTTGCGGCAAAACCTACCCGGTGGCGGCAAGCGATCTTTTCGACACCCACCTGAAGGAGAACCGATGAAACGCATCACCACGCTCTCATTTGCCCTGCTCACCGCGGCCGCGCTGGCCACGGCCGGCTGCCAGAAGCGCGAAGACGATCTGCCCGCGCCGGGCGCAGGCCCCGACACCACGCTGCCGGGCGGCACCAGCACCACCCCGGGCGGCGGCACCACCACGCCGGGCGACACGGGCACGGCCCCGGGCACGACCGGCACGCCGGGCGGCACCATGGGCACGACCGGCGGCACCACCGGCGGCGCGATGGACAACACCACGCCTCCGGCCATGCCGCCCGCTTCGGCGGCCAGCCAGTGAAGCAGCGCGAGCTGCGCGCTCGCACCGTCGTCCTGACCGGCGCCAGCAGCGGCATCGGCCGCGCTGCGGCGCTGGCCTTTGCCGACGCCGGTGCGCACCTGGTGCTCGCCGCGCGCAACCAGGTCGCGCTCGACGACGTGGCCCAGCAGTGCCGCGCGCGTGGCGCGCAGGCGCTGGTGGTGCCCACCGACGTGACGCAGGTCGACCAGGTGCGCGCGCTCGCCGCGGCGGCGGCCGAGCGGTTCAACGCGATCGACGTGTGGGTCAACAACGTCGGTGTGGGCGCGGTCGGCCCGTTCAGCGAGACCCCGATCGAAGCGCACCGCCGCGTGATCGAGACCAACCTCCTCGGCCATTTCCACGGCGCGCATGCGGTGCTGCGGCACTTCATCTCGCGCCAGCGGGGCGTGCTCATCAACATGATCTCGCTCGGCGCCTGGGCGCCGGCGCCGTATGCCGCGGCCTACTCCGCGAGCAAGTTCGGCCTGCGCGGCTTCAGCGAAGCGCTGCGTGGCGAGCTGTCGGGCTGGCCCGACATCCACGTGTGCGACGTGTACCCGGCGTTCATGGACACGCCGGGCATGGCGCACGCGGCCAACTACACCGGCCGGCAGCTGCGGCCGGCGCCTCCGCTGTACGACCCGCGCCTGGCGGCCGAGGCCATCGTCTCGCTCGCGCGCCATCCGCGGCCCTCCGTGACGGTGGGTGCGGCCGCGACCGCCCTGCGTGTGGGGCATGCGGTGTCGCCGGTGCTGTCGAGCTGGATCGGTGCCAAGGTGGTGGAGCGCTACCTGAACCAGGCCGACACGGCGCCCCGCAGCGACGGCAACCTCTACGCGCCGTCGCTCGGCAACGCGATCGACGGCGGCTTTCGCCGCGGTGCGAAGCCGGGCCGCTGGTGGCTGTGGGCGGCGCTCGGTGGCGCCGCACTCGTGGGTCTGCAGGCGGCGCGCCGGGCGCGCTGAACGCTCCGCGTGGACGCCACGGCGCAGCTGATCGAGCACCTGCTGCTCGTGGTGCTGCTGCCGATCTGGATGCTCGCGGGCCTGGCCGACTGGGCCTGCCACCGGCACGAGCACATCGAGGCGACCGCCGGCTGGAAGGAGCCCGCGCTGCACCTGCTCATGATCGGCGAGCTGGGGCTGGCCGTCCTCGTCGTGCTCTGGTGCGAGGTCACCGCGAGCGTGCTGCTCATCGTGCTCGCGGCCTGCGTGCTGCACGAGATCACGATGTGGTGCGACCTCGGCTACGCCAACGCGCGCCGTCGCATCCCCACGGTGGAGCAGTGGGTGCATGGCGTGCAGATCGCGCTGCCGTGGATCGGCTTCGCGGCGCTCGCCATCGTGCACCGCGAGCAGCTGCTTGCGATCGTGGGGTGGGGCAGCGCGGCGCCCGACTGGTCGCTGCGCCTGCGCACGCCGCCGGTGCCGGTCGAAGCCAAGGCGGCCGTGCTCGTGGGCGCGGCCACGCTGGTGGTGCTGCCCTTCCTGCAGGAGTGGCAGCGCGCGCGGGCGCTCACACGGGCTTCGCCACCATCAGGTAGAAGACGATGACCAGCGCCACGAAGGCCGGCACGCCGAGCGCGGTCCAGATCCACAGGTAGCGCCAGTAGCGCGGCGGCAGCACCTCGCCGCGTGCATCGGCCTCGCGCGCGAGGTCGCGCATCTTGAGCTGGATCCACACCACCGGCAGCCAGCACGCGCCGGCCACGAAATAGAGCACGAAGGACCAGAGGATCCAGGCGCTCGTGAGCGGGATGCCGGCCAGGTGCGCCATGTACCACCCGCTCAGCGGCTGGAAGATGATGGTCGTGGTGGTGAACCACAGGTCGGCCAGCACCACCTTGTGCGCCACCACCGCCACTGGGCGCGGGTCGCCGGTCTTGCGCACGGCGAGGCTCGTGAAGAGCAGGTAGTAGGCCGAGCCGATGCCCGTGCCGAAGAGCAGGGTCGACGAGAGGATGTGCAGCCACTTGGCGATCAGGTATTCCATCGCAGTCGGTCCTCCAGGGTCATGAGCGTCGCGATCGCCGCGAGCATGGGCAGGTTCTTCAGGATGGGTCCGTAGGGGTGCAGCCAGAACTCCGGCAGCCGCCAGGTGATGAGCAGCGTGTAGCCGGCGATGAGCCCCATCTGCGCGAGCCACATCGCCCGCCGGTGGCGCCGCAGGGCAAGCGTGGCCACGCCGAAGGCGAGGTCGAGCAGCGCCGCGCCGTAGAGCAGCACGGTCGCGAGTGCGCCGTGCAGGTCCAGGCGCGCGAGCAGCGCGTAGCTCTCGGCCACCGGGTAGAGGCCGAGCGAGACGATGCCGGTCCAGATCCACACCAGCGCGATGCTCCAGCGCAGCAGCGACGCGAGCCAGCCGAGCTGTGCGAGCGTGGCCGCGCCCGCCGCCTGGTCGCGCGCGACGAACTGCGTGGCCGCGCGCGGTGGGCGGCCGAGCAGTGCGACGGTGTCGTCCGCGGGGGCGGTGTTGCCGCGCTCGAGCATCGCGAGCGTGTCGTCGTCCAGCAGTGCGCCCGGCCAGAGGCGGCCCAGCCGTGCGGCCAGGCGCACGAGCGGCATGGGGATGGGAAGAGTCCACGCGGGCTGGAGGCCGAGCGCCGTGCGCAGGTCGGCGAGGTACTGGCGCAGCGTGAGCGGCTGCGGGCCGACGAGCGCCACGCGCCCGCTCATGGGCCGCGCGCCTTCGACCAGCGCCACCAGCGCCTGCACCGCGTCGTCGAGGTGGATGGGCTGCACGCATTGCTCGCCGCGCCCCGGCAGCATCTGCACGGGCAGCGCCGCGAGCCGGTTGAAGAGCTGCGCGCTCGTGCCGCCCGGCCCGTAGACCAGCGAGGGCAGGGCCACGCAGGCGTGCAGCGGCAGCGTGAGCACGAAGTCGTCCGCCTGCTTCTTGCTGAGGTGGTAGCGCGTGCGGGCGCCTTCGTCGGCGCCGAGCGCGGAGATCTGCACCACGCGCTGCACCCCGGCGGCCACGCACGCCTGGAAGAGCGCGATCGGCCCCGCGACGTGCAACGTCTCGAAGCGCTGCTCGTGGGTCTCGCGCAGGATGCCCGCCGCGTTGACCACCACGTCGATGCCGGCGAGCCGGGGCACCCAGGCCTCGGGCCGGGTGTCGCGGCTGAAATCGCCCGCGACCTGCGCGCTCACGCCGGGAAGCGCATGCCCGGGCCGCCGCACCACCGCGACCACCTCGTGGCCCGCGTCGGCGAGCGCCACGGCGAGGCGCCCGCCGATGAAGCCGCTCGCGCCGGTGAGCAGCACCTTCATGCGCGGTTCTCCAGCTCGGCGGTACGGGGTTTGCCTCGGGCGGTCATGCGCGAGGCTGGCAAGTCGCATGCCTCGCCGACCCTCCGCGAGGACACGAGGACATCCGATGAAGACATGGAAGCAGGCGTTGCGCGATGGGCACTGGACCGGGCAGGTGGCGGGGCTCGTGTCCACCGCCGCGCTCGTGTGGCGCAGCCGCCGCGAAACGGGCAGCACCTGCGCCGCGATCAACGCGCCCAGCCACTGGCTCTGGGGCGACCCGGCGCTCGAGTGCGACGACCCCTGCTGGCGCTACACCGCGCTCGGCCTGCTCGTGCACCAGGGTGCGGCCGTGTTCTGGGGCGTGCTCTACGAGCGCTGGTTCCCGACCGCCTCGCGCGCGAGACCCCTGCATGCCGACCTGCGCAGCGCCGCGCTGGCGACCTCGCTGGCGGCCACGGTGGATCTCGTGCTCACGCCCCGGCGGTTCACGCCCGGCTTCGAGCGGCGTCTGTCGGGCCGCAGCCTGTGGTGGGTGTATGCGGGGTTCGCGCTCGGCGTGGCGATCGGCAGCCGGGCGGTGCGGGCACATCGAGCGCAGGGGAAGGGGAGGGAGGCGAGATGAGGCGCGCAGCGCCTGGCGCGTCCGGCTGGGATCGAACCAGCAACCCCTGCCTTCGGAGGGCAGTACTCTATCCATTGAGCTACGGACGCGTGGGCGGCGATTCTATCAGCGGGCCCCCGCGGGCACGGGCTGATTCGGGGGCGCCCGTCTATAATCCCGCGGTTTTGCGCCACCCAGGCCTGCGCGCGATCGCGCAACCGTTGCGGGCCAGCCTTCCGAGGATTTCATGAGCGACTCCCAGCATCACGACACCGACCACGACGCCCCGCACGAAGGGCCGATCAAGAACGTCAAGCAGCTCGTCGCCGCGGTGATCTTCGCCTTCATCGTGCCGATCGCGGTCATCGTGCTGCTCGTCACCCGCGTCGGGGCCGACACCCGCGAAGGCGCCGGCAGCGACAGCCTCAAGCCCGAATCGGTCGCGCAGCGCATCCAGCCGGTGGCACGCGTCGAAGTGAAGGACGAGAGCGACGTCACCACGCTCGCGACCGGCGAACACGTCTTCAACACCCAGTGCAGCGCCTGCCACACCACCGGCGCCGCGGGCGCCCCCAAGCTGGGCGATGCCGCCGCGTGGGGCCCGCGCCTGGCGCAGGGCTACGAGGTGCTGCTCACCAGCGCCCTCAAGGGCAAGGGCGCGATGGGCCCGCAGGCCGGTGGCGACTTCTCCGACTTCGAGATCGCCCGCGCGGTGGTCTATCTCGGCAACAAGAGCGGCGGCAAGCTCGCCGAGCCGCAAGCGCCGGCACCGGCCGCGTCGGCTGCCAACTGAGCCGCACGAGCCAGAAGAAAAGCCGATCCGCGAGGGTCGGCTTTTTTGTTGCCTGCTTGCGGCCTACGCGGCGCTGCGCGCCTGCTGCGGACTCAGCCGGTGGCCGTAGCGCCCGGGCAGGTCGGCCGCGCGGCACTCCTCGGTGCGCCAATGGCCGGCTTCGATCGCGTCGGCCGCCGTTTCCATGTCGAGGCTGTGCACGATGCCCAGGCCGAGATCGGTGGCGAGGTAGAGCCGCCCGCCTTCGTCGACGAGCGCCGCGTCGAAGCGCGCCTCGCGGCCGGTGTGCGAGCGGATCGCCGGGGCCTGGCCGGCGCGTGCCTCCAGCCGCCAGATCCACGGCGCGGCTTCGAGCTCCACATAGACCCGCTGCGGGCCGTTCTGGAAGTACCAGTCACCGTGCTCGTCGCGGTCGTAGTTGCGCTCGATGAACTCGCGCAGCTTGTCGTGGTTGATGCGGCTGCCCTTGACCTGCGGGAAGGGGCCTGCCGCCTGGATGCGGTCGTCGCGCATGTACCAGTCGCCGCGCGCGTCGAGTGCGAGCCAGCCGTAGCAGGCCGGCACGTTGGGCCATTTCTTCAGGGCGGCCTTGACGATCTCGTCCATACGTCTCCTTGCTCGTGGCGCGCGGCGGTGTCAACCGGCGTGCTGCGCCATCCAGTCCATCACCTGCTCGGGCAGCGTGAGCACGTGGCCCGGCCAGCGACCCCGCGGGAAGCCGACGTGCCCGCCGTGCTCGGGCTGCCACAGTGTCACGAAAGCGCCCACCTCGTGCGGCTGCGGCAGGCTGGCTGCGGGAATGAAAGGGTCATTGCGCGCGTTGAGCACCAGCGCGGGGATGCGGATCTGCGCGAGGTGGGGCTTGGACGAGCCGCGCGCCCAGTAGTCGTCGGTGTCGCGAAAGCCGTGCAGCGGCGCGGTGAAGATGTTGTCGAACTCGTAGAGGTCGCGGGCGCGCTGCAGCGCCCGGCCGTCGAAGAGCCCCGGGTGCTGCTGCAGCTTGCGCAGGGCCTTGGGGATCATGGTGCGCAGGAACATGCGCGTGTAGACCTGCCGGTTGAAGCCCTGCCCGATGTGCCGTCCGCCCGCGGCGAGGTCGAGCGGCGAGCAGATCGCGCCGACCGCGCCCACGGTTCTCGCCGCGGTCTCGCCGGCCTCTTCGGCCCAGCGCAGCAGGGCGTTGCCGCCGAGCGAGACACCGACCGCCACCATGGGCCCGGTGTGGCCGGCGCGCATGCGCTCGAGCACCCAGCCGATCTCCTCGAAATCGCCCGAGTGGTAGGCGCGCGGCGCGAGGTTGAGCTCGCCCGAGCAGCCCCGGAAGTGCGGCACGGCATAGTGCCAGCCGTTCTGCCGCGCCCAGTTGGCGAAGGCGCGCGCGTAGTGGCTGCTGGAGGAGCCTTCGAGCCCGTGGAAGAGCACGAGCAGGGGGCGCACGCGGCCGTCTTCCAGCGGCGTGGTCTGGAAATCGACGTCGATGAAATCCCGGTCGGGCGTGGTCCAGCGCTCGCGCCGGTAGACCGGCCGGGGCCCCTGGTGGCTGCGCGAGAAGAGCGCCGGCCAGATCGTTTGCACATGGCCACCCCACGGGCTCGCACCCGCCAGCCAGCGCGGGGATTGGTAATCGAGCATCAGTGCAGGACCGAAGGCGTCTCGCCCACCTCCGGCAGTTCCTGGGCCGTGCCGGGGCTCGCGTGGTGCGCGAGCAGCCGCCAGCCGAGCGTGGTCTTCACGTAGACGTTGGTGGCGAGCACCCAGGCCACCTGCGGGCCATCGTCGGTGACCACCTGGATGCGCTCGACCACGCTGTGCACGGCGCAGTCGTGCGAGAGCAGGCGCCGCACGCGCTCGGGCCGCGCGTCGATGGCGCCGTTGCCGAACATCGCCTCGAAGGCGGTGCGGATGGCCGCCGCGCCGATCACGCGCGGGCCATTGGGGTGCACGCAGCAGATGTCGTCTTCATCCGACCACACCGCCATGAGCTTCTCGATGTCGGCGCGCTGCAAGGCCTCGTAGAACTGGGCCTCGGCGTCGTCGGACGAGGCCATGATGGCGATCTCGGGCGGCTTGGGCGGGCGCGGCATGGTGCAGGTGTTCAGTGGAAGACGACGGTTTTCTGGCCGTTGAGCAGCACGCGGTGCTCCACGTGCCAGCGCACGGCGCGCGCGAGCACCATGCATTCGACATCGCGGCCGACGGCGGTGAAGTCCTCGGCGCTCAGGGAGTGGTCCACGCGCGCCACGTCCTGCTCGATGATGGGGCCCTCGTCGAGCTCGGGCGTCACGTAGTGGGCGGTCGCGCCGATCAGCTTCACGCCACGGTCGTGCGCCTGGAAGTAGGGCTTGGCGCCCTTGAAGCTCGGCAGGAAGCTGTGGTGGATGTTGATCGCCCGGCCCTTGAGGAAGGCGCAGAACTCGGGGCTCAGGATCTGCATGTAGCGCGCGAGCACGACGAGGTCGACCTCGTGCTCCTGCACCAGCGCCTCGACCTGCTGCTCCTGCGCGCGCTTGGCCTCGGCCGGGGCGCCGGCCTTGAGCGGCAGGTGGTGGAAGGGGATGCCGTAGCGGCCGGCGAGCTCGGCGAACACCGCGTGGTTGGACACCACGGCCGGGATGTCGACCTCGAGCTGGCCCGAGTGCCAGCGGTACAGCAGGTCGTTCAGGCAGTGGCCGTGCTGGCTCACCATGAGCAGCAGGCGCGGCTTGCGGGCGAGGCTGTGGAACTGCGCGTCCATCGCGAACTGCTCGCGCACGCTGGTGAAGAGCCGGTCGAGCGTCTCCACGTCGGCGAGGTGCGCCGGCGCCTCGAAGTGCACCCGCATGAAGAAGAGGCCGGTGGCGTGGGCGCTGCCTTCGACGGGCAGATCGCCGAACTGCTGCGAGTCGACGATGTTGCAGCCGGCCTGGTAGAGCAGGCCCGAGACCGCGAAGACGATGCCCTTGGCATCCCGGCACGACAACGTGAGCACGAATTCGCGCGAGCGGGGTGCGGTGGTGATCGGCATGGCGCGGGATTGTACGAAGGGGGCCCGCGCGGCGCACGACCGTAGGGGCTCCGCGCGGCGGCGGCGCCCCCGCGGCTCAGGGCCGCGCCAGCGCGTCGTCGAGCGCCTTCTGCACCCGCGCCGGTGCGACGCCGGCGAGACAGCGGTAGTGCCCGTAGCGGCAGGTGCGCTCGAAGCAGGGCATGCAGTCGAGCTGCAGCTCGTCCTTGAGCCACAGCACCCGGGCACGCGGGCTCAGCGGCGGGGTGTGCTCGGGGCTGGTCGAGCCGAAGACGGCGACCTGTGGAACGCGGAAGGCGGCGGCCACGTGCATCAGCCCCGAGTCGTTGCTGACCACGCCGCGGGCGGCCGCGATCAGCGCCATGGCGTCGACGAGGCTGGTCTTGCCGGCGAGCACGCGGCACACGCCGGCGGCGGCCGAGGCGATCTCCTCGCACAGCGCCGCTTCCTTGCCCGAGCCGAGCAGCACGACCGGCAGGCCGCTCGCCGCGTGCAGGCCGCGCGCGAGTTCGGCGTAGTGGGCCGGCGGCCAGATCTTGGCGGGGCCGTATTCGGCGCCGGGGGCGAAGACCCAGTAGCCGCCCGGCTGCAGGCCGTGGCGCGCAGCGGCGGCGGCCGTGCGTTCGGTGCTGAAGCTCAGGCGCGGGGTCTCGTCGCCTGCCGGCTCACCGGCGAGCGCCCGGTAGAAGGCAACCATCGGCGGGCGGCCGCCGGGGTTCGGGCGCCGCTCGTTGAGCAGCCCGTAGCGGCCCTCGCCGTGGTAGCCGATGCGCCGCCGGATGCCGGCGAACCAGGGGATGAGCGCGGCCTTGAGCGAATTGGGCAGCACGTAGGCGCGCTCGAAGCGCCCGCGCAGCTCACGTCCGAGGCGCCTTCGGGCCGACCAGTCGAGCCGGCCGTGGGCAAAGGGCAGTTCCAGCACCTCCGCCACCTGCGGCATCGCCTGGTAGACCGGCGCCACCCAGGGCAGGGCGGCGACCGTCAGCGTCTCGCCGCGATCGGCGAGCGCGCGCAGCAGCGGCTCGGACATCACCGCGTCGCCGATCCATTGCGGCGCGACGACCAGCGATCTCATCAGGCTGCGCTCAGTGGCCCTGGTGCAGCTTCTCGCCAGCCTTCAGGCGGTAGAGCGTGCCGCAGTACGGGCACTTGCCTTCGCCGGTGCTCACCACGTCGATGAAGACGCGCGGATGGCCGCTCCACAGCGACATCTTCGGGTTGGGGCAGTAGACCGTGCCGTGGTCCTGCAGGTCCTGGGCGGTCACCTCGACGGCGGCTTGCGTGTCGCTCATGTAGCACTCCTCAGACGGGGGTCAGCCACTCGGCGTACTTCGGGTTGCGCCCGTTCACGATGTCGAAGAAGGCGCTCTGGATCTTCTCGGTGATCGGGCCGCGCGAGCCCTGGCCGATCTGCACGCGGTCGAGCTCGCGGATGGGCGTGACCTCGGCAGCGGTGCCGGTGAAGAAGGCCTCGTCGCAGATGTAGACCTCGTCGCGCGTGATGCGCTTCTCGATGAGCTTCAGGCCCAGGTCCTGGCAGATGTTGAAGACGGTGTTGCGGGTGATGCCGTTGAGCGCGCCGGCCGACAGGTCGGGCGTGTAGACCACGCCGTTCTTGATCACGAAGAGGTTCTCGCCCGCGCCTTCGGAGACGAAGCCGGCCGCGTCGAGCAGCAGCGCCTCGTCGTAGCCGTCGTCGGTGGCTTCCATGTTGGCGAGGATGGAGTTGGTGTAGTTGCTCACCGCCTTGGCCTGCGTCATGGTGATGTTGACGTGGTGGCGGGTGTAGCTCGAGGTCTTGACGCGGATGCCGCGCTTCATGCCTTCTTCGCCGAGGTAGGCGCCCCACGACCAGGCCGCGACCATCAGGTGGATCCGGTTGCCCTTGGGGCTCACGCCCAGCTTCTCGGAGCCGATCCAGGTGAGCGGGCGCAGGTAGCAGCTCTTGAGGTTGTTGGCCTTGACCACCGCGCGCTGCGCTTCCATGACCTCGTCGAACGCGTAGGGGATCTGCATGCGCAGGATCTTGGCGCTGTTGAACAGCCGCTCGGTGTGCTCGCGCAGGCGGAAGATCGCCGTGCCGTTGACCGTGTCGTAGGCGCGCACGCCTTCGAAGGCGCCGCAGCCGTAGTGCAGTGTGTGCGACAGCACGTGGATCCTGGCGTCGCGCCAGTCGATCAACTGGCCATCCATCCAGATTTTTCCGTCGCGGTCTTCCATGGACATGGAGGGTTCCTCAAATTGGGCAATGACCCGCGATTCTACGAGCCGCACCAGGGGCGGACCGCCTGCCTGAGCACCGCCGCGCGGTGGTGGCGGGCGTGAGGCACGCCGCGTGTCAGCCCTCGGTGGCGGGTGGCCGCACGAGCTGCCAATGCTGCAGCCGGCCGCCGTCGAAGACGAGGGTGACGCGGCTCGCGCCCTCGTCGTGCCAGGCCCAGGTCTCGGGCGTCTCGCTCACCTGCTCGCCCAGGCTGCGCGTGAGCGCGATCACCTGCATCAGCGTCATGCCGTGGCGCAGCCTGGCGTTGAGCATCACGGCGCTGGCCACATGGCCCTTGGGCGAGCCGGCGGCGTTCTTCATCACGCGCAGCGCGCGGCTGAACTGCAGCAGCAGCCAGAAGACGATGGCCGTGGCCACGAAGACGACGCCCTGCCAGCCGTAGTTCACCCAGCCGGCCACCAGCGCCACCAGGGCCAGGCCCCACCCCACGATCGGATTCATGCGCGCGATGGTAGGGCGCGGGCGGCCCGGCGCGCCTGCGTGGTTCCCGCAAGGGGCCTCAAGGCCGGGGCTTGCGATGGAAGCGCATGGGCTGCGCCTGGCCCGGGGCGGGCGTGTCGCCGCAGCCGGCGTCGCAGCAGCCGTTGCCGCCCGACGCCGCGCGGGCGAGGGCGCGCGCGATGAAGGGCGGCCAGGCATGGCGCTGCAGGCGCCGGTCGAGCGCGCGCCGCAGCGATGCCGGCATCAGCACCCACACCGCATAGGCGGTGCAGGCGGCGACGATGAGCGCGACCAGCACGTCCTGCATGGCGTCAGCCCGTGAGGGCGAGCACGACCCGGTACGTCACGAAGGACGCGAGGTACGCGAGGCCGAAGAGGTACGCCGCCATCACCAGCGGGTAGCGCCAGGAGTTGGTCTCGCGCCGCACCACCGCGAGCGTGGCCAGGCACTGCGGGGCGAACACGAACCAGGCGATGAGCGCGTAGGCGGTCGCGAGCGACCAGCCCTGCGCGATCACCGGGATCAGCGAGTCGGCCACCTGGTCTTCGGCGCCCGACAGCGCGTACACCGTGCCGAGCGCGCCCACCGCCACCTCGCGCGCGGCGAGGCCCGGCACCAGCGCGATCGAGATCTGCCAGTTGAAGCCGATCGGGGCGAACACCGTCTGCAGCGCCGCACCCAGCTGGCCGGCGTAGCTGTACTCGATGGCCGGGCCGGTCGCGCCTTCGGGCGGCGCGGGGTAGGTGGCGAGGAACCACAGCAGCACGGTGAGCGCGAAGATGATCCCGCCCACGCGCTTGAGGAAGACGCTCGCCCGCTCCCACAGGCCGATCGCGAGGTTGCGCCCGCTCGGCCAGCGGTAGGGCGGCAGCTCCAGCATCAGCGGCTGGTAGCTCGTCTTGCGCCACGAGCGCTTGAGCACCCACGCCACCGCCATCGCCGAGACCACGCCGGCCACGTACAGGCCGAAGAGCGTGAGGCCCTGCAGGTTGAACGGGCCGACAGCGCGGTCGGGGACGAACGCGCCGATCAGGAGCGCATACACCGGCAGCCGCGCCGAACAGGTCATGAGCGGGGCCAGCATGATGGTCGTCAGCCGGTCGCGCCAGCTCGGGATGGTGCGCGCCGCCATGATCCCGGGGATGGCGCAGGCGAAGCTCGAGAGCAGCGGGATGAAGGCGCGGCCCGACAGCCCCACCTTGCCCATCACGTTGTCCAGCAGGAAGGCCGCCCGTGGCAGGTAGCCCGAGTCCTCGAGCACGAGGATGAAGAAGAAGAGGATGAGGATCTGCGGCAGGAACACGATCACCCCGCCCGCGCCGGCCAGGATGCCGTCCACGAGCAGGCTGCGCAGCGGCCCGTCGTCCATGTGGGCGCTGATCTGCTCGCCGATCCAGCCGACGCTCCCCTCGATCGCCTCCATCGGCACTTCGGCCCAGGCGAACACCGCCTGGAAGATGAGGAAGAGCAGCACCGCGAGCAGCAGCAGTCCGGCCGCGGGGTGCATGACGACCGCATCCAGCCGGTGGTTGAAGCGCTTGAACTGCATGGCCGCCGGCGCGGCCAGGGCGAGGATGCGCCGCACCTCGCGCTGCAGCTCGGCCGGCGTGGGCGCCTCGCCGGTGACGGCCTGGGCGGCCGGCCAGTCGGCGTGTTTTTCCAGCTGGGCGAGGAGCGCGGCGTGGCCCTGACTCTGCACGGCCACCGTTTCCACCACCGGCACGCCGAGCTCGGCGGAGAGCCGTGCCACGTCGATCTGCAGGCCGCGGGCGCGGGCCACGTCGGCCATGTTGAGCGAGACCATCATGGGCCGGCCCAGGCGCTTGAGCTCCAGCACCAGCCGCAGGTTCATGGGCAGGTTGGTCGCATCGACCACCGCCACGATCGCGTCCGGCGCGGTTTCGTCGGCGCGCTGGCCGAGCACCACGTCGCGGGTCACGGTCTCGTCGGGCGTCGAAGGCGTCAGGCTGTAGGCGCCGGGCAGGTCGATCACCGAGACCGTGCGGCCGCTCTTCAGCGTGGCCGTGCCCACCTTGCGCTCCACCGTCACGCCGGCGTAGTTGGCGACCTTCTGGCGCGCGCCGGTGAGCAGGTTGAAGAGGGCGGTCTTGCCGCAGTTCGGGTTGCCGACCAGGGCGATGCGCAGGGTCTCGCTCATGGCGCCGCGCCCTCCGGGGTCACTTCCACGCACTGGGCTTCGAGCAGCCGCAGCGCGAAGAGCGTTTCGCCCACCTGGACGGCAAGCGGCTCGCGCCCGCCCGGGCCACGGCGCAGCAGGTGCACCGGTTCACCGGGGAGGAAGCCCAGCTCGGCCAGGCGGCGCAGCAGCGCGGCATCGGCCAGCGCGGACCCTGCGCTCAGCGCCGCGACGGTGGCGCGGCTGCCGTTGGGCAGGTCGGAAAGACGGGGAGTGGACATCACGGCATCTGCCAGCAAAACAGATGCAAATGATAATTGATCTTATTTGCGTCGGCGTGGACGGCCCGGCGCAGCGCCCAAGCTGTGTTCTGCCAAGCGGAATGGCGGGCGGTGCCCGCGGCGCGTTTCAGCGCCCCGGGGCGGCCGGCGCCTTGCGCGGATAGGCCATCGCCTGCACCCGCGTCGTGTAGACGGTGCCGATGAAGGCGTAGGTCCACGATTCGGTGACGGTGACCTGGCCGAGCAGCCGGTCGCCGGCCTGGCGGCGCAGGTCGTCCAGCGCACGCTTGTGGCGGTCGTTCACGCCCAGCGGGATGAAGAGCACGAGCTGGAAGCCCGAGGCTTCGGCCGTGAGCTGCTGGCCGCCGTAGGGATCGATCTGGGCGCGGTCGGTGGGCGTCACGCCGCTCAGGTCCATGGGAACGCCCTGGCAGCCGGCGGCGAGCGCGGCGGCGGCGAGCAGGGCGGCGGCGCGCGTCCTCATGCGAGCTCCTTGATGGCGTCGCCGGTGATGGTCACGCAGCGCTGGGTGCCGACGAGCCACCAGTTCCAGTCTTCGACCAGCTTCACGTTGATGAGGTGGGTGGCGCCCGGCACGCTCGCGAGCGCGTCGCGGTAGGCGCGCTCCACGCGATCGTTCAGGCCGACCGGAATGACGTAGTAGGCGGGGGCGATGAGCGCGAGCGAACCGCAGCCCTTGCCTTCGGCCTGGCCCAGCACCTGGTACTTGGCCGGCGGCAGCGGGGCGAGGCTGTAGGGCCTGGAGGCGCAGCCAACGAGGCCGGCGGCCAGCAGCACGGCCGCGAGCCGGGTGAGGGGTCGGGAAAGCGCAGTCCTCATGAGAGCCTTTCGTCGGGTGGCGCGGTGATTCTGCCGCGACCGCCGGGCCCTCACAGCGACCGCACCAGCTCCAGGGCCTGCTCGATGCGCTCGACCGCGTGCACGGTCAGGCCCTCGATCGGCTTCTTGGGCGCATTCGCCTTGGGCACGATGGCGACCGAGAAGCCGAGCTTGGCCGCTTCCTTGAGCCGCTCCTGCCCGCGCGGCGCGGGCCGCACCTCGCCGGCCAGACCCACCTCGCCGAAGGTGATGAAGCCGCGCGGCAATGCGCGCCCGCGCAGGCTGCTCTGGATGGCGAGCATCACCGCCAGATCCGCCGCCGGTTCGCTGATGCGCACGCCGCCCACCGC
>JBIQJS010000015.1:0-15080 GCA_044507405.1 Rubrivivax sp. | reverse complement strand
CTCGGGTTGGCCACGCCCTTGAGCCCCTTTTCCGTCATCGCGAAGACGCCGATCTCGTTGACCGCGCCGAAGCGGTTCTTGATGGCGCGCACCAGGCGGAAGCTGCTGTGCGTGTCGCCCTCGAAATAGAGCACGGTGTCGACGATGTGCTCCAGCACGCGCGGGCCGGCGAGCGCGCCTTCCTTGGTGACGTGGCCCACCAGCACGATCGCCGTGCCGCGGCTCTTGGCGATGCGCGTCAGCTGCGCCGCGCATTCGCGCACCTGCGCCACCGAGCCGGGGGCCGAGGTGAGCTCTTCGCTGTACATCGTCTGGATGGAGTCGATCACGCACACCGCGGGCTGTTCGGCCTCGAGGGTGGCGCTGATCTTCTCCAGGTTGATCTCGGCCACCACGCGCACCTGCGAGCCGTCGAGCCCCAGACGGCGCGAGCGCAGCGCGACCTGCGCGCCCGATTCCTCGCCGGTCACGTAGAGCGTGGGCACGGTCTTCGAGAGCGCGTCCAGCGCCTGCAGCAGGAGCGTCGACTTGCCGATGCCCGGGTCGCCGCCGATCAGCACCACGCCACCGGCGACGATGCCGCCGCCGAGCACCCGATCGAGCTCCTCGATGCCGGTCGGGCGTCGGTCGACGTCGGTCGCCTCGATCTCCGAGAGCGTGGCGACGGGTTGCGGCGCGGCGAGCGACTGGAAGCGGTGCCGGGGCCCGCTGCCTTCGGCCGCGCTTTCGACGAGGGTGTTCCAGGCGTTGCAGTGCGGGCACTTGCCGAGCCACTTGGGGCTCGTGCCGCCGCATTCGCTGCAGGTGTAGACAGACTTGGTTTTGCTCACCCGGCGACTGTAGCCGCGGGGGTGGCTCGCCTCGTGAGCCTGCGCAGGCGCCGCCACGCGCCTCGCGCGCGTTCGGGCCAGGTCGCATCACGCTCGAAGCGCAGCCACACCTCGTGGTCGGCCTGCAGCAGCACGTGCCGCTCGCGCTTCAGCTCGAAGCATTCGCCGTGGTACAGGAAGTGATCCTCCAGGTCGCCGTGCTGCGTGATCCACACGCGGCCGCCACCGACCACGCGCACGCGGGCCGGGGCTTGGCGCCAGGCGAGCACCTCGCCGGCTTGCAGACGCAGGGTGACAGGGGGTGTGAAGCGGACCATGGCGGGCTCCTCGTGGCTGGGCTGCCAGTGTGTCCAGCGCCGTGGCGCGCCGCCAGATGCAGCGCTGCCTCAACTTCGCCGTCACAGATGCGTCGTGCTGCATCTGTATTGGTGACAAGTCGGGGCCTCTGTATCTGTCATGCGCGAGGGCGCCTCGCCACAATCGCGCCATGAACGCGCCCGCCGATCCTGGACTGCCGCTCTACACCCGCGTGGCGGGCGAGCTGGCCCTGGCGATCCAGGCCGGCAGCCTGCGCACCGGCGCGCGGCTGCCGTCCGTGCGGCAGCTGTGCCAGCAGCATGGGGTGAGCGCCTCCACCGTGACGCAGGCCTACCGATGGCTGGAGAACCAGCGCCTGGTCGAGGCGCGGCCCAAGTCGGGCTACTTCGTGGCGCCGCGTCCGGCGCCGCTGCCCGAGCCCGAGCTCGACACGCGCATGAGCGGCGCGGGCTTCGTCACGCCCGACGACCTCACGCGCCAGTTCCTCTTCGGCAACGACGACCCCGAGGCGGCGCCGTCGTTCTGCCCGCTGCCGGCGCGCGAGATCCTGCCCGAGGACAAGCTGCGCCAGCTCACCGCCAGGCTCAACCGCCTGCACCCCGAGTACGCCTCGCGCTACAGCATCACCGGCAGCCTCAACCTGCGCCAGGAGATCGCCCGCCGCAGCGTGGGCGCCGGCGTGCGGCTGCGGCCGGAGGAGATCATCCTCACCAACGGCGGCAGCGAGGCGGTCTTCCTCGCGCTGCGCGCGGCGGCGCAGGCGGGCGACACGGTGGCGCTGGAGTCGCCCACCTACTGGATGCTGCTGGAGATCATCCGCACGCTCGGCATGAAGTCGATCGAGATCCCCACGCATCCGAAGGAAGGCATCTCGGTCGAGGCGCTCGATCTCGCCACCCAGCGCGCCGGCGCCGTGCGCGCCTGCGTGGTCGTGCCCAACTTCCACAACCCGCTGGGCAGCCTGATGCCGGTCGAGAACAAGCGGCGGCTGGTCGCGCTTGCGCGCGAGCGCGGCTTCACGCTGGTCGAGACCGACATCTACGGCGAGACCTACTTCGGCGACGAGCGCCCGCCGGTGCTCAAGGCCTTCGACGAGGACGACGAAGTGATCCTCTGCTCGGCCTTCACCAAGACGGTGGCGCCGGGCTACCGCGTGGGCTGGATCGCACCCGGCCGACGCCACTTCAAGACCGCGCAGTCGCACAAGTTCCACACCTCCATCACCGGCGCCATGCTGCCGCAGGAGGTGATCGCCGAGTTCATCCGCGACGGCGGCTACGACCACCACATGCGCCGCCTGCGCGCGGCGCTGCGGCAGCAGTGCGCGCAGCTGGCCGATGCGGTGGCGCGGCACTTTCCCGCCGGCTGCAAGCTCAGCCTGCCGCAGGGCGGCCTCATGCTGTGGATCGAGATGCCGCGCGGCGTGGACTCGCGCAAGGTCTTCGAGCGCGCGCGGCGCGAGCACATCGGCTGCGCGCCCGGCGCCACCTTCAGCAACAGCAGCCGCTTCGACCACTTCCTGCGCCTGCACTACGGCGACCCCTGGACCCCGCGCCACGACGCCCACATCCGCCGCCTGGGCGAGATCGTGGCCGACGAGGCCGGGCGCGGCCGGATCGCCGCCTAGGAACCCCCCATGCAACTCACCACCTGGCTCGCCTTCTTCGCCGCCTCCTGGGCCATCAGCATCTCGCCCGGCGCGGGTGCGGTCGCCGCCATGAGCGCCGGCCTCAACCACGGCTTCGCACGCGGCTACTTCATGACCCTCGGCCTGGTGCTGGGCATCTGGACGCAGATCCTGGTGGTCAGCCTGGGCCTGGGCGCCCTGATCGCGACCTCGAGCCTCGCCTTTGCCATCGTCAAGTGGCTGGGCGTGGCCTACCTCGTCTACCTCGGCATCAAGCAGTGGCGCGCGCCGGCCGTGCCCCTGGTGGCCGAGGCCGGGGGCGGCGTGGTGGCCCACCTGCCGCGCCGTGCGCTGGTGCTGCGCGGCTGGATGGTGAACGCCGTCAACCCCAAGGGCACCGTCTTCCTGCTCGCCGTGGTGCCGCAGTTTCTCGACCTGACGCAGCCGCTCGCCCTGCAGTACGGCGTGATCGCCGCGACGCTCGGCTTCACCGACTTCGTGGTGATGGGTGTGTACACGCTCCTCGCCGCGCGCGTGCTGCGCCTGCTGAAGTCGCCGCGGCAGCTGCGGGTGATGAACCGCACCTTCGGCGGCCTCTTCGTCGCCGCCGGCGGGCTGCTCGCGTTCTTCAAGCGCGCCTGATACGGCTTGTTACGAAGCGGGCCCTTGAGCGCAGGGGCCGGGCGGCCGACAACAAGCCGATACGGCTTGAAGAGTCCGCCATGAACGCACCTGCTTCGTCTCCCGTCTTCCAGACCGCCAACCCGCACGCGCTGGCCACCATCCTCGATGCGGCGCAGACGCGCTCCATCATCGCCTCGCGCGACATCTTCGACCTCGCGGGAACCAAGCTGTGGGCGCGCGACCTGCCGGTGTCGAACGCGCTGCAGCGCAAGCTGATGGACCGCCAGCTGCGCCATCCGCTCGAAGCCTGCCTGCTGGCCGAAGACGGCGTGACGGCGCATGCGCTGGTGCGCTCGCTCGAGGAGCTGCTGGCGCGCGACACGCCGATCGCGCCGCTGCTCATGCCGCAGGCCGCCAAGCTGCTGCGCGAGGCGCCGCACCTGCCGCTGCACCCGGTGGCGCAGCTGCTGCTCACCGCGAGCCAGGCCTCGCGTCCCGATGCCTACGAGCATGCGGTGCAGGCCATGGCGGTCAACGGCGCCCTCGCCATCGCCCGCGATGCCAGCCGCCAGGACGTGCGCCTGGCCATGCTCGCCGGCCTCCTGCACGACCTGGGCGAGATGTACATCGCGCCCGAGCACGGCGAGGCCGACGTGGAGCGCGTGCTGCACGTCCAGAGCTACCAGCACCTGGTGGTGCATCCGCATGTGGGGGCGCTGCTCGTCGACCAGCTCACCGACTACCCCAAGGTCATCGCGCGCGCCGTGGCCGAGCACCACGAGCGGCTCGACGGCTCCGGCTACCCGCGCTGCCTCGCCGGCGAGCAGATCTCGGCCGCCGGCCGGCAGCTCGCCATCACCGAGGCGGTGCTGGCCGCGCTGCGCAGCGGCGAGGCCGATCTGGCGCGTGCGAGCGTGGCGCTGCGCGTGGTGCCGGGCGAATTCGACCTCGGCCTGGTGGGCCCGGTCGCCCAGGCCGCACGCCTGCAGCCGCCCCTGCAGCCGGCGCACACGTCGGAGGCGTTGCGCATGCGCCTCGCGCTGCTCGATGCGGCCCTGCAGACGGCGCACACCGGCATCGTGGCGCTCGCCTCCACCGCGCGCTCGCAGGCGCTCATGGATGCGCTGGCGCTCGCGCAGGCGCTGCTGACGCGCCTGCGCAAGGGCTGGAATGCGAGCGGCCTGTGGGGCGACAGTGCCGACGCCGTGCAGGACGCCGCCGAGGCCGAGGCCGTGGAGCAGGAGCTGCGCTATCGCCTGCGCGCCATCCGCAGCGCCACCCTGCTGCGCGCCGGCAAGCTGCCCGCGGGCGACCTCCAGAGCCTGCAGCTGCTGGCCGAGCAGCTCGGCGCCTGATCGTCATTCGACCGGCCTGGCGCGGCCGGCCTTGATCGCGCTGCGCGCGCCCTTGGCGTCCAGCCGCCGCTGCCGCGAGGCGTAGGTCGGCTTCGTCGGCTTGCGCGGCCGCGGCGGGGTGGCCACCGCGTCGATCATCTCCTGCAGCCGCTGCAGCGCTTCCAGGCGATTGGCCTCGCGGCTGCGCGAGGTCTGCGCCTTGATGACGACCACGCCTTCGTCCGTGATGCGCTGGTCGCGCAGGCGCAGCAGCCGCTCCTTCACCGGCTCGGGCAGCGACGAGGCGCGGATGTCGAAGCGCAGGTGCACCGCGCTCGAGACCTTGTTGACGTTCTGGCCGCCGGCGCCCTGGGCGCGGATGGCGCTGATCTCCACCTCGGCCGGATCGAGGCGAGGGGTGTCCATGGGCTCAGGCCGTCGAGACGGGCACGCGGGGCGCCAGCGCGCACATGAGCTCGTAGCCGACGGTTCCGGCGGCATGGGCGACCTCGTCGATGGGCAGCACCTCCCCGTGCGGCCCGCGCCCCCAGAGCGTGACCTCGGTGCCGAAGACGGCATAGGGCACGGGCGTCAGGTCCACCGCCAGCATGTCCATCGACACGCGCCCGAGGGTGCGCGTGCGCACGCCGTTGACCAGCACCGGGGTGCCGGTGGGCGCGTGGCGCGGGTAGCCGTCGGCATAGCCGCAGGCCACGATGCCGATGCGCATGGCGCGGTTGGCGACGAAGTTGCTGCCGTAGCCGACCGCATCGCCCACCTGCAGCAGCTGCATGCCGATCAGGCGCGAGCGCAGCGTCAGGGTCGGCTTGAGGTTCCACTGCGCGATGCTGTGCTGGGGGAAGTCGGGCGAGGAGCCGTAGAGCATGATCCCCGGGCGGATCCAGTCGCCGCGCACGGCGGCGTTGCGCGGGGCGTCGCGCAGGGTCGCGGCGCTGTTGGCGAGCGAGCGTTCGCCGGGGATGTCGTGCGTGGCCGCGGCGAAGGTTTCGAGCTGCTGCGCGATGCCGCGGCCGGAGGCCGGATCGGCGTCGGCGTCCGACAGGTGCGTCATCAGCGTGATCGCATCCACCTGCGTGAGGCCCGAGAGCCGCTGCCAGGCGTTGCGGAAGGCCGAGGGCGTGAAGCCGAGCCGGTTCATGCCGCTGTTCATCTTGAGGAAGACGTGGTGCGGCCAGGTCGTCTTGTGCGTGGCGAGCCAGTCGATCTGGGCCTCGCAGTGCACGACGTGCCAGAGGTTCAGGCGCGAGCAGCGCTCCAGGTCGCGCGCCTCGAAGCAGCCTTCGAGCAGCAGGATGGGCCCGCGCCAGCCCAGCGCGCGCACGCGCTCGGCCTCGTCGAGGTCGAGCATCGCGTAGCCGTCGGCCGACTGCAGCCCGGGGTAGGCGCGCTCGATGCCATGGCCGTAGGCGTTGGCCTTGACCACGGCCCAGACCTTGGCGTCGGGGGCGTGCCGGCGCGCGCACTGCAGGTTGTGCGCGAAGGCGTCGACATGGACCAGGGCTTCGATCGGGCGCGGCATGCGGGCGATTCTGCCAGTGGCCTGTGCACGATCGGCCCTGCTGTGGGTGCGTGCTATAACCCCGCCGGACCCCACGGGCCCTGCAGTACGACTCGTCTCGCCGAATGAAAAAAGGCTTTTACACCATCATGTCGGCGCAGTTCTTCAGCTCGCTGGCTGATAACGCGCTCTTCGTCGCCGCCGTCGAACTGCTCAGAACTTCCGGTCAAGCCGAGTGGCAACGCGCCGCGCTGGTGCCGATGTTTGCGCTTTTCTACGTCATCCTCGCGCCGCTCGTGGGTGCGTTTGCGGACGCCGTCCCGAAAGGGCGGGTGATGTTCGTCTCGAACCTCATCAAGGTGGTGGGCTGCCTGATGATGCTCTTCGGCACCCACCCCTTGGCCGCCTACGCGATCGTGGGGCTGGGCGCGGCGGCGTACTCGCCGGCCAAGTACGGCATCCTCACCGAGCTGCTGCCGGCCTCGCAGCTCGTCAAGGCCAACGGCTGGATCGAGGGCCTGACGATCGCCTCGATCATCCTCGGCGTGCTCCTCGGCGGACAGCTGGTCGGGCAGGCCGTGTCGGGTGTGCTGCTCGGCCTGGACCTCCCCTTCGTCGACACCGGCATCGACACCGCGCCCGAGGCGGCCATCGCCTCGCTCATCCTCATCTACCTGATCGCCGCGCTCTTCAACCTGCGCATCCCGCGCACCAACGCGCCGCTGCAGCCGCTCTCGGGCAACGTGATCACGCTGGTGCGCGACTTCTCCAACTGCAACGCCCGCCTGTGGAGCGACAAGCTCGGCCAGATCTCGCTGGCCACGACCACGCTCTTCTGGGGCGTCTCGGGCAACCTGCGCTACATCGTGCTCGCCTGGGCCGCCGCCGCGCTCGGCTACGGCACCACCAAGGCCTCGGCGCTGGTGGGCGTGGTGGCGGTGGGCACGGCGGTGGGGGCGGTCGTGGCCTCGGTGCGCATGCGCCTCGACCAGGCGACCAAGGTGATCCCGCTGGGCATCGGCATGGGCCTGCTCGTGATCCTGATGAACGTGATCACGAGCGTGCACGTGGCCGCGCCCTTCCTCGTCCTCCTGGGCGCGATCGGCGGCTATCTCGTCGTGCCCATGAACGCGCTGCTGCAGCACCGCGGCCACAACCTCATGGGCGCCGGGCGCTCGATCGCCGTGCAGAACTTCAACGAGCAGGCCTGCATCCTCGGTCTGGGCGCCTTCTACACCGGCATGACGAAGTTCGGGCTCTCGGCGTTCGGCGCCATCACCATCTTCGGCCTGGTGGTCGCCGGCACGATGTGGCTCATCGGCCGCTGGCACCGCAACAACTGCGTGCGCCACAAGGACGAGGTCGAGCGCCTGCTGGCGCTCGCGCGCAGCGACAAGCACTGAGCGCGCAGCGGTCGGTGCCTGCGCCGCAGGCTGACGTCGCGCAGCGAAGTCAAGGTGCGCAGCACCGGCCGCAGACACGACACTCTCCCGCACGCCTGTCTCTCTTCCCTCGTGCCCGTCTTCCCCCGCCTCCTTCCCGTCCTCGCGCTCACGCTCAACGCCTTCATCTGGGGCGTGTCCTGGTGGCCGTTTCGCGAGCTGCAGTCGGCGGGGCTGCATCCGCTGTGGGCGACGGTGCTCGTCTACCTCGTGGCGGTGGCCGTGATCGCCGTGGCGCGCCCGCACGCCTTCGGGCAGGTCCTGCGGCGCCCGGTGCTGTGGGTGCTGGTGGTGGCCGCGGGCAGCACCAATGCGGCCTTCAACTGGGCCGTCTCCATCGGCGACGTGGTGCGCGTGGTGCTGCTCTTCTATCTGATGCCGCTCTGGGTCGTCCTGCTCGCCCGCGTGCTGCTGCGCGAGCGCCTGACGTGGCTCGCCGGGGCGCGCGTGCTGCTGGCGCTCGCCGGCGCGGCCATCGTGCTGTGGCCCGAGGGCGGTGGCGTGCCCCTGCCGCGCACGCTGGCCGACTGGCTGGGCGTGGCGGGCGGCTTCTCCTTCGCGCTGAACAACGTCATGCTGCGCCGCGAGTCGCACCAGCCGAAGGAGAGCCGCGCGATGGCGATGTTCCTCGGCGGCGTGCTGGTCGCGGGCACGCTCGCCACGGTGCTCGCCTCGCACGGCCAGGTGGCGTGGCCGCCGGCGCCGGCGCTGGGCTGGGTGCCGCTCGCCCTCGGCCTCGCGGTCTTCTTTCTCGTCAGCAACATGGCGCTGCAGTACGGCGCCGGGCGGCTGCCGGCCAACGTGGCCTCGGTCGTGATGCTGACGGAGGTGCTCTTCGCCTCGGTGTCGGCGCTGTGGCTGGGCGGCGGATCGATGTCGCCGGCGCTCGCCACCGGCGGCGCGTTCATCCTCGCCGCGGCATTGCTCGCGACCCTCGAGCGGCACGAGGCCGCCTGAGGGCTCAGCGGGGGGCGAGCTGCGCCAGCGTCGCCAGCAGCGCCTCCTCCATCAGCGGCTTGGTGAGGTAGGCATCGCAGCCGGCGAGGTCGCCGCGCACGCGGTCCACCGAGCTCGTGCTGCCGGTCACGATCACCACCGCAGGTGCGAGGCCGCCGGGGTGTTCGGTGCGTTGCTTGAGGTGCTGGCACACCGACAGCCCGTCGTGCGGGCCGTCGCCGAGCGCGATGTCGAGGAAGACGAGCGCGTAGGGCCGGGTGTCCAGCAGCACGAGCGCCTCGTCCGCGGTGCGCACCGCCTGCACCCGGTACCCGAGCGCCTGCAGGCGCGTCTGCAGGAAGCGCAGCGCGATGCGGCTGTCGTCGAGCACCAGCACCGATCGCGCCGGCGTGTCGCCGGGTCGGGCCACCGGCAGGAGCTCGCCCGGGCCGGTGGGCGCAGGCTCGTCGAGTGCGGCCAGGCGCTGCTCCACCAGCAGGTCGAGCTCACGCAGGATGCGGATCGGCTCGATCGGGCGCGTGAGGCAGGCGGCGGCGCCGGGCGGGGCCTGCGTGCCGATGAAGACGGTGTCCTGCAGGCGGTCGGCCTCCTCGACCGTGCGCACGGCGGCGGCGCTGTCGGCGTCGGCGATGACGAAGTCGCTCTCGCCGAGGGCCGTGCCCTGCGCATACGACACCGCGCGCCGCTGCCCCAGGCGGAAGAACGACGCCAGCGCGCTGCGCTCGAAGTCGCTGAAGCCTTGCAGCGCGACGCTGTAGCGCATGGGGATGCGCTCGGCCATGGTGTCGTCCGTGGGGTGGGGGCGGGGGCGGCCATGTTCGGGTGGGCCGGCGGGCGGCGTCAACCCTTGCAACCCGTGGGGTGGATGGCAGCGCTACGATCGCGCCCACATTTGTCACACCCGGCAGGAGGAGCGTCCATGGCGAGCGTCTATGACTTCGAGGCGGTGTCGATCGACGGGAAGGAGGCCCACCTTTCCTCCCAACGCGGCAAGGTGATGCTGATCGTCAACACGGCCAGCGCCTGCGGTTTCACGCCGCAGTTCGCCGGGCTCGAGAAGCTCTGGGCGGCCTACAAGGACCAGGGCTTCGTGGTCATCGGCTTCCCGAGCAATGAGTTCGGCGGGCAGGACCCCGGCAGCAACGAGGAGATCGCCTCGTTCTGCCAGCTCAACTACGGCGTGAGCTTTCCCATGATGGGCAAGGTGAAGGTCAACGGCGACGAGGCCCACCCGCTGTGGAAGTGGCTCACGCACGAGGCGCCGGGCATCCTCGGCACCAAGGGCATCAAGTGGAACTTCACCAAGTTCCTGATCGGCCGCGACGGCCAGGTCCTCAAGCGCTACGCGCCCAACGATGCGCCCGACTCGATCCGCAAGGACATCGAGGCCGCGCTCGCGGCCGCCTGACGACGCTCACGGCGGCGCGAGCCACGGCCCGCCGTGGGCGGCGGCCAGCCGGTCCTGCGCGGCGAGCTCGCGCAGCAGCTCACTGCACGGCGCATGTCGCCGACTGGGTGGCCCGCGTGCCCGCGGGCACGCTGCGGACGCTCTGCTCGCGCGAGGGCGGCCGCGTGCACCACGAGATCCTGGCGCGCTCGCACCCCATGGCCGCTGGGTCGAGTGGATCGACGCTCGATAATCCCGGCTCTTGCAGGAGCCCATCATGTTCGAGCACGTCGACGCCTACGCTGGCGACCCCATCCTCACCCTGAACGAAGCCTTCGGCCGCGATCCGCGGTCGCACAAGATCAATCTCTCCATCGGCATCTACTTCGACGATGCCGGCAACCTGCCGGTGATGGGCGCGGTGAAGGCCGCGGAATCGGCCATGCTGCAGACGATCGGCGCGCGCCCCTACCAGCCGATGGAAGGTGCCCCCAACTACCGGCTGGCCGTGCAGCACCTGCTCTTCGGTGCCGAGCATGAAGCCGTCAAGAGCGGGCGCATCGCCACCGTGCAGACGCTCGGCGGCTCGGGCGGCCTCAAGGTCGGTGGCGATTTCCTCAAGCGCTATTTCCCCGACAGCCAGGTCTGGGTCAGTGACCCCACCTGGGACAACCACCGCGCCATGTTCGAGGGCGCCGGCTTTGCGGTGAACACCTATCCCTACTACGACGCGAGCAGCGGCGGCCTGCGTTTCGAGGAGATGCTGGCCGCCATCCGCGCGCTGCCGGAAAAGAGCATCGTGCTGCTGCACGCCTGCTGCCACAACCCGACCGGCGTCGACCTGTCGCGCGCGCAGTGGGGCGAGCTGATCCCGGTGATCCAGCAGAACAAGCTCATCCCCTACGTCGACATCGCCTACCAGGGCTTCGGCGACGGCATCGAGGACGACGCCTGGGCCGTGCGCGCCCTGGCCGACGCGGGCGTCAGCTTCTTCTGCGCGAGCAGCTTCTCCAAGAGCTTCTCGCTCTACGGCGAACGCTGCGGCGGCCTCTCGATCGTCTGCCCCGACAAGGCGCAGGCCGACCTGGTGCTCGGCCAGATGAAGGCCACCGTGCGCAAGAACTACAGCAGCCCGCCCACCCACGGCGGCCAGATCGTCGCGCGCGTGCTGGGCACGCCCGAGCTGCGCCAGCAGTGGGCCGACGAGCTGGACGCGATGCGCACGCGCATCCAGGCCATGCGCCGGAAGCTGCACGCGGTGATCAGCGCCAAGCTGCCCGGCCGCAACTTCGACTACTTCATCACCCAGCGCGGCATGTTCAGCTACACCGGCCTCACGCCCGGGCAGGTCGACCGCCTGCGCGAGGAGCACGCGGTCTACCTCGTGCGCTCGGGCCGCATGTGCGTGGCGGGGCTGAACTCGTCGAACGTGGAAGCCACGGCCGTCGCGATGGCGGCCGTGCTGGCCTGAACCGGCAGCGTCAGGGCGCGACCCAGCGCCTGGCCACGCCCTTGCCGGCCTGCTTGCCGGCGTACATCGCGGCGTCGGCCTGGCGCAGCAGCCCGGCGGCATCCACGCCGTCGTGCGGCGCCAGCGTGTAGCCCAGGCTCAGGCCCAGCGTGCATTGCGCGGCGCCGACCTGGAAGGGCTCGCGCACCGTCTCCAGCAGCTTGTGTGCGAGCGCCTCGGCCTGTGCCGCGTCGGTGAGGCCGCGCGCCACCACCACGAACTCGTCGCCGCCCAGGCGGGCCACCGTGTCCTGCGTGCGCACGGTCGCCTGCAGGCGGCGCGCGAGCAGCACCAGCAGCTGGTCGCCGACCTCGTGGCCGTGGCGGTCGTTGACGGGCTTGAAGCCGTCGAGGTCCATCAGGTAGAGCGCCACCATCTCCTGCGGCGCACGACGCTGCAGTGCCGTGCGGATGTGCGCCTGCAGCGCGCGGCGGTTGTGCAGGCCGGTGAGTGGGTCACTGTGCGCGAGGAAGCGGAAGACCTCGCGCTCGCGCGTCGCGTGCTGTGCGGCGGTGTGCACGGCCTGCGTGCTCAGGCCCAGCACCCGCAGGTAGAGCAGCATGTCCAGCGTCGCGCCGAACTGGAACGAGTGCAGCGTCCAGAAGTTCACCGGCAGCACGCCCTGGATCACGCCGATCAGCGTGGCGGTGGTGACCGCATAGACCGCCCAGGCGAGCAGGAAGGTGAGGCCCACCGAATCCCCGCGCCGCGCGCGCGCCAGGGCGCCCGGCAGCCCGAGCAGGGCCGGCACCGGCCCGAGCACGCTCACCACCGCCGTGACGACGCGGATGTCCAGCAGCCCGGTCAGGTAGGCCACCGCGATGGCCGCACACACTGCCGCGCCGCCATGCATGAGCCGGCTGAAGCCGGGGCCGGTGTAGGGGCCGGCCAGCCGGTCGGCCGTGCTGCGCAGGCCCACCTGCCGCGTGAGCGCATGCGCGATGAAGAGGAAGGAGCCGCACAGCGCGGTGAGCGCGAAGAAGCCGCCCGCATGCTGCTCGATCCAGGCCACGTCGCGCCAGAGGTACTGCGCGCCGATGCCGAACTGGAAGAGCGAGAACAGCACGCTGCTGCCCACCAGCAGCGCGTACTTGAGCGAGAGCGTCTCGCGCAGCGTGAGGTAGCGGCCCAGGCTGTAGGCGATGAGCGCGAGGCCCAGGCCTGCGAGCAGGCCCTGCAGCGTCTGTTCGCCCAGCGCCCCGGCGTGGTAGGCGCGCGGCGTGTTGAACGTCATGGGCAGCACCATCGCGCCGTGGGTCTGCACCCGCAGCAGCAGCTCGGCGCTGCCCCCTGGCGGCAGCGTCACGCTCGCCGCGTGCGAGCGGCTGGCGAGCGGCCGCTGCGAGTAGGGCAGCTCGCTGCCCAGGCGCGCGTGCTGCGTGACGCGGCCCTGCACGACCACGTGCACGTCCACGCGGTGCAGCGCGGAATAGTCGATGTCGAACACCCAGCGCGGTTCGGCGTCGGCGCTGAGCGCGACGGGGATGCGCAGCCACATCGCCTCCTGGCGCACGCCGAGCGTGGCGTGCGCCGAGGGTGGCGGCTGGAAGCGCTCACGCTGCGCGAGGGCGTCGTCGATCGTGAGTGCGCCGGTGGGGTCGGCCAGCAGTGTCACCGCCGGCCAGGCCTGCACCGTCGGGGTGGCGGCGGTGAGCCGCAAGGGCTCGGCTCGGGCGAGGGCCGAGCCGAGCCCCAGCCAGAGCAGGCAGCAGAGGAAGAGCAGCCGTGTCGGCCACCGCAGCAGAACGTGTGTATCAGGCATGCCGTCGGAAACTGCACCGCGGCACGGGGCCGGTGTCGAGTGGGTCGCGAAGGGCACGCGCGCGGCGCGTGGAAGGGTGGGCACGCGCGCGCAGCGCGTGGTGGACCGATTCTGCGGGCTCAGCCGCTCTTCTTCTCGCGCGGCACGCGGCCCAGCAGGTAAAACTCCTCGTTCGGGCGCAGGTTGATCAGGTTGGCCATGCGGTTGGAGAGCCCGAAGAGTGCGGTGATCGCACCGATGTCCCAGATGTCCTCGTCGTCGAAGCCGTGTGCGCGCAGCGCCTCGAAGTCGGCCTCGCCGATCTCGTCGGCAGCGCGGCTCACCTTGAGCGCGAAGTCGAGCATGGCCTTCTGGCGCTCGGTGATGTCGGCCTTGCGGTGGTTCACCGCCAGCTGGTCGGCGATCAGCGGCTTCTTCTCGTACACCCGCAGGATCGCCCCGTGCGCCACCACGCAGTAGAGGCAGCGGTTGGCGCCGGAGGTGGCCACGATGATCATCTCGCGCTCGCCCTTGGTGAGGTGGCCGCCCTCCTTGAGCAGCAGCGCGTCGTGGTAGGCGAAGAAGGCGCGCGCCTCGTCGGGCCGGTGCGCGAAGCCGAGGAAGACGTTGGGGATGAAGCCGCTCCTGGCCTGCACCTCGAGGATGCGGGCGCGGATGTCCTCCGGCAGGTCGGCGAGCTCGGGCACGGGGTAGCGGCTGATGGGGGCGTTCATGCGGTTCTCCTGGGGCTACTTCAGCCCATTTCGTCGATGTTCTTCGGCCAGCTCTTGTGCAAGAGCGTCGAGAGCGCGCGGTCGGCGAGCAGCTTGCCGCCGGTCTGGCAGCGCGCGCAGTAGTTCGTCTCGTTGTCGGCGTAGACGATGCGCTGCACCGGCGTGCCGCACACCGGGCAGGGCTGGCCGTACCTGCCGTGCACGGCCATGGCCGGGTGGAAGGCGGTGACCTTCTCCGGCCAGTCGCCGGCCTCGGCGCCCAGGCGGGCGATCCATTCCTGCATCACCGATTGCGTCGCGCGGTAGAGGCGCTCGATCTGCGCGGGCGTCAGCTTCTGCGACAGCGCGATGGGCGAAAGCTGCGCGCGGAACAGGATCTCGTCGGAGTAGGCGTTGCCGATCCCGCTGTAGAGCCGCGGATCGGTCAGCACGCGCTTCAAGGTGTGGTTCTCGCGCGTGAGGCGCTCGCTGAAGTCGGCGAGCGTGGCCGCCAGCACGTCGAGGCCGCCGGGGTCCATGGCCTCGAGCGCGGCGCGGTCGGCCAGCACGTGCAGCGAGGCGCGGCGCTTGCTGCCGGTCTCGGTCAGCACCAGGCTGCCGTGCTCGAACTCGAAGACCGCGAGCGTGATCTTGCCCGGCGGCTTGCCGCCCGGCAGCAGCCAGCGCAGGCGGCCGGCGATCATGAGGTGGAGGACGAGGAAGCGTCCGCCGTCGAGTGCCAGCACCACGCGCTTGCCCAGGCGCTCGACGCCGGTGACGGTGCGGCCTTCGGCCTCCGCGAGCGGCGGCACCGCGGTGCGCAGCAGGAAGGGGTTGAGCACGCGCACCCGCTGCAACACGCGGCCCTGCACCTTCTCGGCCAGGCGGTCGACGTACACCGTGATGTCGGGCAGCTCGGGCATGGCGACGAGTGTGAGGGAAATGCGCCGCCGCCGATAATCGCGGGTTTCCACGAGGCGGCGCAATCGTCAGCCGCGCCGCAACCGCATGTCCGACCTCACCCCCCAGGTGCGCCGCCGCCGCACCTTCGCCATCATTTCCCACCCCGACGCGGGCA
>JBIQJS010000127.1:0-8251 GCA_044507405.1 Rubrivivax sp. | reverse complement strand
GCGCGGCTATGCGCAGAAGAACCCGAAGCAGGAATACAAGCGCGAGGCCTTCGAGCTCTTCAGCCAGCTGCTCGACGTGGTCAAGATGGACGTGACGCGCGTGCTCATGACCGTGCGCATCCAGACGCAGGAAGAGGCGGCCCAGGCCGCGGAGGCCTACGAGGAGCGCGCCGAGTCCATCTCCAACGTGACCTACACGCACCCCAACGAGGACGGCAGCGTCTCGCAGGAGACCGATGCCGCCCAGGCGGTGGCCGGCCAGTACCTGCCCAAGGTCGGCCGCAACGACCCCTGCCCCTGCGGCAGCGGCAAGAAGTACAAGCAGTGCCACGGCAAGCTCGCCTGAGCTGAGCCGGCGTCCCCAGGAGCGACCCCATGCCCGTGAATCTCGCGGCGCCTGATCCCAAGGCGCTTTTTCCCGTTGCCGGCGTGAAGCTGGGTGTCGCGATGGCCGGCGTGCGCAAGGCCAACCGGCGCGACCTGACCGTCATCACGCTGGCCGACGGTTCGCAGGTGGCCGGTGTCTTCACCCGGAACCGCTACTGCGCCGCACCGGTGCAGGTGTGCCGCGAGCATCTTTCGGGTGGTGCTGCGCCGCGGGCGATGGTGATCAACACCGGCAATGCCAACGCCGGCACGGGCGAGGACGGGCTGAACCGTGCGCGGGCCACCTGTTCGTCGCTCGCGAAGCAGCTGGGCATCGCGCCCACCCAGGTGCTGCCGTTCTCCACCGGCGTGATCATGGAGCCGCTGCCCGTCGATCGCATCGAGGCCGGCCTGCCGGCCGCGATTGCCGACCTGAGGGAAGACAACTGGGGGCTGGCCGCCGAGGCCATCATGACGACCGACACGCTGCCCAAGGCCGCATCACGCCGCGTCACCGTCGGTGGCAAGACCGTCACGATCACCGGCATCAGCAAGGGCGCCGGGATGATCCGCCCCAACATGGCCACCATGCTCAGCTTCGTGGCGACCGATGCGGCGATCGCGCCGGCGCTGATGCAGGGGCTCACGCAAGAGGCGGCCGACCGCTCCTTCAACCGCATCACCATCGACGGCGACACGTCGACCAACGATTCCTTCATCGTCGTGGCCACCGGCGCGGCCGGCAATGCGCCGGTCATGCAACTCGACAGTGGTGATGGCGCGCTGCTGCGCGATGCGCTCGTCGCCGTCGCCACCGAACTGGCCCAGGCCATCGTGCGCGACGGCGAAGGCGCGACCAAGTTCATCACCGTCCAGGTCGACGGCGGCAAGACCGGCGCCGAATGCCAGCAGGTCGCGTATGCCATCGCGCATTCGCCGCTGGTGAAGACCGCGTTCTTCGCGAGCGACCCCAACCTCGGCCGCATCCTCGCCGCCGTGGGCTACGCCGGCATCGCCGACCTCGACCAGACGCGCATCGAGCTGTTCCTGGACGACGTGCATGTGGTAACCCGCGGCGGCCGCAACCCGGGCTACCAGGAAGCCGACGGTGCGCGCGTGATGAAGCAGGCCGAAATCACGGTGCGCGTGGATCTCCAGCGCGGCAGCGCGCAGGCCACGGTGTGGACCTGCGACCTGAGCTACGACTACGTGAAGATCAACGCCGACTACCGCAGCTGATCGGCGTGAACCGCCCGCGCATGCACCAGCGCGGCAGCCCTGCGAAGTGAGGTGGCGACGTGGATCGCTGCCGGGTCAGGCTCGGCGCTGGCCCGCGCGTTTGTACATGCGGCTCACTTGACGTCGTCCGGCGCGAACCGGTCCACCGCGTCCGTGATCAGCCCGTCGATGCCGGCTGCGATCAGGCGCTCGGCGTCGGCCGCCTCGTTGACCGTGTAGCTCAGGACGCGCAGGCCGCGGCCGTGCGACTCGGCGACCACGTCCGCGTCGAGCACGCGGTGGTTGGCGACGATGGCCACGCAGTCGAGCGCGAGCGCTTCGGCGAGCCAGCCCTCGCGCAGGCTGTCGAGGAGCAAGGCCCGCGGCAGCGCAGGGCATGCCGCGCGCGCCGCGGCGAGCGCGTCGGGCTGGAATGAACTGAGGAGCGGCTTCACCGGCACATCGGCCCACAGCAGATCGGCATGCTCGGCGACCACGCGGCCGGTCCGTTCGCTGTCACCGGGCGTGGGCTTGATCTCGATGTTGAGCGCGTGGCGATTGCGCAGGCAGTAGGCCGCGATGGCCGAGAGCGTGGGCAGGGGCTCGCCCGCGTAGGCGCGGCTGTGCCAGCCGCCGGCGTCCAGGCGCGAGAGCTCGGACCAGTTGCGTTCGGAGGCCACGCCTTCTTCGGGCGTCGTGCGCTGCAGCGTGGCGTCGTGCAGCAGGAAGGGCACACCGTCGGCGGAGAGCTTCACGTCGCACTCGAAGGCACGATAGCCGTGGCTCGCGCCCAGGCGGAAGGCGGCCAGCGTGTTTTCCGGAGCGAGCCTGCCGGCGCCGCGGTGCGCAATCCACATCGGATACGGCCAGGGCGCCGTCATGCTGCCTCCACGCGCTGCTGCGTGGTCGGGTCGAACCAGTGCAGCTGCGCAGCCGGCGCCCGCAGGTGCAGCATGCTGCCGGGTGCCGGGGGCGTGGTGGTGCCTTCCAGGCGCAGCGTGCAGGGCTGGCGGCCGAGCAATCCGTGGACGAGCCGCTCCGCGCCGAGCATCTCGACCAGCTCCACCTGGAGCGGCCAGCCGGCATCGTCCACCAGGGCGTGCTCGGGGCGCAGTCCGAGGATCAACTCCCCTTGCCGGGGCGCAGGGGACGGCAGCGGCAGGGCCTCGCCATCGACGATGAAGCGGTCGCCTTCGACACGCCCCGGCACCAGGTTCATGGGCGGCGAGCCGATGAAGCCGGCGACGAACGTCGTGGCCGGCCGCGCGTAGACCTCCTCGGGCGTGCCGAACTGCTCCATGCGCCCGGCGTTCATGACCATCATGCGCTGGGCGAGCGTCATGGCCTCGACCTGGTCGTGGGTGACGAAGAGCGAGGTCACGCCCAGCTCGGCGTGCAGCTTGCGGATCTCGATGCGCGTCTGCGAGCGCAGCTTGGCATCGAGGTTGGACAGCGGCTCGTCGAAGAGGAAGACCTGCGGCTGGCGCACGATGGCACGCCCCATCGCCACGCGCTGGCGCTGGCCGCCCGAGAGCTCGCGCGGCTTGCGCGCGAGGTAGGGGGCGAGCTGCAGGATGGCCGCGGCCTTGTCGACGCGCGTCTTGATCTCCGGCTTGGACACGCCGGCGATCTTCAGGCCGTAGGCCATGTTGTCGAACACGGTCATGTGCGGGTAGAGCGCGTAGTTCTGGAAGACCATCGCGATGTCGCGCTCGGCCGGCTCGATGCCGTTGACCACGCGCCCGCCGATCGCGATCTCGCCGTCGCTGATCTCCTCCAGCCCGGCGACCATGCGCAGCAGCGTGCTCTTGCCGCAGCCCGAGGGCCCGACGATGACGACGAATTCACCGTCGGCGATCTCGGCGTCGACGCCGTGGATGACCTGGTTGGCCTTGGGGCCGCTGCCGTAGCGTTTGATGACCTTGCGAAGTGAGATGGCTGCCAAGGTGAGGCCTTTATCGAGTGAACACCGCAGAACCGGCTTTGCCGGGCTGCTGGTGTGGCCCCTTGAGGGGCGCGCGAAGCGCGTAGGGGTGGTCCATTTACTTCTCCGTGTCCACCAGGCCCTTGACGAACCACTTCTGCATCAGCATCACCACCAGCGCGGGCGGCAGCATGGCGAGGATGGCGGTGGCCATGATGATGTTCCATTCGTTGGCAGCCTCGCCGCCGCCGATCATGCGCTTGATGCCGATCACGACCGGGTACATGTCTTCCTGCGTGGTCACGAGCAGCGGCCAGAGGTACTGGTTCCAGCCGTAGATGAACTGGATGACGAAGAGCGCCGCGATGCTCGTCGCCGACAGCGGCACCAGCACGTCCTTGAAGAAGCGCATCGGGCCCGCGCCATCGATGCGCGAGGCCTCCACGAGCTCGTCGGGCACCGTGAGGAAGAACTGCCGGAAGAGGAAGGTGGCCGTGGCCGAGGCGATGAGCGGCACCGTGAGGCCGGCGTAGGTGTTGAGCAGGCCCAGGTCGGCCACGACCTGGTAGGTGGGCCCGATGCGCACCTCCACCGGCAGCATCAGCGTCACGAAGATGGCCCAGAAGAAGAACATGCGGAACGGGAACTTGAAGTACACGATCGCAAAGGCCGAGAGCAGCGAGATCGCGATCTTGCCGAGCGCGATCACGATGGCGGTGATGAAGCTCACCATCATCATGCGGCCCACCGCCGCGTGCGAGCCGCTGCCCGTGCGCTCGCCCTGGAGCGCGGCGAGGTAGTTGTCGACGAAGTGCGGCCCCGGCAGGAGCGGCATGGGCGCCTGCACCACCTCGGCCGCCGTGTGGGTGGAGGCGACGAAGGTGATGTAGACCGGGAAGGCGACGACGATCACCCCGAGGATCAGGATCGCGTGGGCCAGGAGGCCCAGGGCAGGGCGGCGTTCAACCATGGCAGCGGCCCATCAGTGTCCGGCGCCGGGCCGCCCCAAGGCGGACAGCGCCCCTCGGGGGCAGGAGCAAAGCGACTGGGGGGCCATCAATAGTTCACCTTCTTCTCGACGAAGCGGAACTGGATCACCGTGAGCGCGATCACGATCACCATCAGCACCACTGACTGTGCGGCCGAGCCGCCCAGGTCCAGGGCCTTGAAGCCATCGTAGTAGACCCGGTACACCAGGATCGACGTCTCCTTTCCCGGCCCGCCCTGGGTGGCTGCGTCGATGATCGCGAAGGTGTCGAAGAAGGCATAGACGACGTTGATCACCAGCAGGAAGAAGGTGGTGGGCGACAGCAGCGGGAACTGGATGCTCCAGAAGCGCCGCCACGGCCGCGCACCGTCGATCGCCGCCGCCTCGACCAGCGAACGCGGAATGGACTGCAGCCCGGCCAGGAAGAAGAGGAAGTTGTACGAGATCTGCTTCCACACGGCCGCCATCACGATGAGCGCCATGGCGTGGTTGCCGTTGAGCAGGTGGTTCCATTCGAAGCCGACGAGGCGCAGGGCGTACGAGACGATGCCGATGCTCGGGGCGAACATGAAGAGCCACAGCACCCCGGCCACCGCGGGCGCCACCGCGTACGGCCAGATGAGCAGCGTGCGGTAGAAGAGCGCGCCCCGGATCACCCGGTCGGCGAACACCGCGAGCAGGAGCGAGATGGCGATCCCGAGCACGGCCACGAGCACCGAGAAGATCGCCGTGGTGGCGAAGGAATCGAGGTAGGTCGGGTCGTTCCAGAGGTTCTGAAAATTCTCCAGCCCCACCCATGCGACCGAGGTGCCGAAGGCGTCGGACTGCTGCAGCGACTGCACCAGCGCCTGCGCCGCCGGCCAGAAGAAGAAGATCGCGATCACGGCCACCTGGGGCGCGAGCAGCGCCCAGGGCAGCCAGTGCGATCGGTAGTGGACGCGCTTTTCCATCAGGCGGTGTGCGCGTCAGCCGGGCCGGAGCGCAGCACGCTCAGGACTTGTTCGCGCGTTCGAAGCGCTCCAGCAGTTCGTTGCCGCGCTTGACGATGGAGTCCAGCGCCTGCTTGGCCGTCTTCTTTCCGCCCCACACCTGCTCGAGTTCTTCGTCCTCGATGGTGCGGATCTGCACGTAGTTGCCCAGGCGGATGCCGCGCGACTTGTCGGTCGTCTTGCGGATCATCTGCGTCACGGCCACGTCGGTGCCCGGGTTCTCCTTGTAGAAGCCCGACTTCTCGGTCAGCTCGAAGGCGGCGGTGGTGATGGGCAGGTAGCCGGTGCGCTTGTGGCTGGCCGACTGCACCTCGGGGCGCGAGATGAAGTTGAAGAAGGCGGCCACGCCCTTGTACTCGGCCGGCTTCTTGCCCGCCATCACCCACAGGCTTGCCCCACCGATCACGGTGTTCTGCGGCGCGCCGGGCACGTCGGGGTAGTAGGGCAACTGGGCGAGCGCATAGTTGAACTTGGCGTTCTTCTTCACGTTGCCGTAGAAGCCCGAAGAGGTGTTGATCATGGCGCACTCGCCCGAGACGAAGCTCGCCTCCGGCACGTTGCCGCGGCCCTTGTAGACGAAGAGGCCCTGCTTGGACATGTTGGCCAGGTTCTCGATGTGGCGCACGTGCAGCGGCGAATTGATCTTCATGCGCGCGTCCAGGCCTGCCAGGCCGTTGCGCTTGGTGGCGAACTCCACGTTGTGCCAGGCCGAGAAGCTCTCGAGCTGCGTCCAGCCCTGCCAGGCGGTGGTGAACGGGCACTTGTGGCCGGCCGCCTTGAGCTTGGCGGCCGCGGCGACGACCTCGGGCCAGGTCTTGGGCGGCGTGCTGGCATCGAGCCCGGCGGCCTGGAAGGCGTCCTTGTTGATGTAGAAGATGGTGGTCGAGCTGTTGAAGGGGAAGCTCAGCATCTGCCCGTTGGGCGCGGTGTAGTAGCCGGCCACGGCCGGCACGTAGGCGGCGGGGTCGAACTTGTGGCCGGCGTCCTTCATCACCTGGCCGACCGGCACGATGGCGCCCTTGCTGGCCATCATCGTGGCGGTGCCCACCTCGAACACCTGCAGGATGTGCGGTGCATTGCCGGCGCGGAAGGCGGCGATCGCGGCGGTCATCGATTCGTCGTAGCTGCCCTTGAAGGTCGGCACGATCCGGTAGTCCTTCTGGCTCGCGTTGAACTCGCGGGCAAGGTCGTTGACCCATTCGCCGTTGACGGCGGTCATGGAGTGCCACCACTGGATGTCGGTCTGGGCCTGGGCCGGCAGGGCGAGGGCCAGGGTGAGCAGGGGGGCACTGGCGAGGGCGAGGCGGGCGGTCTTCTTCATGATGTCTCCGTGGGATGTGTCGCGTCGGCTTTTGGCCGGCGGGATTGTGATTCAGGCTCGTGACAGGCCTGTTTATGTCTCCCGGAGGGCCCTGCATCAACGGGGATTACCCGCCGCGCAGGCGATGGTCGTGCGGGCGGTCCGCGAGGAGGCGGGCGGTATCATTCGCGTCCAAGTGCTGAGCAGGCGAGAGGGTCGCCTGGAATCCATGAACGCACCCATTCCGCTCGACCAGATCACCGCGGCCCATGCCGCGCCCCACGCGCCGCGTTTGCGCGAGATTCCCTACAACTACACCTCGTTTTCCGATCGCGAGATCGTGATCCGGCTGCTCGGCGCGCGCGCCTGGGAGCTGCTGGAGCGCCTGCGCGACGAGCGCCAGACCGGCCGCTCCGCACGCATGCTGTACGAGGTGCTGGGCGACATCTGGGTGGTCCAGCGCAACCCGTACCTGCAGGACGACCTGCTCGACAACCCGCGTCGTCGCAAGCTGCTGATCGATGCGCTCTACCACCGCCTGAACGAGGTGCAGGCGCGCCGGCAGCCCGAGGGCGACGGCAGCCGCGACGCCTCGGTGGGTGAACTGCTCAAGCTCGCGCACGCGGCCGTGCAGTCGTTTGCCGAGATGTTCGACCGCGTGGCCGAGCTGCGCCGCCGGGCGACCAAGGTGCTGGGCCGGCACACGGCCAAGGACAACATCAAGTTCGATGGCCTGTCGCGCGTGTCGCACGTGACCGATGCGACCGACTGGCGCGTCGAGTACCCCTTCGTCGTGCTCACGCCCGACAGCGAGGCCGAGATGGCCGCGCTCGTGAAGGACTGCATCGAACTCGGCCTGACCATCATCCCGCGCGGCGGCGGCACCGGCTACACCGGCGGCGCCGTGCCGCTGACCTGGAACAGCGCGGTCATCAACACCGAGAAGCTGGAGGCGATGACCGAGGTCGAGATGGTGCGCCTGCCCGGGCACGACCGCGAGGTGGCGACCATCTGGACGGAAGCCGGCGTCGTCACGCAGCGTGTGGCCGATGCCGCCGAGCGCGGCGGCCACGTCTTCGCGGTCGACCCGACCTCGGCCGAGGCCTCGTGCATCGGCGGCAACATCGCCATGAACGCGGGCGGCAAGAAGGCGGTGCTCTGGGGCACCGCGCTCGACAACCTCGCCTCCTGGCGCATGGTCACGCCCGAGGCGAAGTGGCTGGAGGTGGTGCGCCTGGACCACAACCTCGGCAAGATCCACGACGTCGAGGTCGCGACCTTCGAACTGCGCTACTTCGACGCGAGCGGCAAGACGCTCGAGCGCACCGAGACGCTGCAGATCCCCGGCCGCACCTTCCGCAAGGAAGGCCTGGGCAAGGACGTCACCGACAAGTTCCTCGCCGGCCTGCCCGGCATCCAGAAGGAAGGCTGCGACGGCCTCATCACCAGCGCGCGCTGGGTGGTGC
>JBIQJS010000014.1:0-50287 GCA_044507405.1 Rubrivivax sp. | reverse complement strand
CGACTTCGCTACATTGGCGGGCTGGCCCGTACCGGCGGTGAATTGCCGTTTCGGAACGATATTCCAAATATCATCGCCACCCTTTGTGGCCGCGCAACGCGACTTTTCTCTGGAGACCCCCATGCAAGCTTGGCTGTGCGAAAACCCGATCGGCCCCGAGGCGCTCACCTGGAAGGAGCTGCCCACCCCCGAACCCAAGGCCGGTGAGATCCGCGTCGCGATCCGCGCGGCGAGCCTCAACTTCCCCGACCTGCTGATCGTGCAGAACAAGTACCAGGTCAAGCCGCCGCTGCCCTTCGTGCCGGGCTCCGAATACGCGGGCGTGGTCGAAGCCGTGGGCGAGGGCGTGACGCACATCGCGGTGGGCGACCACGTGGCCGCCTTCGGCGCGACGGGTGGCTTCGGCACGCATGCGATCGCCAACGCCGCCGCGGTGCTCAAGCTGCCGGCCGGCTTCCCCTTCGTCGACGGTGCGGCCTTCGCCTTCACCTACGGCACCAGCCACCACGCGCTCATCGACCGCGGCGAGCTCAAGGCCGGCGAGACCGTGCTCGTGCTCGGCGCCGCGGGTGGCGTGGGCACGGCCGCCGTGCAGATCGCCAAGGCCGCCGGCGCGCGTGTGATCGCCGCCGCCTCCAGCGACGAGAAGTGCCGCCTGTGCCTGGAGATGGGCGCCGACGCGACCATCAACTACAGCCAGGGCAACATCCGCGACGAGATCAAGAAGCTCACCGATGGCAAGGGCCCCGACGTGGTCTACGACCCGGTGGGCGGCGACCTCGCCGAGCCGGTCTTCCGCTCCATCGCCTGGCGCGGCCGCTACCTCGTGGTGGGCTTTGCCGCCGGCGGCATCCCCGCGCTGCCCTTCAACCTGGCGCTGCTCAAGGGCGCGTCCATCGTCGGCGTGTTCTGGGGCGAAGCCCGCCGCCGCGACGCGCAGCGCCTGCAGGACGGCCTGACCGAGCTGGTGCAGTGGTACCAGGCCGGCAAGGTCAAGCCCATCATCGACGCGACGCTGCCGCTCAAGGAGCTGCCCGAAGCGCTGCGCCGCATGGGCACGCGCAACGTGCGCGGCAAGCTGGTACTGGTCAACGACTGAGACGCGCGCGGGACGCGAGCCGGGTGCCCTTGGCTACAGTGGCGCCTGGCTTGCCTTCTCATCCCGTGCCCCCATGAGTCTTCGCTACCAGACCGTCCCCGTCACCCCGTTCCAGCAGAACTGCTCCATCGTCTGGTGCGACGAGACGATGGAAGGCGCCGTCGTCGACCCGGGCGGCGAGCTGCCGCGGCTCACCGCCACCGCAAAGGCGCTGGGCGTCGAGCTTCGGCAGATCCTGCTCACCCACGCCCACATCGACCACGCCGGCGGCACCGGCACGCTCGCACGCGAGCTCGGCCTGCCCATCGTCGGCCCACACCCGGGCGACCAGTTCTGGATCGACGGGCTGCCGCAGCAAAGCGTGATGTTCGGCTTCCCGCGCGCGGAAGCCTTCACGCCCACGCGCTGGCTGCACGACGGCGACACCGTGCAGGTGGGCCGCTGCACGCTGCAGGTGCGCCACTGCCCGGGGCACACGCCGGGGCACGTGGTCTTCCACGATCCGCAGTCCCGGCGCGCCTTCGTGGGCGACGTGCTCTTCGCCGGCAGCATCGGCCGCACCGATTTCCCGCAGGGCGACCATGATGCGCTGATCGAATCCATCCGCACGCGGCTGTGGCCCATGGGCGACGACGTGGTGTTCATCCCGGGACACGGGCCGGAGAGCAGCTTCGGGGTGGAGCGGCGGAGCAATCCGTTTGTGCGGGATCCGATGTGAATACGTCACAGGTCCGGTGTGGCGGATTCACCGCCGCATGACTGGGCCTCACTTCAAACGGGGCCCTGCGGATAACGCGTCATGGCAACGGCACCCTCGCAGCGAGGGCCGGACCACCACCGATCAGTTTCCGGATGCGCTCGCCTTCGGCGCCTCGAACCGCCGCTGCGGCTTGGCCGCCCGCGCATAGAGCGGCTCCACCTTCGGCAGGTTGGCCTCGATGTCGCGGATGCGCGTCGGCCCGGCGGGGTGGGTGGAGAGGAACTGGGGCGGGGCGCCCTTGCTCGCCTGGCCCATCTTGTTCCACAGGCTCACGCCGGCGCGGGGGTTGTAGCCGGCGCGGGCGGCGAGCTCCATGCCGACGAGGTCGGCCTCGGATTCGTCTTCGCGGCCGAACTTGAGGGTGAGCAGCTGGCCGCCCATGTCGGCCGCCAGGCGCCCGGCGTTGCCGAGGCCGAAGATGGCCGCGCCGAGCTCGATGGCGCCGCGCGTGGCCATGGTCTTGCCCATGCGTTCGCGCGCATGCTCGCGCAGGGCGTGGGCCATCTCGTGGCCCATGATCATCGCGACCTCGTCGTCGTTGAGCTGCAGCTTCTCGAGGATGCCGTAGTAGAAGGCGATCTTGCCGCCGGGCATGCAGAAGGCGTTGATCTGCGAGGAGCCGAGCAGGTTGACCTCCCACTTCCAGCCCTTGGCGCGCGGGTTCCAGTCGTCGGTGTAGGGAATGATGCGCTCGGCGATCGTGCGCAGGCGCACCACCTGCGGATGGTTGTCGGGCGCCAGCGCCCGCTTGCTCGCAGCCTCCTGTTTCATGCCGGCGTACTGCTGCTGCGCAGCAGCCTCCACCTGCTCGGCGGAGACGAACTTGGTGAAGGTGGACTCCTTGCCCACCTCCACGCCCTCGCGCTGCGCCCAGGCCGGCACGGCCACGAGGCCCGCGGCGCCGATCAGGGCGCCGGTGAAGAGGCGCCGCTGGTGCAGCGCACAGCCGCAATGGCGGCCATGCCACTCGGGCGGCGAGGCGAGGGGGGCGTCGGTGCGGAAGTGGGATGTCATGGCGTCTGGGATCAGCTTGGGCAAACGTTGTTCCCGTGGCGGCTCAGTCGTCCATCGCCGCGGCGCGCGGGTCGACCTCCAGCGCCTGCACCGGGCGGCGCAGCCACCACAGCATCACGAGCGCCGGGACGGCGAGCACCGTGGAGACGATGAAGAAGGTCGGCCAGCCGATGGTCTCGGCCATCACGCCGGCCAGCGGCCCCACCCAAACCCGACCGACCGAGGCAAAAGCCGACAGCAAGGCGTACTGGGTGGCGGTGAAGCGCTGGTTGCACAGGCCCATGAGGAACGCGACGAAGGCCGCCGTGCCCATGCCGCCCGAGAGGTTCTCGAAGGCGATCACCATCAGCAGCCCGCCGTCCACCGGCGTGGCATGCGCGAGCTTCACGATGCCCCAGTCGAAGGCGGGGATCACGAGCCCGGGCATCAGCCCCTTGCCCGCCACCGCGAGCCACCAGAAGCCGAGGTTGCTCACCATCTGGAAGACGCCGAAGAGCATCAGCGAGCGCCAGAGGCCCAGCTTCATCATGAGCGCCCCGCCCAGCAGCGCGCCGCCGATGGTGAGCCACAGGCCGATGAGCTTGTTGACCACGCCCACCTCGGCGCTGCTGAACTGCAGCGTCTTGAGCAGAAAGGGCGTCATCAGCGAGCCCGCAAACGCATCGCCGAGCTTGTAGAGCACGATGAAGGCGAGGAAGGCGCCCGCGCCGGTCTGGCTGAAGTAGCTGCGCAGGCCGCCGAGCAGCGTTTCGAAGCGCGCCGCGCGCGCCGCCCAGGCCGCCAGCGGCAGCGTGAAGGCCACGCCCAGGAGCAGCGCGAGCAGGTCGGCCCATTTGCCCTGCAGCGCCACCGGCAGGTCGCTGTCCGTCCACAGCGGCGCGAGCAGCGCGCGGGCGATGGGCGGGCCGAGCCGGTCGCTCACCGCCACGCCGACGGCGACCGCCAGCACCACGGCCAGGAAGCCCAGCACGTCGTGGCGCGCCACGCTCGTCGGCCGGGCCTCGTCGGGCAGGCGCGGCAGCACGAAGGCCGACACGATGGCCGCGAGCACCATGAGGCCGGCCATGAAACGGTAGACCTCGGGCCAGGTCCAGCCGCCGCCCTGGGTCGGGTCCACCCAGATGAGCGCGACACCGCCCGAGAGGATCATCGCCAGGCGATAACCCAGCACGTTGAGCGAGGAGCCGAGGCCGCGCTCGTGCGCCGGCAGCACGTCGGTGCGGTAGGCGTCGATCACCACGTCCTGCGAGGCGGAGATGAAGGCCACCAGCACCGCGAGCAGTGCGAAGCTGCGGGTGGCCGCGCTCGGCGACGTATCGGCCATGAGCATCAGCGCGCCGGCCAGCAGCAGCTGCGTGAGCACCAGCCAGCCGCGGCGCCGGCCGAGCCAGGGCAGCTCGAAGCGGTCCATCAGCGGCGCCCACAGGAACTTGAAGGTGTAGGGCAGGCCGACCACGCTCAGGAAGCCGATGGTGGCGACGTCCAGCCCTTCCATGCTGAGCCAGGCCTGCATCGCCTGGCCGGTGAGGGCGAGCGGCAGGCCGGAGGCAAAGCCGAGCACGCCCACGACGAGGAGGCGGCGCCAGGTCTCGACGCGGGCGGGGAGGGCCGTGGGCATGGGCGGCGATTCTAGGAACCCCGCTCGGCGCCCGCCGCGGAACGCGCGATGACCTTCAAACCCGCGTCGCGCGTGAAGTTTTGCGGGCCCAGTCATGCTGTGACCCCCGAGTTGGGAGTTGGCCCTGCTGCGGGCACTCCCTCACAATCGCCGGATGACCGCCTTGCTGCGCCCGCTGACGCCGAGCTTCTCCGCCCAGGAGTTCCGCTCGGCGCTGGGCGCCTTCGCCACCGGCGTGACCGTCGTCACGGCGCTCGACCCGGCCGGCCGGCCGGTCGGCCTCACGGCCAACTCCTTCAACTCGGTCTCGCTCACGCCGCCGCTGGTGCTGTGGAGCCTGTCGCGCCGGGCCGGCTCGCTGCCCGCCTTCAGCGGCGGCTCGCATTACGCGATCAACATCCTCGCCGCCGACCAGCGCGCGCTGGCCGAACGTTTCGCGACCAAGGACGTGGACCGCTTCGCCGGCCTCGACTTCCGCGAAGGAGCGGGCGGCGCCCCGGTGATCCCCGGCAGCGCGGCCGTGTTCGAGTGCTACAACCGCAGCCAGTACGAAGAGGGTGACCACATCATCTTCGTGGGCGAGGTCGAGCGCTGCGAGCGGCGCGAGGGGGCGCTGCCGCTGATCTACCACGGCGGGCGCTACTTCACCGAACTCCCCCTCTGAGGGTCAGCTCGCTCCAGCCGCCCGCCGGCGCTCCGCAAACGCCACGAACCACGGCACGCAGTCCGCGTTCGCCATCGCATCGAGCTTGAAGACCTGCTCGGCGGGCGTGCCCAGCAGCAGCTTCTTCACCGGCAGCTCCATCTTCTTGCCCGAGAGGGTGCGCGGGATGGCGCTCACCTGGAAGATCTCGTTGGGCACGTGGCGGGCGGAGAGCGCCGTCTTGATCGCCTCGCGCATGCGCCGGGTGAGCGCCTCGTCGAGCGTCAGGCCCTCGCGCAGCACCACGAACAGCGGCATGTAGCTCTCGCGGCCCAGGTACTCGAGGTCGACCACCAGACTGTCGAGCACCTCGGGCAGCGCCTCGACCGCGCGGTAGAGCTCGGCCGTGCCCATGCGGATGCCGTGGCGGTTGATGGTGGCGTCGCTGCGGCCGTAGATGATCGCGCCGCCGCGCGGCGTGATGCGGATCCAGTCGCCGTGGCGCCAGATGCCCGGGTACATGTCGAAGTAGCTGTCGTGGTAACGCCGGTGGCCCTCGTCGTTCCAGAAGTAGAGCGGCATCGACGGCATCGGCTTCACGCACACCAGCTCGCCCACCTCGTCCACCAGCGGCTGGCCTTGTTCATTCCACGCTTCGACGGCCGCGCCGAGGCAGCGGCACTGCATCTCGCCCTCCACCACCGGCAGCGTGGGCAGCCCCGCGATGAAGGCGCCGGCGAAATCGGTGCCGCCGCTGATCACCGACATCCAGATGTCGCGCGCGCCGACCTTCGGCAGGTGCTCGTAGGCCCAGCGGTAGCACTCGCTCGCGAGCGGCGAGCCGGTGGCGCCCAGGGCGCGCAGGTGCGAGAGATCGATGATGGCCTTGGGGCTGACCTCCGCCTTGAGGCAGCTGGCATAGAACGCGCTGCCGGCGCCGAAGAAGGTGGCCTTGGTGTCCGCCGCGAAGCGCCAGAGCGTGGACCAGTCGGCCTTGCCGGCCTGGCCGGAAGGGCTGCCGTCGTAGATGCAGATCGTCGTGCCGAGCAGCAGGCCCGCCACCTGCGAGTTCCACATGATCCAGCCGGTGGCGCTGTACCAGTGGTAGCGATCACCGGTCTCCACGGTGGCACCGAGGTTGGCATGCAGCCCCAGCATCTTGATCGCCTCCAGCACCACGCCGCCATGGCCATGCACGATGGGCTTGGGCAGGCCGGTCGTGCCGCTGGAGTAGACGACCCACAGCGGATGGTCGAAGGGCACGGCGCGCGGCGCGAGCGGCACGTCGTCGCCCGTCAGCGCGTCGAAGTCGTGCACGCGGCGCGTGGGCGAGGCCAGGCGCTCGGGCGCCGCCTGCGCATCGAGGTAGCGCCACAGCACCACGTGCCCCACGCTCGGCAGCTCGCCGAGCAGCCCTTCGAGCACCGGCAGGCGGTCGTGCGCGGTGCCGCCGTAGACGTAGCCGTCGCAGGCGATCAGCACCTTGGGCGCGATCTGGCGGAAGCGGTCGAGCACCGCCACCGGTCCCATGTCGGGCGAACACACCGACCACACCGCGCCCAGGCTCGCCACGGCGAGGAAGGCGATCGCCGTCTGCGGCGTGTTGGGCAGGAAGGCGACCACGCGGTCGCCGGGCTGCACGCCCAGGCGCTGCAACTGCGCGGCCAGCGAGGCCACCTGGCGGCGCAGCTCGGGCCAGCTGGTCTCGGCGAGCTCGCCGCGCTCACGCAGGCGCTCGTTCTGGAAGACGATGGCCGGGTGGCCGGCCGCATGCGCGGCATCGGCGTGGCGGAAGACCTGCTCCACGTAGTTCAGCTGCGCGCCCGGGAACCACTGCGCGCCCGGCATCTTTTCCTCGACCAGCACGGTGCTGCGCGGCGTGGGCGAGCGCAGGTCGTAGTAATCCCAGATCGACGACCAGAAGGCCGGCAGGTCGCTCACCGACCAGCGCCACAGCGCCTCGTAGCCGTCGGGGGTGGTCGCGTCGAACTGGAGCTGGCGCTCGCGCGCGAGCCAGCGGGTGTAGCGGACGATCTGCGGTTCGGGAAGGGTGCTCATGGTCGCGGGGCTTCGGTCTTTGCCGGGGTGTCGATGTCCACGTACTGCCACCAGTCCAGCCAGAAGGCCGGGCGGCGGTAGCCGATCAGCGAGCCATCGGCGAGGTCGGTGACGATGCGGTGTGCGCCGATGCGGTAGGGCATGTAGGCCACGAGCAGCTTGGTCGCCTCGTCGAAGAGCGCGAGCCGCTCGGGGCCGTCGGGCAGCATCTTCATGCGCTCGTAGATGCGGTCGTAGGGCGCATGCTGGAAACGCGCGAGGTTGCCCTTGCCGGTGGAGGGCCCGTAGGCGCGCTCCAGCGCACCCTGCCCGTCGGGCGAGGCGGCCGAGGAGCCCACGCGCCAGGTCATGAACTGGCCGGCGCGCGTGGCCTTGAGGTTCTCGGGCCACTGCGCGACCTTGAGCGCGAGGCGCAGGCCGAGCGCGTCCATGTCCTTCTTGAAGAGCTCGTCGAGCTGGCGGCTGGAGGTGTCGGACTGCGTGAGCATCTCCATCACGAAGGGCGAGCCGTCGGGCCGCTCGCGCCAGCCGTCGCCGTTGCGGTCGGTCCAGCCGTAGAGGTCGAGCAGGGCCTGGGCGCGCGCCGGGTTGTACTCGCTCATCTCGGTGCGGCGCTCGGGCGAGTAGCCGGTGGTGAAGGGCGTCATCAGCGACTGCGCGCGGATCGCCTGGCCGCGGCGCAGGAGCTGGATCTCGCGCTCCACGTTGTTGCCGAGCGCGATCGCACGGCGCAGCGCCACCTGCTCGGGCGTGTAGCCGCCCACCACCGGGTTCTCCATGTTGAAGACGAGCAGCGTCACGTCGGAGCCCGGCGCACGCACCGCCTGGATGCCGCGCCGTGCCAGGTGCGGCGCGAGCTTGCCGGCGGGCAGGGCCTGGTCGATGAACTCGTTGGGCAGGCGCTCGAGGAAGTTCTGCTCGCCGCTCAGGAAGGAGAGCCAGCGCGGCTGCGACTGCTCGATGATGGAGACCTCGACGCGGTCCACCATCGGCAGCCGCCTGCCCTTGAAGCGCGCGAGCAGCGCCTGGCCTTCGGCGTCGTCGGCGTTGGGCTGCGCGTCGTAGACGTCTTCGCGGTAGTTGGGGTTGCGCTCCAGCACGATCTTCGAGCTGCGGCGCCAGCTCGCCAGGCGGAAGGGGCCGGTGCCCACCGGGTGCTCCATGATGCGGTCGCCGTAGTGCTCGACCACCTCGCGCGCCACGGCGCCGGCCGCCACGTCGCGGCCGGTCCAGAGGTAGAGGTGGCGCGGCCGCGACTCGCGCAGCTGCACCCGGAAGGTGTAGCGGTCCAGCACCTTGAGGCCCTCGACCTCGCGGTCGTAGTCGAAGGGCTTGCCGGTCTTGAGCGCCTCGTCGCGCAGCGCCTGCAGGCCGATGATCCCTTCGTCTTCCAGCGACTGGTGGCCCGGCGACTTGTAGACCGGGTCGTACACGCGCTTGAGCGAGTACACATAGTCGGCCGCCACCAGCTCACGCCTCTTGCCCTTGAAGGCCGGGTCGTCGGCGAAGTAGATGCCGGGCTTGATGCGGAAGGTGTAGGTCCTGAAATCGTCGCTCACCTCGGGCATGGCCGCCGCGGTCGAGGGCCGGATCCTGTAGGGCCGGGCGAGGTGGTCGTAGCTGAGCGGCGCATCGAAGATGTGCGCGGTGATGATGCGCGAGTAGATGTCGCTCACCTGCACCGGGTCGAAGCCGGTCTCGCCGGCGGAGAAGGCATAGCGCAACACCTTCTGCGGCGATGCCGCGGGCGTGGCCGGCGCCTGTGCCCCCGCTGCGCCAGCGATCACTGCGGCCAGCAGCCCGATCCAGAACCCGCGTCGCTTCATGAGCCCTTGCCCTCCCGGCGCTGGCGCGCCACGTCGATGTCGATGAACTTCCAGAACTCGCGCACGAAGTTGTTGCGGTGGTAGCCGATCACCCAGGGGTGCGCGAGGTCGCTGAAGATGCGGTGTGCGTGGAACTTGTAGGGCGCGTAGGCGACGAGCAGGCGCTGCGCCTCGTCCATCGCGGCCTGGCGCTCGGGGCCGTTGGGCAGGCGCTTCTGCCGCAGGTAGACCTCGTTGTAGGCCGGCAGGTTGAAGCGCGACTTGTTGGATTGCCCGAGGCTCGCGCCATCGGCCAGCGAGAGAAAGGTCTCGCCATCGGGCGCGCCCGCGCTCCAGCCCACGCCCCACATCATCAGCCGCCCGCTGGTGGACGCCTTGAGGTTGTCGGGCCAGTTCGCGACCTTGAAGACGATGCGCACGCCGATCGCGTCCATGTTCTTCTGCCAGAGCTCGGCGAGCTGGCGCGAGGCCTGGTCGGGCTGCGTGGCGTACTCCAGCACCAGCGGGCGGCCGTCGGGCAGGTCGCGCCAGCCGTCGCCGTTCTGGTCGGTGTAGCCGTACAGATCGAGCAGGGCCATCGCGCGCGCCGGGTCGTGGTCGCTCATCTCGGTCTTGAGCGCGGGGTTGTGGCCCCAGGTGCTGGGCGCGATCGGGCCCTGCGCGGGCACCGCCTGGTTCTTGCGCAGGAGGCGGATCTCGCGCGGCACGTCCACCGCGAGCGAGATCGCGCGGCGCAGCGCCACCTTCTCGGGCGTGTAGCCGCCGACCACCGGGTCGTCCATGTTGAAGTACGACAGCGCCACGTCGGCCCGCGGATAGCGCACCAGCGTGATGTCGCGCTTCTTGAGGTTGGGCGCGAGCTCGTTGTTCGGCATGGCGAGGTCGGCGAAGTCGCTCGGCACCTCCCAGAGGAGGTCGTGCTCGCCGTTGAGGAAGGCGAGCCAGCGCGGCTGGTTCTCGGCCACGATCGAGATCTCGATGCGGTCGATCAGCGGCAGGCGCTTGCCCTTCAGCGCCGCGACCGCGGCCTGCGCGAGCGGGTCGTCGGCGGGCGCCTCTTCGTTGTAGCGCTCCTCGCGGTAGGCCGGGTTCTTCTCCAGCACGATCTTCGAGGCGCGCCGCCACGAGGCCAGGCGATAGGGCCCGGTGCCCACCGGGTGCTCCATGACGGCGTCGCCGTACTGCTCGACCACTTCGCGCGCGACCGCGCCCCAGGCCGAGCTGTCGGTGAACTCCAGCAGCAGGCGCGGGCGCGGCTCGGCGGTCTTCACCTGGAAGGTGTAGCGGTCCAGCACCTTGAGGCCCTCGACCTCACGGTCGTAGTCGAAGGGCCGGCCGCTCTTGAGCGCCGCCTCGCGCAGCTCGGAGAGGCCGAGCAGCCCGGCGTTGGCGAGGATGTAGAGGTTGGGACTCTTCCAGCGCGGGTCGTAGTGGCGCTTCCACGCGTACACGTAGTCGGCCGCCACGAGCTCGCGCTTCTTTCCCTTGAACGCCGGATCGTCGGCGAAGTGGATGCCGGGTTTCAAGCGGAAGGTGAACGTGCGGAAATCGGCGCTCACCTCGGGCAGGGCGACCAGCGTGTTGGGCCGGTAGCGGTAGGGCCGCGCGAGGAACTCGTACTGCAGCGGCGCCTCGAGGATGTTGGCGAGGATGGTGCGCGAGTAGAGATCGGAGACCTGGGCGGGATCGAAGCCGGTCTCCGCCACCCGGAAGGCATAACGCAGCACCTTGGGGCCGTGCACCTCGCCCTGGGCGTGCGACCTCGCGTGCGGCATCACGAACGCCAGCAGCGCCACCAGCGCCGCGACCAGGCCACGCTTCATCGGTCGGTCTCCATGGAACGCGAAAGTCTAAGCGTGACGCGGCCTCGCCGCTGCATCGCGCGCGAAGCCCTTGCACCGGGCAAACGCGAGGCGGCGGCGCAAGAGGCCGCGCTTAGACTCGCGCACTGTTCCCGCTGCCCCTCCCGCCACCACCCACATGGCCGCCTACATCATCCGGCGACTGCTGCAGATGATCCCCACGCTGCTCGGGGTGCTGCTGCTGGTCTTCTTCCTCTTCAAGTGGGTCGGCGGCGACCCGGCCGAGATCCTCGGCGGGCTGAACGCCAGCGCCGCGCAGATCGACGCCATCCGCCAGCAGCTCGGGCTCAACGAGCCCTGGTACGTGCAGCTGTGGATCTACCTCAAGGGCGTGGTCACCTTCGACTGGGGCCGCAGCTGGGCCACCAACGAAGCGGTGAGCAGCATCTTCGCCACGCGCCTGCCCGCCACGCTCACCGTGATGCTGCCCATCCTGGTGCTGGACGTGCTGCTCGCCATCCCGATCGCGATGTGGGTGGCCTACCGCCGGGGTGCGCTGGCCGACCGCGCGGCCATGGTGATCACGACGGTGGCGCTGTCCATCTCGTTCCTCGTCTACATCATCGTCGGGCAGTACGTCTTCGGCTTCCAGCTCGGCTGGTTCCCGGTGCAGGGCTGGAGCGACAGCGTCGTCACCAACCTCACCACCTACGTGCCCCTGCCGGCGCTGCTGGCAGTGCTGGTGGGCGTGGCGCCGCAGCTGCGCCTGTACCGCAGCTTCTTCCTCGACGAGCTGGGCCACGACTACGTGCGCACCGCGCGGGCCAAGGGCATGACCGAGCAGACCGTGCTCTTCCGCCACGTGCTGCGCAACGCGATGATCCCGATCCTTACCAACGTCGCGCTGATGCTGCCGGGGGTCTTCGTGGGCTCCTTCCTGATCGAGGTCTTCTTCTCCATCCCGGGCCTGGGGCGCGAGATCATCCTCGCGGTCAACCGCAGCGACTACCCGGTGATCCAGTCGGTGGCGATCTACCTGGGCATGCTCACCATGCTCATCAACCTCCTGGCCGACATCCTTTACAAGCTGGTCGATCCGCGGGTGGTGCTGCGATGAGCGCCGTCATGACGAACCCGACGGTGCAGCCGGTGGTCGCCTCCGACGGCGTGTGGGTCGCCGCCTGGAAACGCCTGCGCGCCGACCGCGTGGGCCTGGCGTCGCTGGTGGTGGTGCTGGCCTTCCTGGTGCTCATCGCCCTCACCGCGAGCGGCGTGGTGGCGAGCGGCTGGCAGAACGAGGTGGCTGTCGCGAGCGCCCCGCCGAGCTTCATGGGCCCGGCCGCGCCGCAGCGCCCGGCCGCGGCCATCGAGGCGCCGCAGGGCCCCAACATCGACATCTCCGACGTGGACCCGCTCGCACCGCGCTACGCCGAGTGGGCCGCACGCGCCGCGCAGCTGCGCTCGAACGAGACGCCCAAGGCCGAGACGCTGCCCTTCGGCGCCGACCGCCTGGGCCGCGACGTGCTCGCCAAGGCCGCCAAGGGCACGCAGACCTCGGTGGTGGTGGGGCTCGTCGGCGCGGTGATCGCCGCGCTCATCGGCACGGTGCTGGGCGCGCTCGCGGGCTTCTTCGGGCGGCGCGTGGGCGACTTCCTCGAGTGGCTCTACAGCGTCTTCACCGCCATGCCCGACATCCTGCTGCTGCTGGTCTTCGCGGTGGTCTTCGGGCGCGGCATCGGCAGCGTCGCCATCATCCTCGCGCTCGTGGGCTGGACGGGGGTCTATCGCCAGGTGCGCGCCGAGTTCATGAAGCACTCGTCGCGCGAATACGTGCGCGCGGCCGAGGCGATCGGTGCCTCCACCGGCTCGCGCATGTTCCGCCACATCCTGCCCAACGTGAGCCACGTGATCCTGGTGCGCATGTCGCTGCTGGTGGTGGGCTTCATCAAGTTCGAGGTGATCCTGTCGTACCTCGGCCTGGGCGTGGGCGTGGACGACGTCTCCTGGGGCACCATGCTGCAGGAGGCGCAGAACGAGCTGATCCTCGGCCAGTGGTGGCAGCTGGTCGCGGCCACGGGGTTCATGGCGGTCTTCGTCACCGCCTTCTCGCTCTTCACCGATGCCTTGCGCGACGCGCTCGATCCCAAGTTGAGAGGCCTGGAATGAGCACGTTGCTGAAGATCGACAACCTGCGCGTGTCCTTCCGCACCGGCAAGGCCGAGGGCATCGTGCAGCGCGTGCAGGCGGTGGGCCGCGGCGACGAGGGCGTGAGCTTCGAGATCCCCGAGAACACCACCCTCGCGCTGGTGGGCGAATCGGGGTCGGGCAAGAGCGTGACCGCGATGTCGGTGCTCAACCTGCTGCCCGACAACGCCGAGCGCAGCGGCGCCATCACCTTCCAGGGCCGCGACCTGATGGCCGCGAACCTCGCCGAGCTGCAGGCGCTGCGCGGCCGCGAGATCGCGTGCGTCTTCCAGGACCCGATGAGCTCGCTCAACCCGGTCTTCACCATCGGCCGCCAGCTGAGCGAGCCGCTCGTCAAGCACCTCAAGCTCACGCCGCGTCAGGCGCTCGTGCGCGCCGAGGAGCTGCTGAACGAAGTCGGCCTGCCCGAGCCGAAGCGCCGGCTCTCGGCCTACCCGCACGAGCTCTCGGGCGGCCAGCAGCAGCGCGTGATGATCGCGATGGCGATCTCGTGCGAGCCCAAGCTGCTGATCGCCGACGAGCCCACCACCGCGCTCGACGTCACCATCCAGCGCCAGATCCTCGACATGCTGGCGCGCCTCAAGGCGCGGCACCGCATGGGCATGCTCTTCATCAGCCACGACCTGGGCGTGGTGGGCGAGATCGCCGACCATGTGGTCGTGATGCGCCACGGCCTGGTGCGCGAGCAGGGGCCGGCGGAGCGTGTCTTCGCCGATCCGCAGGACGCCTACACGCGCGCGCTGCTCGCCTGCCGCCCCACGCTCGACGTGCGCAGCCCCCGGCTCGCCACCATCGACGACCACATGGCCGGCCAGGCCGCACCGGCCGTGCGGCCGCGGCGCAAGGACGCGACCGCGCCCGTCGTGGTGGAAGCGAGCGGCCTCACCAAGAGCTACTGGCTGCGCAGCGGCATCTTCGGGCGGCGCGAGTTCCGCGCGGTCAAGGGGGTGAGCTTCGCGCTGCGGCGCGGCCACACGCTGGGCGTGGTGGGCGAATCGGGCTCGGGCAAGACGACCATGGGCCTGGCGCTGCTGCGCCTGCACGAGCCGAGCGGGGGCCCCACCGGCGGGCGCGTCACCTTCGACGGGCGCGACCTGCTGCGCCTCTCGCGCCACGAGCTGCTGCCGGTGCGCCGGCGCATCCAGGTCGTCTTCCAGAACCCGTACGCCTCGCTCAACCCGCGCTACACGATCGGGCAGACGCTCACCGAGCCCATGCGCATCCACGGCATCGGCGCGAACGACGCCGAGCGCCAGGAGAAGGCGCGCCGCCTGATCGCGCGCGTGGGCCTGGACGACCGCGCGCTCTACAAGTACCCGCACGAGTTTTCGGGCGGACAGCGCCAGCGCATCGCCATCGCCCGCTGCCTCACGCTCGACCCCGAGGTGCTGGTGCTCGATGAGGCCGTGAGCGCGCTCGACGTCTCGGTGCAGGCGCAGGTGCTCAACCTGCTCAAGGACCTGCAGGACGAGCTGGGCCTGTCGTACGTCTTCATCAGCCACGACCTCGCCGTGGTGCGCTTCATGGCCGACGAGGTGATCGTGATGAAGGACGGGGTGGTGGTCGAGCAGGCGAGCGCCGAGGAGATCCTCGCGTCGCCGCGCGAGGACTACACCCGCCGCCTGCTGGCCGCGGTGCCGCGCGGGCGCGCAGGCGCGGCAGCCGCGGCCTCGTCCGCCGGTTGACGCCCGCGCCCCCCGGCTTGAGGAGCCGCGCGCCGCGGCCGGATCCTGTATCGTCTCGCCGCTTTCACGTCGGCACCTCAGCATGCGTCTGTCCCTTCTCGTCGGCATCGTGGCCTGCATGGCGGCAGGCGCCGCTCATGCGCAGAGTTATCGCTGCAGCTCGGGCGGCCAGGTCCATTTTTCCGACCGCCCCTGCAACAACGCCAGCCTGCGCATGTACGGCGAAGCCCGGCCGGCGCCTGCGCCCCGCTACCCGAGTGCGCCCTCCGGCATCCCCAAGGCGCAGGAACACGTCAAGTACCTGAGCTCGGCCTGCGCTTCGATCAGCGAGGCGATCCGCACCGGCCCGGCGCGCGGCGTGCGCCATGACGTGATCCGCGGCCTGCACGAGGAGTACCGCGAGAAGTGCGCGCTGGAGGACCAGGAAGCCCGCGCCCGTGTGCAGCAGGACCAGCAGAACCAGCGCCAGACCCAGGTCGCCGAGCGCGAAACGGCCCTCGTCGACCGGCAGCAGGCGCGCGAGCGCACGGACCGCTGCAACGCCATGCGTGACGTGGTGGCGCTGAAACGCAAGCGCGAGCCGGAGCTCAACGCGAAGGAAGTGGAAGCGCTGCGCTCGCTCGAGAAGACCTACAACGAGGTCTGCCTGGGCCGCTGACGGCGGTCCGCCTCACTCGGCCGGCGTGCCCGCCGCCTGCAGGCAGACCTCGGCGCAGGTGCCTTCGCCCGGCGTGCTGGTGAGCTCGATGCGGCCCTGCTGCCGGCGCACCAGGCGCTGCACCACCACCAGGCCGAGGCCGGCGCCCGGCTGGCGGGCGGCTTCGGCGCCCAGCCGGATGAAAGGCTGGAAGAGCTGCTGCAGCTGTTGCGCGCTCAGGCCATGGCCGTTGTCGCGCACCCGGATGCGCACCTCATCGTCCACCAGTTCGCACGACACCTCCGCCACGCCGCCGGGGCGGTTGAACTTGATCGCGTTGGACAGCAGGTGCACCAGCACCTGCGCAAGGCGGCGCGCTTCGGCCATCACCTGCACCGGCTCGCCCGGAAGATCGGCACGCAGCTCCACCTGGTGGTGTTCGGCGAGCGAACGCACGCGGCCGAAGGCCGCCTGCACCACGCCGCTGAGCACCACCGGCTCCAGGGGCAGGGCGACGTTGTCGTCGGCATCGGTGAGGTCGAGGATGTCGTCGATCAGCGCGAGCAGGTGGCGGCCGGCGTGGATGACGTGCTGCACGCGCTCGCCCTGCACCGCCGTGAGCGGCGCCTGCGGATCGGAGGCCAGCAGCTCCGAGAAGCCCAGCACCGCGTTGAGCGGCGTGCGCAGCTCGTGGCTCACGCGCGAGAGCAATTCGCTCTTGGCTCGGCTGCCGCGTTCGGCGGCTTCCTTCTCCAGGCGCAGTTGCGCGGCTTCGACGTCGGCCGTCACGTCGCGCAGCGTCCCGATCAGGTGCGGGCCCTGGCGCGTCGCGCCGTCGCCCGGGCGCACCCGCGCCACGATCTCCAGGTGCCGTTCGCGGCCGTCAGGCTGACGCACGCGGTAGCGGATGGTCGAGGAGCCCGTCTGCGCGATCGCCTGGGCGAGGCTGGTGCGAAAGTGCGGCGCGTCGTCCGGATGGATGTGCGAGAGCGTGAGCTGGCCGCCTTCGACTTCCACCGGCTCGGGCGGCAGCCCGTAGAGCGCGGCGGCGCGGCCGTCCAGGCGCGAGAGCTTGGTGTCGAGATCCCAGTCGAAGAGGCCAATGCCCGCGGCGTCGGCCGCGAGCGTCCAGCGCTCGTTGGCCAGGCGCAGCTCCTCCTCGGCGCGCAGCTGAGCGCGCATCAGGGTGCGCGTGAGCAGCATGGCGCCGCCCGTGAGCAGCACCGCGAAGGCGAGGGTGATGCCGAGCACGAGTTGCTGCACGGTGCGTGACGCCTCGCCGAGCGTGCTGGAGAAGCGGAACTCGAGGTCGGTCAGGCGCTGGTTGAGTGCAGGCAGCTGCGCGGCGAGCGCGCGCAGCTCCGGCGAGCCGGTGTCGCCCGCGGCGATGCGCGCGTGCACATGCTCGCCGAGCGCAGCGAGCTGCGCGATCTCGCGATCGCCTTCGGCCCAGATGTCGATGGCCCTGGCCATGAAGCCGACGTTGCGGTAGCGCAGGTAGAGGTCGAGCATCCCCTCGACGTCATCGGGATGGTTGCCCCCGGCGAGGAAGCCCTCGCGCGCGACGGCGCGATCGGGTGGGTCGCGCTCCAGCGCCAGGCGGCCGCGCGCATCGCCCTGCGGCGCGGCGAGCGCACGCTGGAACGCGGCGTACTCCGCGGGTTCGCGCGTGACGACGTAGCGCTCCAGGTGGTAGGCCGCGTCTTTCTGGCCCTTGGACCACAGGCTCTCGCCGCCGACATAGGCGCGCACCGAGGAGAGCACTTCGACGCTCGCGACGGTGAGGATGGACAGCAGCGCGACCACCACCAGCAGCGGACTCACCACCACCCACCAACGCTTGTTCGTTACTGCTTCGCGCTTCACGTCTGCTCCAGCCGTACGGCGTTGTACACGGGCTGCCGTCGGGTGTCGATCACGCAGGCGCCGCGGCGCGCCGTGCCGCGTCCGGGCCTCGTCCGCAAGCAGAGCCCGAGCCTGCGGCATGGGCTTGACACTTCGCACGATCGTGCGAACATACGCGCCATGGAAACCAAGACCGAACGCAGCGAGCTGACGCTGGCCGCGATCCTCGACACCTCGCTGGCCATGGCCGCCGCCGACGGGCTCGACAGCCTGACCATCGGCGAGGTCGCCAAGCGCCTGGGCCTGTCCAAGAGCGGCGTGTTCTCGCGCATCGGCTCGCGCGAGGCGCTGCAGGCCGCGGTGATCGAAGAGTACGGCCGACGCTTCCTCGCCGACGTCTTCACCCCCGCCATGCGCGAACCCCGCGGCCTGCCGCGGCTGAACGCGATCATGCGGTTGTGGATGCAGCGGGCACGCGACCTGGAGATCGAGCGGGGCTGCCTGTACTGCGCCGGCGCCTTCGAGTTCGACGACCGCGAGGGTCCGCTGCGTGAGTTGCTGCTCACTCATGTGCAGCGCTGGCGGGCCGCGCTGCGCCGCACCGTGCTGCAGGCGATCGAGGCCGGCCACCTGCGCCCCGACGTCGATCCCGACCAACTCGTCTTCGAGCTCGACGGCTTGTTCGTGGCCCTCATGCGCGAAGCGCGCTTCCTGCGCGACCCGCGTGCCGCCGACCGGGCCTGGGCGGCGTACGAACGGCTCATCGACACCCTGCGACCCGACGCCCCGCGCTGATTTTTCAATGCATCCCTCGGCGCGTTTTCGTGAACCAACTTCGCACGATCGTGCGACACAAGGAGCAATGCCATGTTGATCGTCCTGCTGATCGGACTCGTGGGCGCGCTGGCCTGGGCCGGCGCCTGGCTGCGCGGCGTGTGGCGGTCGGTGCCCGGCCGCAACGCCGACCTGGGGCTGTGAGATGACGACGCACGCCCCCGCCGCTGCCGCCAACCCCGCCGCCGGCTTCTACGCCGGCCTCGTCGCCCGCAGCCTCGGGCTCACGCTGCGGCTGTCGCAGTCGCTCGCGCCCCGCGCGGCGACGCGGCTCGCGCTGCGGCTCTTCTTCACCCCGCTGCCGCTCAAGCTGGCCGCGCGGCGGCGGCGCTGGCCACCCGGCTGGCAGCAGGAGCACTGGCCGTTCGAACAGGGGCAGATCGCGGTGTACCGCCGCACCGCCATGGCCGGCGAGCCCCGGCCGACCGTCCTGCTGGTGCACGGCTGGGCCGGCGACGCCCGTCAGATGTTGGCGCTTGCTGACGCCGCCTATGAGGCCGGCTATGCACCGGTCCTCATGGACCTGCCCGCGCATGGCCGCAGCCAGGGATGGCGCGCGACCTTGCCCCAGTTCGCGCGGGCGATCTGGGCAGCCTCGTCGAGGCTTGAGCCGCTGCACGCCGTCGTGGCCCACTCGCTCGGCGCGCTCGCCACCGCGCATGCCGCCGCCAACGGGCTGCCGGTGCAGCGGCTCGCACTCGTCGCGCCTTCGCCGCCGCCGTCGCTCTTTCTTGAATGGTTCGCGCGCAGCCTGGGCCTGAACGACGGCCTGCCGCATCGCATGGCCGCGGTCATCGAGCGAAGAGAGGGCGTGGCGCTCCATGAATACGAAGCGGCCTGGCTCGGCCCGCGCCTGCGCCAGCCCACGCTCGTCGTCCACGACGAGCACGACCGGGTCTCGCCCCTGGACATCGGGCAGCGCCTGGCCGCGTCGGTGGACGGTGCACAGTTCCTCGCGACCACCACGCTCGGCCACCGCCGCGTGCTGGGCGACGTGGCCGTGGCGCAGGCGGTGGTGCGGCATCTGCGACCAAACCGGTCAGAGGTGTAACGCGGCATTTACGTCTTCGTCAGAAAACGACTACGCGGGCGGTCAAAAAGCGGCCGCATTCGTCGAAAGGCACACAGAAATCCGCAAGTCAGCACTGGCACGGAAGCTGCGCCTGGGCTCGCATCCCGCCGGCCCGCCCTCGGCACCGGCGAAAGACTTCAGGACGTCGTGCCATGCCGCTGTTTCATCGCTCTGCCGCTCCCCAGACCACGCGCCGCGTGCGCCCCGCCGGCCCCTCCTGCCGAGGGGGTGCGTCGTCGATGCTGCGCCTGGCGCAGCCGTCGGCGCCCCGCCAGGCCAGCCTCGGCACCTGGCTGAGCCGCGCGGCCAGCGTGTTCGCACCGCCGGCCGCCCAGTCGCTGGCCGTGCGCCCCAGCGAATTCGCTCCCAGCCGCTGGCTGGTCGGCCACTGAGGGGAGCGCCATGCGCGAACCGGCCGCCTCCCGCGTCACCCTGCCGAGCACGCCGCGCCCGCCGGTGCAGCCGCTCAAGCGGCCGTCGGCCGTCGCCAGCACGCTGCCGGCCGACCGTTCCTTCAAGGTGCTGCAGCCCAGCCGCACGCCGGCGCAGCTGTCGCTGTTTCCGCCGCCGGGCCTCGCGCCCCGTGGCGGCCGCTGATCGAGACCAGTGAGAGAGGGTTTTTTCGACGTTTGACGTCCGAAGGGAAGCGGGCACCCCGGGGTGGATGAGAGCGAGCTCCCGGTCCATGTCCCGCTTCCCTATTTTTTTTGGATGTCAGCCCCGCCCTCTGGCTCGCGTCATCCCCCATGACGCTCCCGACCTCCCCTCCTAAACTGCCGCGCACCCCAAAGCGTGAGACAGGAGGCAGGAGATGGCCCTATTCCCCGAATGGCGCGTGAAGCGCCCCGTGCCCGGCATCGTCGTCGGGCCGGATGAACGATTGCCTTGGCCGCAGACCGCGGCCATGGGCGTGCAGCACGTGATCGCGATGTTCGGCGCCACGGTGCTGGCCCCGCTGCTGATGGGCTTCGACCCCAACGTCGCCATCCTCATGAGCGGCGTGGGCACGCTGCTCTTCTTCTTCGTCGTGCGCGGGCAGGTGCCGAGCTACCTCGGTTCGAGCTTCGCCTTCATCGGCGTCGTGATCGCCGCCAGCGGCTACGGCGGGCAGGGCGCCAACGCCAACCTGGGCGTGGCGCTCGGCGGCATCATCGCCTGCGGCGTGGCGGTGATCGTGATCGGCGCGCTCGTCGCGGCCATGGGCACCCGCTGGATCGAGACGCTGATGCCGCCGGTGGTCACGGGCGCGGTGGTGGCCGTGATCGGCCTCAACCTTGCGGGCGTGCCGATCAAGAACATGGCGCCCACCGCGTTCGACGCCTGGATGCAGGCGGTGACCTTCGTGAGCGTGGGCCTGGTCGCCGTCTACACCCGCGGCATGACGCAGCGCCTGCTGATCCTGGTCGGCCTCATCCTCGCGAGCCTGGTCTACGCGGTGCTCGCCAACGGCTTCGGCCTCGGCAAGCCGATCGATTTCTCCAGGCTCGCGAGCGCGCCCTGGTTCGGCCTGCCGGCCTTCACCGCGCCGGTGTTCCAGGCCGAGGCCATGCTGCTGATCGCGCCGGTCGCCATCGTGCTCGTGGCCGAGAACCTCGGCCACCTCAAGGCAGTGAGCGCGATGACCGGGCGCAACCTCGACCCGATGATGGGCCGCGCCTTCATCGGCGACGGCCTCGCCACGGTCGTGAGCGGCGCGAGCGGCGGCACCGGCGTCACCACCTACGCCGAGAACATCGGCGTGATGGCCGCGACCAAGATCTACTCGACCGCCATGTTCGTGGTGGCGGCCCTCATCGCCATCGTGCTCGGCTTCAGCCCCAAGTTCGGTGCGCTGATCCAGGCGATTCCGCTCGCGGTGATGGGCGGCGTGAGCATCGTGGTCTTCGGCCTCATCGCCGTGGCCGGCGCCAAGATCTGGGTCGACAACCGCGTCGACTTCTCGCAGAACCGCAACCTCATCGTCGCGGCGGTGCCGCTGATCCTGGGCACCGGCGACTACACGCTCAAGTTCGGCGACTGGGCGCTCGGCGGCATCGGCACCGCGACCTTCGGCGCCATCGCCCTGCATGCGCTGCTCGGCCGCGCGCGCGAGGAGGCGCCGCCCGCTCAGCCCTGAACCGGCAGCGCGCCCACCGGGTGCGCCTGGGGCAGCCGCACGGTGAAGCAGCTGCCCGCGCCGGGCGTGCTCGCCACCGAGAGCCGCCCGTCCATGAGCTGCGTGAGCCGCTGGGTGATGACGAGCCCGATGCCGGTGCCCTCGATGCCGCTGTTCTCGGCGCCGAGCCGATTGAAGGGCTCGAAGAGCTGCGCCTGCTGCTCCTCGGTGAGGCCGAGGCCGGTGTCTTCGACCTGCAGGCAGACCTGGCCATCGTCGTCGAGCGGCCAGCGCAGCACCACGCTGCCGCCCGGGCGGTTGTACTTGACCGCATTGCTGATCAGGTTGACGAGCACCTGGCGCAGGCGCAGGTGATCGGCCCGCACGCAGGTGGTCACGGGGGCGGCGTCGCTCGCGCTGCGGTCGATCTGCACCGAGACACCCGCGGCCTCGGCGGCATTGGCGAGCAGCGCCAGCGCCTCGTTGGCGACGATCTGCACCGGCACCACCGCGGGCTGCAGCGCGACGTTGCCGGCTTCGATGCGTGAGAGGTCCAGGACGTCGCTGATCATCGCGAGCAGGTGCGCGCCGGCCTGCGAGATGTGTTCCACACGCGCCCGCTGCACCGGCGTGAGCGGCTGGGTGGCGTCGAGCGCGAGCAGCTGCGCGAAGCCCAGCACCGCATTGAGCGGCGTGCGCAGCTCGTGGCTCATGCGCGAGAGGAACTGCGTCTTGGCCGCGTTCGCCCGCAGCGCCGCCTGCGCCGCGAGCTCGCGCTCCTCGGCGCGCCGGCGCGCGGTGGTGTCCACCGTCACGCCGCGCAGCAGGCGGTGGCCGTCGTCGCCATCCATCACGGTGACGAGCGTGCTCATCCACAGCGCCCGTCCGTCGGCCGCGATGAAGCGGTATTCGACGGACAGCGGCGCGCCGCCCACCTGCGCCGCGATCACCTCGCCCATCGCGCGGTCGCGGTCGTCGGGGTGCACGTGGGTGGACCAGAACATGGGCTGCAGCCACTGTGCCTTGGTGTGGCCGGTGATGGCCTCGGCCTTGTCGCTCACGTAGGTGAAGCGGCGCTCCTCGAGATCGGCCTCCCAGAAGACGCCGTCGACCGAGTTCACGAGATCGAGGAAGCGCTGCTGGCTGCTGCGCAGCGCCGCCTCCGCCTGCATGCGCTCGGTGATGTCTTCGGCCACCGTGATGAAGAAATCGGGGCTGCCGTCGGGCTTGCGCACGAGCGTGGTGTTGGCGTTGACCCAGACCGCATGGCCGTGCGCATGCAGGTAGCGCTTGGTGTGCTGGAACTGCTGCAACTCGCCGCGCAGCAGCCGCTCGCGCAGCGCGCGCTCGTGCGGCAGGTCCTCGGGGTGCGTCACCTGCCCGGTGCGCAGCGCCATCTGCGCGTCGCGGCTGCGCCCGAGCATCTCGCACAGGCGCTGGTTGATCATGCGCGGCGTGCCGTCGAGCGCCACCTGCACGATGCCCACGCCGGCCAGGTCGAAGGTCGTCTGCAACTGGGCCTGGTGCTCGCGCAGCGCCTGCTCGGCCGCGCTGCGCGCGCGCTCGGCCCGCACCGCGCCCATGATCGCCGCCACGCTGGAAAAGAGCGGCTGCAGCCGCGCCACGAGGGCCGCGTCGTAGCCGCCCTGGCGGTTGGCCAGGCCCACCAGCCCCACCATCTCGCCGCCGTGGAAGAGCGGCACGCCGAGGAACGCGCGCAGCGCCGGATGCCCCGGCGGCAGGCCGCCGCGCCGCGGGTCGGCCTGCGGCTCGTTGCTGATGACCACCTGGCCGGTGCGGATCGCCGCGCCGAAGAGGGTGTCGAGGTTGTGGAACTCCAGCGCGTCGCCCGGGCCGCCGCGCAGGTGGCGCGCCATGAGGGCGCGGGTGGCGTCGTCCCACGCGATGTCGGTGAGGACTTCGATGCGCAGGTAGGGCGCGCCGTGGTCGTCGTGCAGCACCCCTGCCATGTAGCCGTATTCGCTGCCCGTCCACTGCAGCACGTCGGTGAGCAGCGGCTGGAACACCTCGCGCGGCGGGGCGGCGCGGATGTAGCGCGACTGGACCCGCGAGATGATCTCGGCCAGGTCGGGCGGGCTCACGGGCAGTTCGCTGGACATCGACTTCGCCGAGGCGTGCTGCGACAGGAGCGGGCCACTTTGGCACAGCACCCCAGGCTTGGGAAGGGCCGCATCTGCTCGAAACACCCACTTTTGTCGCGGTCGGACCGTGGGGCACACTCGCCGCTCTTCACGCATCCAGGAGTCCTGACGCATGTCCCGCTACCCTGCACCCCCGGCTTCCTCCTTCACCCGCCGCCACTGGATGGCTGCCGCTGCGGCGCTCGCGGCCACGCCGCTTGCGCGTGCACAGGGCGCCTGGCCGGCGGGCAAGCCGGTGCGCATCGTCGTGCCCTTCGCGCCCGGCGGCACCACCGACATCCTGGCGCGCGCGCTCGCTCCCGAACTCGGCCGCGCCTTCGGCACGCAGTTCATCATCGACAACAAGCCCGGCGCGGGCGGCAACGTGGGCGCCGATCTCGTCGCCAAGTCGGCAGCCGACGGCTACACGCTGCTCATGGGCACGGTGGGCACGCACGGCATCAACCAGTCGCTGTACCCGAAGATGCCCTTCGACCCGATCAAGGACTTCGCGCCCGTCACGCTGGTGGCCGGCGTGCCCAACGTGCTGGTGATGAACCCGGCGCGCGCCGAGGCCGCGAAGATCAACTCGGTGGCCGACCTCATCCGGTACGCCAAGGCGAACCCGGGCAAGCTCAACATGGCGTCCAGCGGCAACGGCACCTCCATCCACCTCTCGGGCGAGCTCTTCAAGAGCATGACCGGGACCTTCCTCGTGCACTTCCCGTACCGCGGCTCGGGCCCGGCGCTGCTCGACCTCATCGGCGGCACCATGGACCTGATGTTCGACAACCTGCCTTCGGCCATGCCGCACATCAAGGCCGGCAAGCTGAAGGCGCTGGGCGTGACCAGCTCGCAGCGCAGCGCCGCGCTGCCCGACGTGCCCACCATCGCCGAGGCCGGCGTGAAGGGCTTCGATGCGAGCTCGTGGTTCGGCCTGCTCGCGCCCGCGGGCACGCCCGCCGACATCGTCAACCGCCTGCAGCAGGAATCGGCCAAGGCGCTCGGCTCGCCCGAGCTCAAGGAGCGGCTGCTGGCGCAAGGTGCCATCCCGAGCGGCATGACGCCGGCCGATTTCACGAAGTACATCGCCGCTGAAACCCGCAAGTGGGCCGCCGTGGTCAAGGCCTCCGGCGCCAAGGTGGACTGAGCGCGCGCTCAGAGACCCGGGCAGCGCTCCAGCAGGTGCCCGCTGCAGTGCACCTGAGGGCGCCGCCCGGCGGCAATGCGCGATGATCGTGCGGTGCAGCATCGACCGCGCCCAGCGATGACGTTCGCCGCCTACCGCCGCGACGCCCTGCGCGACGATCTCCTCGCCGCGGCCATCGTCGCCGTGCTGCTGATTCCGCAGAGCATCGCCTACGCCTTGCTCGCCGGCCTGCCGCCGCAGGCGGGGCTGTACGCGAGCCTGCTGCCGCTCGTGGCCTACGCGCTGGTGGGCGCGAGCAGCGTCAATGCCGTCGGCCCGACCGCGGTGCTCTCCCTGATGACGCTGCAGGCCATCGCGCCGCACGCCGGGCGCGTGGACCCTTCCATCGCCGCGCTCGTGCTCGCGATCGAAGCCGGCGTGCTGCTGGCTGCGGCCGCCGCGCTCAAGCTCGATGCACTCGCGGCGCTGCTGAGCGCGCCGGTGCTGCAGGGCTTCTCGGTGGGCGCGGCGATCGCGATCGCGCTCTCGCAGCTGCCCGCGCTCTTCGGCGCCGAGGCGCGCGGCACGAAGCTCGCGAGCCTCGTGCGCTCCTGGCAGCACGCGGCCGAGGCAGGACAGGGGTGGCATGCGCTCACCGCCGCGTTCGGCCTCGGCGCCATCGCCGCGCTGCTGATCGCGCGGCGCAAGCTCGTCACGCTCGCACGCCGCTGGCTGAGCGCGGAGCACGCGCTGCTGCTCGGCCGTGCGGCGCCGCTCTTCGTGATCGTGGTCGCGACCGCCCTCGCGTGGGCGCTGGGCGCGGCCTCGCAGGGCGTGGCGCTCGTCGGCACGCTGCCCACGCTGCAGCTGCCGCTCGCCCTGCCGATGTGGAAGGCCGCGTTGTGGATGGACCTGCTGCCCGCGGCCTCGCTGCTCGCGCTCGTCACCTTCGTGAGCAGCTTCGCGGTGGCCGAGAGCCTGGCGCTGCAGCGCGGCGAACACGTGGACGGCCGGCGCGAGCTCGCGGGCCTGGCCGCGGCCAACCTCGTGGCCGGCGCCTCGGGCGGCATGCCGGTGGCGGGCAGCTTCACGCGCAGCGCGCTCAATGCCGAAGCCGGCGCGCGCACGCGCTGGGCCGGCGTGTGGACGGCGCTGCTGCTGGGCCTCGCCGTGCTGCTGCTGGCCGAGCCGCTCGCCTGGCTGCCGCGCACGGTGCTGGCCGCGACCATCGTGGTGCCCGTGCTCGCCTCGGCGGAGTGGGGCGCTTTCGGCCGCGCCTGGCGCTACTCGCGCGGCGAGGCGCTCGTGATGGTGCTGGTGGCGGCGATCACCGTGGCCCACACCGCGCAGTGGGCGCTGGGCGTGGGGGTGCTGGTCTCCATCGCGCTCATGCTGCAGCACGCCGCGCGGCCGCACGCGGCGCTCATCGGCCGTGTGCCCGGCACCGAACACTTCCGCAACGTGGAGCGGTACGAGACCGAGCTCACGCCCGGCGTGCTCAGCCTGCGCATCGACGAGAGCCTGCTCTTCGTCAACGCACGCCAGCTGCCCGGCCTGGTGGCGCGTCACCTCGACACCTATCCCGACACCCGCCGCGTGGTGCTGCAGATGACGCCCGTCAACCGCATCGACCTGAGCGGCCTGGAAGCGCTGCGCGCCATGCAGGCCCTGCTGCACGACCGCGGCATCCGGCTCGATCTCTCGGAGGTGAAGGGCCCGGTGCTCGACGGGCTGCGCGCCGCCCGCTGGGCCGAGTGGTTCGCAGGGCGGCTGTACCTCAGCCACCACTACGCCGTGCGCGACGAGCACGGCCTGCCGCCTTGAGGCGGAAATGGGGCATCACCCGTGGGATCAGTCCACGTCCACCTGCAGCAGCTTGAGCCGCGACGAAGCCCCGCTGCGCAGGGTGACCTGCGCCTTGCGGCAGCCGAAGTGGCGTGCCACGAGGGCGATCAGCTCTTCGTTCGCCTTGCCGTCCACCGGCGGCGCCTTGAGCTGGGCGAGCCATGCGCCATCGGGCAGCGCTTCGAGCCGGCTCTCGCGGGCGTTGGGCTTGACCTTGACCTGCAGCGTCTTCATGAAGGCCGAACTTTAGGCCGACACGACACGCCCGCTCAGGCGAGCCGCAGCTCCCAGGTCTCCCATGCCGTGTCGGGCGCCCCGCCGAAACGGCGGTACACGCGCTTCGCCGGCTCGTTGTCGGGCAGCACCAGCCAGCGGATGCGCCCGGCGCGCAGCGCCTGCGCTTCGGCGCGCACGCCCGCCAGCAGCGCCTCGGCCACGCCGCGGCGGCGATGGTCGGCGTGCACGTACAGCTCCTTGAGCCAGACGGTGGGGCGCAGGTCGTAGGTGTAGGGCGTGACCACCAGCACCGCATGGCCGCACAGCGTGCCGGCCGCATCCTCGGCCACCAGCGCGATGAACTGCGGCGGCGCGCTGCCACCGCCGAGCCCGCGCGCCAGCAGGTCGGCCGCGCCGACGCGGAACTGCGCGTCGTAGCCCTCGAAGACGGCCAGCGCGCGCATCAGGTCGAGGAGCGGCGCCACGTCGTCCGTCGTGGCGCGCCGCACCCTCATGGCTCGGAGCCTTCCTTGAGGCGCAAGCCTTCGTCCAGCCAGCCGGTGGCGCCGCCGATCATCAGCTTGACCTTGCGACCGAGCCTGGCCAGGCGCAGCGCGCCCTTGTGGCCGCCGTTGCAGTGCGGGCCGGCGCAGTAGGTGACGAAGAGCGTGTCGGCCGGCCACTCGGCGAGCTTGCTCTCGATGATCTTGCCGTGCGGCAGGTTCAGCGCGCCGGGCACGTGGCCGCGCGCGTAGAGGTCGGGGCCGCGCACGTCGAGCAGCACGAAATCCTGCGTGCCGGTGGTCATGGCGTGGTGCACGTCCCAGCAGTCGGTTTCGAACTCGAGCGCCGACTGGAAGTGCTCCACCGCACGGTGCGATGCAGCGGGCGGGACCTGGCTGACGACGGAAGGCATGGCGTTTCTCTCCTGGGTGTGTGATGACAAGCGATGGCCGGACTGTGCGCGCCGCCCGCGCCGCACGACAGTGGCCGGAAAGACACCGATCGGCAAGAATGCGCCATGCCGCATCTCGTCGCCATCCTCGCCTACGACCGCCTGTGCACCTTTGAATTCGGCTGCGCGGTCGAACTCTTCGCGCTGCAACGGCCCGAGCTCGGCGTCGAGTGGTACCGCCACGCCGTGTGCGCCATCGAGCCCGGGCCGCTGCGCGCGATGGGCGGCCTGAAGGTGGAGGCGCCCTACGGCCTGGGCACGCTCCGGCGCGCGCACACCATCGTCGTGCCCGGCTGGCGCGACGCCGACGAGTTGCCGCCGCCCGCGCTGCTCAAGGCGCTGCGCGCGGCCCATGCACGCGGCGCGCGCGTGGCCTCCATCTGCTCGGGCGTCTTCGTGCTCGCGCATGCGGGGCTGCTCGCCGGCAAGCGCGCCACGACGCATTGGCGTCATGCCGCGAAGCTCGCGCAGGCCTTCCCCGACATCGAGGTGAACGAAGGCGCGCTCTACGTGGACGAAGGCGCCGTGATCACCTCGGCCGGCTCGGCCGCGGGGCTGGACATGCTGCTGCATCTGGTGCGGCGCGACCACGGCGCGAAGGTGGCCAACCTCGTGGCCCAGCGCCTCGTGATGCCGCCGCACCGCGAGGGCGGCCAGGCCCAGTTCGTGCCGCGGCCCATGCCCACCACGCAGGCGAGCCCCATCGCCCGCCTGATCGACCTCATGCGCGAGAACCCGCGCGCCGACCACACCCTGCCCACGCTGGCCGAACACGCCGGCATGAGCGTGCGCACCCTGCAGCGCCACTTCAAGGAGGCGACCGGCCAGACCCCGCTCGCATGGCTGGTGCGCGAGCGCATCTCGGTCGCCCGGGAGCTGCTCGCCTCGCATGTCCACCTCGACATGGAGCGCGTGGCCGAGCTCGCGGGCTTCGGCTCGCCGGAGTCGCTGCGGCGGCATTTCAGGCTGCAGGGCCTGCCGGCGCCCTCGGCGTTCCGCCGTGGGTTCGGTGTGGGAGCGGAAGGGGCGCCGTCGCCCCGGGCGCTCAGGCCTTGACCTCGACCACCGGGACGAAGCCGCCGAAGATCATCCGCTTGCCGTCGAACGGCATCGGCGGGTTGCCGGGCGTGGACGGGTCCATGCGCGGGTCTTCCATCATCTTCTTCATGCCGGCGTCACGGGTGGCCTTGTCGGGCCATTCGACCCACGAGAAGGCCACCGTCTCGTCGGGCGTGGCCTGGACGGCCCGGCGGAAATCCGTGACCTTGCCGTCCGGGACGTCGTCGCCCCAGCCCTCGATCACGCGGATCGCGCCGAGCTCCAGGAAGATCGGGTCGAGCTGGCGGGCGTGTTCGATGAACCGCTGCTTGTTGGCGGTGGGGACCGCGATCACGAAACCATCGATGTAGGACATGCTGCACTCCTGTTGAGTAGACCAGGGCACCCACCCACGGGGACCCTGCATGCCACGACGAACGACGGCCCCCCGGATCGACATGCCGCGCCACCGGACGCTCTACCTTCCCTAGAATCCGCCCGCCACACCGCAGCCCGGCGGTGTGGCACTTCGCTGGGGGTGTTGGCACGACCGCAAGGCGTGCCGACTGAGAGAGTCCCTTTGAACCTGATTGAGGTAATCCTCGCGCAGGGAAGCACGTTCACGGGTCTGCCGGCGGGTCTCTTTCTCGCGCCGGCGCCGGGGCCCGAACGCTCGCCGACCTGCCATCTGCATGAGTCCTTGCACATGGCACACGTTTCATCCCGTTCCTCGCGCCTCCGGCGCTCGTTCGTCACGCTCGCGCTCTCGGCCCTGGCCTGCACGGCCTGCGCACAGAAGGCGCCTGTGGCCGCGGCCTCTGCGCCGCCGACCCCGGCCCGGCACATGCTGGCCGAGATCCAGGTGCTGCCGCGGCCGGCCGGCACGCCGGAGGACCGCTACAAGCACGTGGACGCGGCCATCGCCGTGATCCAGGCCTCGGGGCTGCGCCACGAGGTTCACGCGCTCGGTACGGTCGTGGAGGGCCCGCCGGAGAAGGTCTGGCCGCTGCTGCAGGCGGTGCACGAGGCCACGCTCGATTCGGGCTCCGAGCGCACGCTGAGCATCATCAAGGTCTCGGGCAGCTCCAAGGCCGGCGGCCCGCGCATCGAGGACCTGGTGCGCAAGTTCCGCCCGTAAGCCGCGCGACATCAGCAGGGCGCCGCCGGGCGCTCGCCTCCGGGCGCAGGGCCCTGTTCAGCCGCGCGCGGTGGCGTCCTCGATCTGCTGCTGCACCTTGCGCGCGCCGCGCAGCACCAGCGTCTGGTCGAGCATGGCCTGCGGCGCGACGGCCTGGGCCACCTCGTCGAGCGTCTCGGGATCGTTCATCAAGGCGTTGGCCAGCGCCGAGAGGGCGCAGATCGCACGGCGCGGCGCCTGCGCGGGCAGCTGGCGCAGGGCGTTGACGCGCACGTGGTGGCGCACGCTCGCCACGGCCGCCGGGCCCAGGCCCCAGCTTTCGCACAGCGAGGCCCCGAGCGCATCGTGGCTCACGCCGAAGGCTTCGTATTCGCGCTCCACGAGCTCCATGTCGCTGGTGGAGGCGGCGAGCATGGGGCGATAGACATCGGGCGCGTGCTTGAAGAGCACGGCCTTGCCGCATTCCTCGAAAAGGCCGGCCGAGTGCGCGCCCCAGGGGTCGACGCTCAGCGCCTGGCCGATGCGGCCCATCAGCAGGCCGCGCACGCTCGCGCGCTGCCACACCGGCTCGAGCTCGGGCACGGCGGGGAAGACGGCGCGCAGGCCGAATTCGAACGTCACGGCGGCCACCTCGCGGGTGCCGAGGTACATCACGGCCTGCTGCACGCTCTGCACGCGGCCCTTCAGGCCATAGAGCGAGGAGTTGACGGCCTTCATCACGGCCGCGGCGAGCGCCATGTCGGACTCGACCAGGCGGCCGAGCGTCGGAAGGTCCACCTGATCGTCGGCCAGCAGCAGCGACAGCTTCACCAGCGATTCCGGCTGGGCCGGCACGTCGATGTTCAGGGAACGCAGTTTGGGGTCCACAGGCATGGCGGCGAGCGCAAGAGTCAGTACTTCACGATCCATGCTACGCATTCCGAGCCGGTCCGATCAACCGAACAGGGCCACGAAATCACGGTTGCAATTGCCATCCGGGCGACATTTCACGGACCGCGGGGCTTCTTATACTCCCCTGTCATCCCCGCAAAGAGGGTCTTCCCCATGACCATCAAGCTCGCCAAGAGCGAACAGACGCTCCAAGCCATCATCAAGACCGCCTTGCAGATCGCCGTGGTGGAGGGCCTGCAGGCCGTCACCCTCGGCGAAGTCGCCAAGCGCATGGACATCAGCAAGAGCGGCGTCTTCGCCCGCGTCGGCTCGGTCGAAGCGCTGCAGAGCATGGTGATCAAGGAGTACAGCCGCATCTTCATCGCCAACGTGTTCACGCCGGCGCTGAGCGCCCCGCGCGGGCTGCCGCGGCTGAACGCGATCATGCGCCTGTGGATCGGCCGCGGCACGGGCGAGAACGCCTTCGCCGGCGGCCTGCACGCCACCGCCGCCTTCGACCTCGACCACGTGGACAGCGCCCTGCGCGACGAGCTGCTCGATGCCGTGCTCGCCTGGCGCGTGCTGCTGCGCGGCGCGATCCAGCGCTGCATCGACGAAGGCCACCTGCGCCCCGACACCGACCCGGTGCAGCTCACCTTCGAGATCAACAGCCTGATGATCGGCTTCCTGCACGAGTCGCGCTTCATCCGCGACCCGGCCGCGCACGACCGCGCCACCTCGGCCTACCTGAGGCTGATCTCGACCTACCGCAGCTACACCTACGCGGACTGACGCGATGCGGGTGCTCGTGCTCGGGGCGGCAGGCTTCATCGGCTCGCACCTCGCGCGGGTGCTGCACCGCGACGGCCGGCTCGGCGGGCGCCCGATCGAGGCGCTGCTGCTGGCCGATGCGCGCGCGCCCGAGGCGCTGCCCGGCGCGCAGGTGCACCAGGGCGACATCCGTGACGAGCACTACGTCGCGGGCCTCTTCGCGCAGCCGGTCGATGCCGTCTTCCATCTCGCGGCCACGCTCACGCTCGATGCCGAGATGGACCTCACGCGCGGGCTGTCGGTCAACGTGCATGCGCTGATGCGGCTCCTCGCGCATTGCCGCGCACAGGGCAACGCGCCGTCGTTCGTCTTCGCAAGCTCGATCTCCACCTTCGGCGGCGCGCTGCCCGAGACAGTGGACGACCACCTCGCGCACAACCCGCAGACTTCCTACGGCACCCACAAGGCGATCGCCGAGCTGCTGCTCGACGACGACTCGCGCCGCGGCGCGCTCGATGCGCGCGTGCTGCGCCTGCCGGTGGTGCTCACGCACCCGGGGCCGGCGAGCGGCAGCGTCTCGGACCGCATTGCCGCGCTGATCCGCGAGCCGCTCAATGGCCGTGAGGCGGTGTGCCCGCTCGCGCCGCACACGCGGGTGCCGGTGGCCTCGGTGCAGAACGTGGTCAGGAGCTTCCTTGCGCTGCAGGCGCTGCCGCGCGAGCGCTTCGGCACCACGCGCGCGATGAACCTGCCCTCGCTCACCGTCACGCCCGGCGAGCTCGCGGCCGCCGTGGCGGCGAAGGGCGCGACGGGGCGCATCGTGTGGCAGGAAGATGCGCAGATGCAGGCCATCGTCGACGGCTGGCCGCGCGCCTTCACCTCGGCGCGCGCCCTCGCGCTCGGCCTCGCGCCCGATGCCGACGCCGCCGCACTCGTCGACGCCTACCTGGAGAGCCGCCGCCAAGATGCCTGATCCGCAACTGCCCGTGTGCATCATCGGCGCCGGCTCCTCCGGCGTGACCCAGGCCAAGGCGCTGAAGGAAAAGGGCGTCGCCTTCGAGTGCTACGAGATCGGCTCGGCGATCGGCGGCATGTGGCGCTACGAAAACGACAACGGCCTGTCGTCGGCGTACCGCAGCCTGCACATCGACACCAGCCGCCGGAACCTCGGCTACTCCGATTTCCCCATCCCCGAGCACTACCCCGACTTCCTCTCGCACTGGGAGGTGATGGAGTACCTGGAGGCCTACGCCGCGCGCGCGGGCGTGCTGCCGCACATCCGCTTCAACACCCGGGTGGAGGAGGTCACGCCCGCCGGCGATGGCACGTGGAACGTGCGCCTCTCCACCGGCGAGACGAAGCGCTACCGCGCCGTGCTGGTCGCCAACGGCCACCTCTGGGACCCGCGCCTGCCCGATTTCCCCGGGCACTTCGAGGGCCTGGCGATGCACTCGCACCACTACCGCACGGCCGAACCCTTCCGCGACAAGCACGTGATGGTGGTGGGCATCGGCAACTCGGCGGTGGACATCGCGGTGGACGTGTGCAAGTCGGCCAGCAGCACGGTCCTCTCGACGCGGCGCAGCGCCTGGGTGATGCCCAAATACATCATGGGCGTGCCGATCGACCGCTGGTCGGGCTTCTTCACGCGCAAGCTCAAGCTGCCGACGACCTGGGCGCGCGAGCTGGTGCGGCGCTTCGCCTTCCTCGCCGTGGGCGACCAGGCGCGCTACGGCGTGCCGCGTCCCGCGCACCCGATCTGGCGCGAGCACGCCACGCTCTCGCAGGAGCTGCTGCCCTACGTGGGCCACGGGTGGATCCGCATCAAGCCCAATGTGCGCGAGCTGCAGGGCACGCAGGTCGCGTTCGACGACGGCAGCACCGCGCCGGTCGACGCGATCATCTACGCCACCGGCTACCGCACGAGCTTCCCGTTCCTCGCGCGCGAGATCTTCGAGGTGGGCGACCAGCCGGTGTCGCTCTACCGGCGCCTCACGCCGCCGCAGCACCCCGGCCTGTATTTCGTGGGCCTGGTGCAACCGGTCGGGCCGACGATCCCGCTGGTGGAGATCCAGGCGCGCTGGGTGGCCTCGGTGCTGGCCGGCGAGACGGCGCTGCCCGACCCGCGCACCATGCACACCGAGATCGAGCGCCACCACCGCCATCAGGCGAAGCGCTACCTGGGCTCGGCGCGCTACACGCTGGAAGTGGACTTCCGTGACTACGCGAAGCAGCTGCGCGGCGACATGGCGCGGCGGCGGGCCGCGGCGTAGTCAGAGCCTGAGGGCGTCCCATCCGGTCTTGGCGATCAGCGCCGAGACCACCACGATGAACACGATGCGCACGAAGCCCGCGCCGTGCTGGAGCGCCAGGCGCGTGCCGAGCAGGCTGCCGATCACGTTGGCCACCGCCATGGCGGCGGCGATGTGCCACCACACATGGCCCTTCCACGCGAAGAGCACGATCGCCGAGGCGTTGGTCGCGGTGTTGAGCAGCTTGGCGCTGGCGCTCGCGCTCAGGAAGTCGTAGCCCAGCAGGCGCACGAAGGCAAAGACGAAGAAGCTGCCCGTGCCCGGGCCGAAGAAGCCGTCGTAGAAGCCGATCACCCCGCCCAGCGCGCTCGCGACCAGCGCCTCGGTGCGGCCGCTGTAGTGGGGGGTGTGGTGGCGGCCGAGGTCCTTGCGCGCCACGGTGTAGATCAGCACGGCCAGCAGCACGAGCGGCAGCGCCTTGCGCAGGCCGGTCGCGCTCACGACGGTCACCGCCCAGGCGCCGGCAAAGCTCCCCGCCAGCGCCGCGCCGGCGGCCGGGATCAGCGCGGCCCAGCGCAGATCGACCCGGCGCGAGAACTGCACGGTCGCCCAGGCGGTGCCCCAGACGGCAGCCCCCTTGTTGGTGCCGAAGAGCGTGGCGGGGGCGGCGTTCGGGAAGACGCTGAAGAGCGCGGGCACCAGGATGAGGCCCCCGCCGCCGACGATCGCGTCGACGAAGCCCGCGAACAGCGAGGCGAGCGTGACAGTGAGGAGTTCCAAAGGGCGGCGCCTGAAAGTACAAAGGCGCCAGGTTGCCCTGGCGCCTTCGCATTTTGTCATCCGCCGTGTCGCCTCCTGGCGCCAGCTTCTTGCGCGCTTGAGGGCACCGGCCCTTGACGCGTTGAATGTCTCCTCAGACCCCCGCCAGGCGCCTGGCAGCTGGGCTGCCGGGCCGCGAGTGGGCGGACTTTAGGGCGCTCACCACACGCACACACTAGGGGTTTTCCTGCGCCATGCTGGGGCGCGCCGCCGGGCCGTTCTCGCGCGCCGCGCACGGCCGCACCGACTCGGCCCGCCCGGCGCACAACTTCGAGGCCTGCACGATGGCATGCCATCTGCTGCGGGTATCCTGCCGCCGACCCTTTCGACCGAGGACCCACCCATGCCGAAGCCCACCTTTCCCGCCACCCTGATCCCCGGCGACGGCATCGGGCCCGAGATCGTCGACGCGACGCTCGCGGTGCTCGACGCCGTGGGCTCGCCCTTCGAGTGGGACCGGCAGGTCGCCGGCTTGCAGGCCATGAAGACCCACGGCGACCCGCTGCCCGAGGCGACGCTCGACAGCATCCGCCGCACGCGGCTTGCCCTCAAGGGCCCGCTGGAGACGCCGTCGGGCAAGGGCTATCGCTCCTCCAACGTGCGGCTGCGCGAAGCCTTTCGCCTCTACGCCAACCTGCGCCCGGCGCAGACGCTGATCCCCGGCGGCCGCTACGACGACATCGACCTCGTGCTGGTGCGCGAAAACCTCGAAGGCCTCTACATCGGCCACGAACACTACGTCGAGATCGACGGCGACCCCCATGCCGTGGCGATCGCGACCGGCATCAACACGCGCGCGGGCAGCCGCCGGCTGCTGGAATATGCCTTCGAGCACGCCATCGCCACCGGCCGCAGGAAGGTCACGGTGGTGCACAAGGCCAACATCATGAAGGCGCTCACCGGCATCTTCCTGGAGACGGCCGAGCAGCTGTACGAGGAGAAGTTCAAGGGCCGCATCGCCTTCGAAACCGTGATCGTCGACGCCTGCGCGATGAAGCTGGTGCTCAATCCCTACCAGTTCGACGTGATCGTGACCACCAACCTCTTCGGCGACATCCTCTCCGACCTGGTGGCCGGCCTCGTCGGCGGGCTCGGCATGGCGCCGGGCGCCAACATCGGCACGGACGCGGCCATGTTCGAGGCGGTGCACGGATCGGCGCCCGACATCGCGGGCAAGGGACTCGCCAACCCCACGGCGCTCATCCTCGCCGCAGCCATGATGCTCGACCACGTGAAGCTGCACGAAGAGGCCGAGCGCGTGCGGCGCGCGGTGCGCGAGACGCTCAACGTGGACCAGGTGCGCACCGCCGACCTCGGCGGCACCGCCTCGACGATGGCGTTTGCGCAGGCGGTGGTGCAGCGGCTGCGCTGACCCCGCCGACCGCTACGCGGTCGCGAGCAGGCGGCCGGGCTTGGCGTGGACCGAGAAGCTCATCGCCGGGCCGCTGTAGAGCGTGATCGTGTAGGCGCCGCCGTGGTCCATGACGATGGGGCGTGCCGGCACGTGCACATTGAGCTCGGCCAGCGGGAGCGGCGGCCCGTAGGAGGCGCCACGCTTGATGAAGGCGTCGATGGCGGCCGGCAGCGGCGAGCCGGACGAGAGGGCGGAAAGCGAAGCCATGCGGAGTCGTACGGTCGAGCCGCCACTCTAGTGGAGCGCCGGCGCGCTGGCATCCATCGGGCCGCACGCCGACGTGGAAAGCGGGCGTATTCAACACCGCCCGGGCTCAAGTCCGAGCGCTTCAGTGCCCGCCGAGGATCCACTGCGCCGCACGCTCGGCGATCATGAGCGTGGGGGAGTTGGTGTTGCCGCTGGTGATGGTGGGCATCACGCTCGCGTCGACCACGCGCAGGCCCTGCACGCCATGCACCTTCAGGCGCGCATCGACGACCGCGAGCGGGTCGGCCTCCGGCCCCATCCTGGCCGTGCCCACCGGGTGGAAGATGGTGGTGCCGATGTCGCCGGCCAGGCGCGCGAGCTCGTCGTCGGTCTCGAACTGCGGGCCCGGCTTGAGCTCGGTCGGCTGGTAGCGGGCGAGCGCGGGCTGCGACACGATGCGCCGCGTGAGGCGCAGCGACTGCGCGGCAATGTGCCGGTCTTCGTCGGTGCTCAGGTAGTTGGCCTGGATGAGCGGGGCATCGAGCGCGGAGTTGCTGCGGATGTGCACATGCCCACGGCTCGTGGGGTTGAGGTTGCACACGCTCGCGGTGAAGGCGTTGAACGCGTGCAGCGGCTCGCCGAAGGCATCGAGCGAGAGCGGCTGCACGTGGTACTCGAGGTTGGGGTGCGGCTGGGACGGGTCGCTGCGCGTGAAGGCGCCGAGCTGCGAGGGCGCCATGCTCATCGCGCCGCTGCGCATCAGCGCATATTCGAGGCCGATCAGCGCCTTGCCCCACCAGCGGCGCGCCTGGCCGTTGAGCGTGCGCACGCCCGTCACGCCATAGACGGCGCGGATCTGCAGGTGGTCCTGCAGGTTGCCGCCGACGCCCGGCAGGTGGTGGCGCAGCGCGATGCCGTGGTGCTGCAGCAGGCTGCCCGCGCCGATGCCCGAGAGCTGCAGGATCTGCGGCGTGTTGACGGCGCCGCTGGCAAGGATGACCTCGGCGTTGGCGTGCGCGACGAGCGGCTCGCCCCCGCCGTTGGGCAGCACCTCCACGCCGACGGCGCGGCGGGCGTCGTCGCCCTCGCCGAAGAGCACGCGCGAGACGTGCGCGCCGGTCCACACCTGCAGATTGTCGCGCTGCAGCACCGGGCGCAGGAAGGCCTTGGCGGCGTTCCAGCGGATGCCGCGCCGCTGGTTGACATGGAAGTAGCCCACGCCTTCGTTGTCGCCGCGGTTGAAGTCGGTGCTGTGGGGAATGCCGGCCTGTTGCGCGGCTTCGGCGAAGGCGTCGAGGATGTCCCAGCGCAGGCGCTGCTTCTCGACGCGCCACTCGCCACCCGCGCGCTTGCCGGTCGGGTCGAAGCCCGGCGAGGCGTGGGCTTCGTCGGCGCCCTTGTAGAAGTCCTCGTGCTTCATGAAGGCCGGCAGGCACTCGCGCCAGCTCCAGCCTTCGTTGCCGAGCGCGCCCCAGTGGTCGTAGTCGCGCGCCTGGCCGCGCATGTAGATCATCCCGTTGATGCTGGAGCAGCCGCCCAGCACCTTGCCGCGCGGGTAGCGCAGCTGGCGGCCGTTCAGGCCCGGGTCGGGCTCGGTGCGGTAGAGCCAGTCGGTGCGCGGGTTGCCGATGCAGTAGAGATAGCCCACCGGCACGTGGATCCAGAGGTAGTCGTCCTTGCCGCCGGCTTCGATGAGCAGGACGCGCTTGGTGCGGTCGGCGCTCAGGCGGTTGGCGAGCAGGCAGCCCGCCGTGCCGGCGCCGCAGATCACGTAGTCGTAGACGGAAGGGGAAGTGGTCAAGGGCGGGCTCCGTGGAGTCGCCGCAGTCTAGGGGCAGTGCGGCTTCAGCGCACTGCGCCGCCGAGCACCGGGAAGAGCTTGATCAGCCCGTCGGACATCACCTCGACCGCCAGCGCCGCGAGGATGAGGCCCATGAGCCGCGTCATCACGTTGATGCCGGTCTTGCCCAGCACGCGCGCAATGCGCCCGGCCGCACTGAAGGCGAGCCACACCGACACGCCGATCACGACGCCGTAGCCGACGAGGTAGGCCTGCTCCCACCAGTGCCGCGTCTTGTCGGCGTAGATCACCATGGTGGAGATGGTCGCCGGGCCGGTCAGCAGCGGGATGGTGAGCGGCACCACGGCGATGCTGTCACCGGCACCGACCTTGTCGTCGCCCTCGGTCACGTCTTCCTCGCGCGTTTCCGCCTGGCGGGCATTGAGCATCTGCAGTGCAGAAATGAGGAGCAGCGTGCCGCCGCCCACCTGGAAGGAGGCGAGCGAGATCCCGAAGAACTCGATGATGCGCAGCCCCGCGAGCGCGCTCACGCCGATCACCAGGAAGGCGCTGAACGCCGCGACGCGCACCGTGCGGCGACGCTGCTCGGCCGAAAAGCCGCCCGTGAAGTGGATGTAGAACGGAATGGCTCCCACCGGATTGACGATGGCCAATAGCGCGATCAGCGGTTTGAGCAGGTCCATCGTGGGGCTCGGGTCAGGTGGCGGCGCATGGGTGCGCACCGGTTGGGGTCGTCGCAGCGGTTTGCGGTGGTCCACCGCGCCTGCTTGGCCATACGAATGTCCTGCAGGTTCTGCATATCGCCGGCCTCGAAAAACAACAGTTTCACCTTGAGCGAATTGCAGGGCTTTCCACTATTTGCGCGGCTTTGCACAATCACTTGATAATGGGATTTCCCGTTATTGGATGCAGCGCCTTCGCTTGAATGTTTCAGCTCGAATGTTTCGAGGATAGGTAGAAGCTCCAGATTGTTCTCCCGTCATCAGGAAAGAAAGGCGCTCTCCATGGGCAACAAACTCTACGTCGGCAACCTTGCATACAGCATAAGGGACGACGATCTCCAACAAGCCTTTGCGCAGTTCGGCACCGTGGCCTCGGCCAAGGTCATGATGGACCGCGACACCGGCCGCTCCAAGGGCTTCGGCTTCGTGGAGATGGGCTCCGACGCCGAAGCGCAGTCGGCCATCAATGGCATGAACGGCCAGTCGCTGGAAGGCCGCGCCCTCGTGGTCAACGAAGCGCGGCCCCGCGAGGACCGCCCGGGCGGCTTCCGCTCCGGTGGCGGCGGTGGCGGCTACGGTGGTGGCGGCGGCCGTTCTGGCGGCGGCGGTTATGGCGGCGGTGGCGGTGGCTACGGTGGTGGTGGCGGCGGCCGCTCCGGCGGTGGTGGCTATGGCGGCGGCGGTGGTGGTGGCCGCGGCGGCTACGGCGGCGGCGGTGGTGGCTACGGCGGCGGTGGCCGCGGCGGCTACTGATCGTTGCTCAGGTTGATCGCGAGCGCGGTCAGCCGATCCGATTCGAGGCGGTGGAGGCGCAGGCGTCCACCGCCTTCTTCATGGGCGCCGCGCTTTCGAACGCCGCGCTCATTCGCCTTGGCGCTGCTTGCGCGGGCGACCGGCCAGCGCCAGGTCGAAGACGGCGTTGGGCAGCACACGCAGGAGCTTCGCGACGATCGCCATCTGCCACGGGATGACACGGTAGCTGCGACCCGCGTCGATCGTGCGATAGGCGCGGTCGGCGAAGGCCTCGGCCGGCATGAGGAAGGGCATGGGATAGCGGTTGCGCTGGGTGAGCGGAGTGGCCACATAGCCCGGCGCAATGGTCACGACCTTCACGCCGGCGTCGCGCAGCTCCCCGCGCAGGCTTTCGCAGTAGCTGATGGTGGCGGCCTTGCTCGAGCAGTACGCCGCATGGCCGGGCAAGCCCCGGATGCCCGCCACGCTCGCAATGCCCACGAGCGTGCCGCTGCGCCGCGCGCGCATGGGCGTGATGAAGGGCTGGAAGGTCGCCGCCATGCCGATGTTGTTGGTCTCGTACACGGTGCGCATCATCTCGAGGTCTTCGTGGATGGCCGTGTCGATGCCAATGCTGATGCCGGCGTTGGCGATGACCACGTCCGGCAGGCCCTGCGCTTCGATGCACGCGCGGCCGACGCCGGTGATGCTGGCCACGTCGCGCACGTCGGCGCCGTAGACGGCCACCCGCGCAGCGTCCAGCCCCTGCTGCTCCGTCCAGGCACGCAGCTCCGCCTCGCGGCGTGCGACGAGTGCCAGCCGGTGGCCGGCTTGGTAGTAGCGCAACGCGAGCGCCTGTCCGATGCCGCTGGACGCGCCGGTGATGTAGGCGAGGGGAGTGCTCATCGTGCGGGACTCTTGGGCAGGAAGCTGGCGCGCATGCGCCCGTTGAAGGTGATCAGGCGATCGAGGTGGCTGTACTCCATGCCGTCCGCGTACACCTGCGTGTCGCCATGCGTGACGGTCACCGGCAGGTGCGACCGCACGCGCTCGGTGTCGAGGAAGGCATGGAGGAACTCACCGCGGAAATCGATGGCCGCCGACGTCGTCGTGGCCTCGCTGACCACCTGCGCGCCGCCGAGCAACTGCACCTCGGTGCCCGCGCCATTGGCGATGCCGCGGCGCGCGCTGGCGTAGGTGATGCGGCCATCGGCACCGATGGCGCGCACACGGACGTTGTCGATCTCCACCGTGTCGGTGTCGGGATAGTGGCGCAGCGCATCGCCTTCGATCTGCGCGCGCAGCGGCCCTTCGGCCGCGAAGCGCTGCACCGAGAAGTTGCGCATTTCGTAGTCGGGTTCATGGCGCAGCGGCGCGGCGACCCGCTCCGCGTCCGCCACGGGCGTGTTCTTGACCAGCCACCACGTGCCGAGCGCCAGCAGCGCCATCAGCAGGAGCGGCAGGTAGGACGAGACCATCTCCAGCAGCCGCCAGTGCCAGGGCTGCTCGGCGGACGTGGACGAGGGCGGCGCCGAGGGGCTGGGCGCGACCGTCGCCATCGGCTCACCCTGTGGCATCGAGCGTGACGAGATGCCCGTGCAGCAGGCCGGCGTAGCGGCTCGCGGCCATCAGCAGCAGGTCGCAGCATTCGCGCGCGGCGCCGTGGCCGCCCGTCGCGGCGGTCACGTGGTGCGCGACCGCGCGCACTTCGGCATGCGCGTTGGCCGGCGCACAGGCGAAGCCTGCACGGGTCATCAGCGGGAGATCGGGCCAGTCGTCGCCCATGGCGGCAAGCGCAGGCCAGTCGAGCGCGAGCTGCTGCAGCACGCTGCGCGCGGCGGCGAGCTTGTCGTGTGCGCCGTAGACGGCGTGCACGATGCCGAGGTCGGCCACTCGGCGGCGCACGGCGGGTGAATCGCGGCCGGTGATGACGACGGGTGTGATGCCGCCTTGCACGAGCAGCTTGAGGCCGTGGCCGTCGAGCGTGCTGAAGGCCTTGAACTCCTCGCCGCGCTCGCTGATGTAGATGCGCCCATCGGTGAGCACGCCATCGACGTCGAAGATCGCCGCGCGCACGCCCTGGGCCTGGAGCAGCAGCTCGGGGGGAAAGGCGAGCACCGGCTTGAGTTCGCGCATCAGATGACCTTGGCCCGCATCAGGTCGTTGGAGTTGAGCGCGCCCACGAGCACACCCTGCGCGTCGACGACCAGCACGCTCGTGATGCGGTGCGCCTCCATGAGGTCGGCGGCTTCGACGGCGAGCACGTCGGGGCGGATGGTGCGCGGCTCCGGGTGCATGACGTCGGAGGCCACGAGCGCGCGCAGGTCGCGCCCACGCTCCACGCAGCGGCGCAGGTCGCCGTCGGTGAAGATCCCGACCACACGGCCGGAGGCATCGGCCACGGCCGTCGCGCCCAGGCCCTTGCGGGTCATCTCACGCATCATGTCCACGAACGGGGTGTCGGGCGCCACACGCGGCACGTCGTCGCCGGTGCGCATGACGTCGCGCACATGGGTCAGCAGCTTGCGCCCGAGGCTCCCGCCCGGGTGCGAGCGCGCGAAATCCTCTTCGCGAAAGCCCCGCGCATCGAGCAGCGCCACGGCCAGCGCATCACCAAGCGCCATCTGCGCGGTGGTGCTGGCGGTCGGGGCCAGGTTGAGCGGGCAGGCTTCGGCATCGACGCCGCTGTCGAGGGTGATGTCGGCGTGCTGGGCCAGCGTGGAGTCGGCACGCCCCGTCATGCCGACCAGCGTGACGCCGATGCGGCGGATCGCCGGGAGGATGGCGGTGAGTTCGTTGGCCTCGCCCGAGTTGGAGATGGCGATGACCACGTCGCCCGGCGCGACCATGCCGAGGTCGCCATGGCTGGCCTCCGCCGGGTGGACGAAGAAGGCCGGTGTTCCGGTGGAGGCGAGCGTGGCGGCGATCTTGCGGCCCACGTGGCCGCTCTTGCCCATGCCCATCACCACCACGCGGCCGCTGCAGCGCAGGATGGACGAGACGGCGCGCGAGAAGTCGTCGCCGAGCCGGTTCTTGAGGCCGAGCAGGGCTTGTGCTTCGATGTCGATCGTCTCGCGCGCCAGCCGCAGGGCGCGTTCGGCGTCGAAGTCCGGCGGGGTGGAGGGAGCGTAGGCTGACACGGCGCAGGGTGCCGCACGGGGCGGTCGTGGAATCGGGCGATTGTAGGCACCGGCGCTGCCGTCCCGCCCTCGTCAGGGTCACCGGCGCACGGGCGGCGGCACCATGAAAACGGGCCCCCGCAGGGGCCCGAAGGTCATCTCGACCGCGGTGGCGCTTCAGGGGCAGGCGCCATCCGGCGCCGACGCGACGACGCCGCGCAGCGCGATGGTCGCGCCCGTATCGACGCCCGCCACCGGTGCGCGCGTGAAGGTGCAACCGTAGGTCGGCTGCGCCACGGTGGCAGCGGTGAGCACGTCGTCGCCAGCCGGCTTGTTGCCGTTTTCGACCCAGTCGACCAGGTCGGCGAAGGCCTCGACCTGCTCGGCGACCGTGAAGTCGCAGTGGCTGATGCCGCGGATCGCGCGCGTCACGAGACGGTCGCCGTTGCCCTTGGCTTCGGCCCGCTCACGGTGGATCTGCATCATGTTGAAGGGCACGAAGAGGTCGCCGATCGTGTGGATGGAGACCACCGGCACGCTGAATTCGCCGTTGACCTTGGGGATCCAGCGCAGGCCATCGCGGCGCAGGCGGTTGGCCTCGGGGTCAGCCGTCAGCGTGAGCGCGGCACCGTTGATCGCGGCGCTGGCGGTCGGGTCGCCTTCGATGGTGTAGGTGAAGCGGTTGGTGTCCAGCACATTGCGGTTGAGGATGCCGTTGACCGTGCCATCCGAGCCGAAGGTTCCGTACGCCGCGCCGAAGCTGCCGCCATACGCCAGGGCCACGTCGAAGAGCGGGCGCTGGCCGCCCGTGAGGTTCTCGACGATGGAGGCGTACTGCTGGCCGCGGCCGACCGTCGGCGTGACGGGCGTCGTGAGGCGGGTGAAGAGCGCGGCATCCACCAGCGGCTTGATGTCGGCGAAGTTGGCCGTGGGATAGCGCGGGATGCCGGCCACGGCCTGCGCCGACACCTGCATGGCGGCGAAGGTGTTGAAGAGCTCCGTGTCGCCGGTCACGCCGCACATCGGCGCTGCCCCGTCATAGCGCACGCGGTTGCGTGCGGTGTTGAGCGTTTCGGCTTCTACCGCAGCGGCCGCGATGTGCCCGCCCATGGAGTGGCCGGTGATGTAGGTGCGGGTGGGCGCGTCCAGCGTGCGGCCGCGCTCGGCGGCGATGCGGCGGAAGTTGAGCGCCAGCGCATTGGTGTCCTCGACACCGGCGCGCACGTCGTACCAGTTGGTGGTGTAGCTCGAAGCGGCCCAGGCGTAGCCGTTTTCGATCAGGTAGCGGCGGATCGACGGGTTGCCGGTCGTCAGGGCGAGGACGGTGTTGCGGTAGCCGTGCGCGTACATGACGAGCTTGCCGTTCCAGTTCTCCGGCACCTCGATGCGATACGCCGCGCCGTTGAGCACGCCCGCCCAGCGGTCGGTGTTCACCGTGGCACCGGTCAGCGCCGCAAAGCTCGTGGTGCCGACGGCGTCGGGATAGGCGGTGGGATCGTCCAGGGGGACGGGCGTGAAGACACGGGCGTCTTGCGCCCGCGTTTCCTCCGGTGCCGGAGGATCGTCGTCATTGCCTCCGCAGGCGGTGAGCAGCACGGCGCTGGCAAGGACGGCCAAGCGGAAAGAGGCGAGGGACTGCATGGGATCTCCTGTGTCGTTGCTTTAAAGAACGTGCGTGCACGTTCGTCAGCAACGGTATCCCGTTGCGCGCATGGCGTTCTGCGGACTTTCCCGTTACAGCCCGTCACATGGGCGACTTTCGGTTCTGCACACCGAAACGCCCGCGGGTTGGCTTCGCGTCAGGCGATGGGCATCTTCTGGGTCATGTTGGCGCGCATGCGCTGCGCCATGACGCCGCCTGCGGCCCGCACGAGCTCGAGCGCCAGCGCCGGCGAACGCTGGGCGAGCTCTTCCAGCCGCGGGCCGCGCAGGGCCCAGACGACCGAAGGCACCACCGCTTCGACGCTGGCCATGCGCTGGCCGTCACCGAAGATCCCGGGTTCCCCCACGACCGAACCGGGCCGCAGGATGGCGATGCGGGTGCTCCCCGGAGGCGCGCCGGTCACGAAGACCTGCAGCGACCCGCGGCCGAGGAAGTACATGCTGCGGTCGGTGTCACCCTGCTTGATGAGCAGGTCACCCGCCCGGATGTCGTGCTGGGTGAAGTAGGGGCCGATGGTGCGCCACTGCTCGGCATTCAGCCGCGCCCGGAAGGCGTCTTCGGTGTTGAGCGTCTGGATCGCGTTGACCAGTTCGTTGAAGTCCATGGCGGGCGCTCGAAGCGCTCTCAGAGCACGGCGGAGTGCCGCTTGCGCGATTATCGGAGCGGCCGTCCAAGGCGCACAAGCGGACAAGCGAGCAGGGCGGCCGACGCCTGCCCGCTCGGCCGCCCCAGGCCGCGGCCGCTCCTGGACGCTCAGGGGCTGGGCAGGATCACGCGGTCGATGACGTGGATCACGCCATTGGTGGCCGGCACATCGGTCTGGACCAGGCGTGCCGTGCGGTTGCGCTGGTCGACCACCCCCGCGTTGGTGACGGTGAAGGTCTCGCCCTGGACGGTCGTGATCGGCGTGTTGAGCGGCAGCTGGGCCCGCAGCACACGACCGGGGACGACGTGGTAGGTCAGGACCGCGGTGAGCAGGGCGCGGTCGGCCAGGAGTTGCTCCTTGGTCACGCCGAGCTCCTGCAGCAGCGCCGCAAAGGCTTCGTCAGTGGGCGCCAGCACCGTGAACGGGCCCGGCCCGCTGAGCGTGGCTGCAAGGTCGGCCGCCACCACGGCTTCGACGAGGATGCTCAGGCGCGTGTCGGCCTGGGCCTGCTGGACGATGTTGCGCGTGACGGGTGGCGGGTCGTCGTCTCCGCCGCCGCATGCGGCGACCAACACGACGGCGGCGGCCGCGACGGCCAGTTTCAGGTACTTCAGCATGGTGGACTCCTTCCGATGTTTGTCCAGGACAAATGCGAAATGCGCCACAACATTAGGCACAGTCGCGCGATCTGTCAAGTATTTGTCGTGGACAAAACATCGTGGCGCCGCGGAGCGATCGGTTGCGATCGGCTGAGCCGACCCTGACGCCCGGTGGGCTACTTGCCGATGCAGAAGCGGCTGAAGATCTCGCCGAGGAGGTCGTCCGGCGTGCAGGCGCCGGTGATCTCGGCCAGCGCGTTGTGCGCAAGCCGCAGCTCCTCGGCCAGCAGGTCCAGGGCCGGCACGGCCACGCCCAGGTGTGCATGGGCCCGCGCCGCATGCACCTGCGTGCGCTGAAGCGCTTCCACATGCCGCGCGCGGGCGATGAACAGTCCCTCGGGCTGCGCATGCCAGCCTGCCAGCCGGAGCAATGCCATGCGCAAGGCCTCCAGGCCGGCGCCGGTGTGGGCCGAGAGCGCGATCCCGCCGTCGGCGGGTGGCGGGCGCAGGTCGCACTTGTTGTAGACGTGCAGCACCCGGTCAGCCTGAGGCGCCAGACGCAGGGCGATTTCGGCATCGCCAGCGTCGTAGGCCGACTCGCCCAGCCGGGTGACGTCGTGCAGGAAGAGCACGGCGTCGGCCTTCTCGATCGCCTCCCAGCTGCGCGCGATGCCGATGCGCTCGACCTCGTCGCCGGCCTCGCGCAGGCCGGCGGTGTCGATCACATGCACCGGCACCCCCTGGATCTGGACGGTCTCGCTGACCTTGTCCCGGGTGGTGCCGGGTATGGGCGTGACGATCGCGAGCTCGGCCCCCGCCAGCGCATTGAGCAGCGAGCTCTTGCCGACGTTGGGCTGTCCGGCGAGCACCACGCGCATGCCTTCCCGCAGCAACGCCCCCTGGCGCGCGCGGTCGAGGACGACGGCGAGCTGCGCGGCGATGGCGTCGAGCTGGCCGTGCGCATCGGCCTGCTGCAGGAAATCGATCTCTTCCTCGGGAAAGTCGAGCGTGGCCTCGACCAGCATGCGCAGGCGCACCAGTCGCTCGCGCAGGTTCTCCACCTCGGCCGAGAAGGCCCCGGAAAGCGACCGGCTCGCCGAGCGGGCGGCAGCTTCGGTGCTCGCTTCGATGAGATCGCTCACCGCTTCGGCCTGGGCGAGGTCGAGCTTGTCGTTGAGGAAGGCGCGCTGGGTGAATTCGCCCGGCTCGGCCGGCCGCAGGCCCAGGCCGCGGCCGAGTTCGAGGCAACGCCCGAGCAGCAGTTGCAGCACGACCGGGCCGCCGTGCGCCTGGAGCTCCAGCACGTCTTCGCCGGTGTAGGAATGCGGCGCGGGAAAGTGGATGGCGAGACCGCGGTCGATGGCCTGGCCGTCGGCGCCGAGGAAGGGCAGGTAGGTGGCCTGTCGCGGTGCGAGGCGCCGGCCGCACAGCCCTTCGATCAAGGCGCCGAGGTCACGTCCGGACGCCCGCACGATCCCCACCGCGCCGCGGCCGGAGGCGGTGGCGATCGCGACGATGGGCTGGTCGTGGCGCGGCAGCATGGCCGCCATTGTCCCGGTCGGGCCGCGCCGGCGCTCAGGCCACGCCCAGGCGCTTGTTGATGATGTACTGCTGCGCGATGCCGAGGATGTTGTTGGTCAGCCAGTACAGCACCAGGCCGGCGGGGAAGAAGAAGAAGAACACGCTGAAGATGAGCGGCATGATCCACATCATCCGGGCCTGCACGGGGTCGGGCGGCGTCGGGTTGAGCCAGGTCTGCAGCAGTGTCGAGCCGGTCATCAGCAAGGGCAGGATGTAGTACGGGTCACGCGCCGAGAGGTCGGTGATCCAGCCGATCCACGGCGCGTTGCGCATCTCCACGCTGGAGAGCAGCACCCAGTACAGCGCGATGAAGAAGGGCATCTGCACGAGGATGGGCAGGCAGCCGCCGAGCGGGTTGACCTTCTCCTCACGGTAGATGCGCATCATCTCCTGCTGCATCTGCTGCGGCTTGTCCTTCAGGCGCTCGCGCATCTCCATGATGCGCGGGTTGATCGCCTTCATCTTGGCCATGGAGCGGTACGCGCTCGCATTGAGCCAGTAGAACGCGATCTTGAGCAGCACGACCAGCGCCACGATGGACCAGCCCCAGTTGCCGATCAGCGTGTGCAGCTTGTCGAGCAGCCAGAAGAGCGGCTTGGCCAGCATGGTGAACCAGCCGTAGTCCTTGACGAGCTCCAGTCCCGGGGCGAGCGCTTCCAGCTTGGTCTCCTCCTGCGGGCCGGCGTAGAGCTGCGCGTCGTGCGTGACGGTCGAGCCCGGCTCGACGGTGCCCAGCGGCAGCACCATCGCCACCGAATAGAGGTTGTCGCCGATGCGGTCGGTGCGGAATTCGCGCGGCGACTGCCCCGGCACCAGCCAGGCGGAGTTGAAATAGTGCTGCACCATCGCGACCCAGCCGTTGTCGGCCGATCGCACGTGCTCGGTCTGGCGCTTCTCGATGTCGGAGAAATCGACCTTCTGGAAGTGCTTCTCCTGCGTGTAGATGGCCGGGCCGGTGAAGGCGCTCGGCGCCATGAACATGCCGCTCGGCGGGATGGTGCCGTCGCGCACCAGCTGCAGGTAGAGCTCGGGCTGCACCGGGGCGGTGCCGCCATTGATGACCTCGTGGCGCACCGCCACCACGTACTCGCCGCGCTTGAACACATAGCTCTTGCGCAGCTTGACGCCCGCGACTTCCGGCGATTCGAAAGTGACCGTGAGCGTGTCGGCGCCCGGCTGCAGCTCGGTGGCACCGGGCAGCAGCGTCATCACGGTGTGATGGTTGGGCAAGGTCACGCCCGACTGGCGGGTGATGAGGCCGGTCTGCGCCACGTACTGGCGGCCGCCGTTGCGGTCGAAGAGGACCAGGGGCTTCTGGCTGTCGGCGTCGTCGGGGTGCTTGAGCAGCACCAGGCGCACCAGGTCGCCGCCGCGCGAATCGAGCGTGGCCTCGACCACGTCGGTCTTCACGACGCGCTGCTCGCTCGCCACCGGAGCGGCCGTACCGGCCGTGGCCGACGGTGCCGGCGTGCCGGCACCACCCTGGGACGGCGCCGGCACGCCCGAGGCGGCCGTGCGCGCAGGCGCAGGCCCGAACATCGACGGCTGGCCCTTGTGGACGTTCCAGTTGTTCCACAGCAATGTCAGCGACATCAGGAACACCACCCACAGCAGGGTGCGGCGCATATCGGTCATGGGAGCGTCTTTTCGCGGGAAGAAGTGAAGAGGCGGGAGAAGAGACCCGAGGCCCGCTCGGGCACCGGGTCGTGCCCACCGGCGCACCACGGATGGCAGCGCGCCAGGCGGGCAAGGGTCAGGGTGCTGCCAGCCAGCGCTCCGTGCTGCTCCAGCGCCTGCAGGGCATACGCCGAGCAGGTGGGCTCGAAGCGGCACGCGCTGCCGAGCCAGGGGCTCAGGAAGTAGCGATATCCCCGCACCAGACCCATCAGCAGGCGTTGCGGAGCCAGCCGCAGCGCTTCAAGCATGGGGGTCTCGCAGGGCATCGGCGCGGCGGGCACGCCGGGCCGCATCGGCCAGAAGATCACGCAGCTCCTGCCCGGCTGCCGCCCGCAGCGCGTCGGAGGCCGCGCTCGGAAAGTCGGCCATGGCGAAGCCCGCCCGCAGACGCACCACCCACAGGCCTGCAGGCAAGGCGGCCTGACCGCAGGCGGCCTGGCGGATCTGGCGCTTGAGCAGGTTGCGCGTCACGGCACGGCGCGCATGGCGCTTGGGCACCACGGCCCCGAGCCAGCAGCTGTCGCCGGAGTCATCCACAGGTTTGCCCTGTTCCGGTGCCTGGCCTGTTGACAACTTGTTCGCACTTGTGGGGCAGCTGCGCAGGTAATGCACGGCGAAGTGCGTGCTGCGTGCGTGGACCGGGGTGCCGAGCACGCGTTCGAAATCGGCGGATCGCACGATGCGCCTGATCACGGCGCGGCTGCGAGGTGCTGCCCGGCCGTCCTCAGACGGCGAGGCGCTTGCGGCCCTTGGCGCGGCGGGCGTTGATGACGGCGCGGCCACCGCGGGTCTTCATGCGCACGAGGAAGCCATGAGTACGGGCGCGGCGGGTCTTGGAAGCTTGGTAGGTGCGTTTCATGGGGATAGTCCTGGCAGTCCGGATTGAGGGTGAAGACCTGCCTGCAACCACTGCCGGAGCGCACTCCGGCCCGATCGACCAAGCCTTCGGGAAACCCACTATTACACCAAAAACACCCTTTCGAGTCAAAGACTTGCACGACGGCATGCGCCCGGGCGGGCGGATTGACCTGTGCCAAGAAACTGTGGATAACCGCGTCTCCTCCGCCGTGGGGCACGTAGAATCCCGCCGCTCCCGAAAAGACTTTTCCACAAATGAGCGCTGACCTCTGGCAACGTGGCTGCGAACGACTCGCAGCAGAGTTGCCCGAACAACAATTCAACACCTGGATCCGTCCGCTGCCTGCAGCCGACGTCACCGATGAGGGCGGTGATGTGGCAGTGGCCAGCGTGCGCGTGCCCAACCGGTTCAAGCTCGACTGGATCCGCAACCAGTACGCCGGCCGCATCGAGGCCGTGCTGAGCGAGCTCGCCGGCAAGCCGGTGCGCCTGGACTTGACGCTCGCCGCCCGCGAGACCCCAGCCACCGCCGCGAGCGTGCTGCGCCAGAGCGGCCCGCGCCCGCTGGTGCAGGCGCTGCACGCGGGGTCGACGGATGCGCCTACCCCGGCACGCCCGGCCGGCAGCGACACGTCCCACCCGGCCTCGCAGCTGCCCCGCCACCGCCTGAACCCGGCCCTGACCTTCGACACCCTCGTGCCGGGCCGCGCCAACCAGATGGCCCGCACCGCGGCGCTGCACGTCGCCGGTGCCCCCGGCCAGATGTACAACCCGCTCTTCATCTATGGCGGAGTGGGCCTGGGCAAGACCCACCTGGTGCATGCGGTGGGCAATGCGCTGCTGGCCGACCGGCCCGACGCGCGCGTGCTCTACCTGCACGCCGAGCAGTTCATCACCGACGTGGTGAAGAACTACCAGCGCA
>JBIQJS010000126.1:0-8492 GCA_044507405.1 Rubrivivax sp. | reverse complement strand
GTCGTTGCCGAACTCGTTGATGGGCACCATGACGAGCGAGCTCTGCACGCTCATCATGGAGCGGTAGCCGGAGTCCACGCGCTCGACCTCGCGGGCGATGAGGCCGTAGCAGACGTAGTTGAGGCCGGCGCCGCCGTACTGCTCGGGGATGGTGGGGCCGAGCAGGCCGAGCTCGCCCATCTCGCGGAAGATGGCCGGGTCGGTGGTCTCTTGGCGGAAGGCTTCGAGCACGCGGGGCGCGAGCCTGCCCTGGCAGTAGTCGCGCGCGGCGTCGCGCACCTGGCGCTCGTCGCTCGTGAGCTGCTGGTCGAGCAGCAGGGGGTCGTCCCATTGGAAGTGCGCTTTGGTGGTGGCCATGGTGTGTCTCTCTCGTGTGCGATGTTCAGGCGGCCAACGCGATGTCACGCTGCGTGAGGGCGGCAAAGCGCTGCAGGTGCGTGTCAGTGTCGCCGAAGCTGAGTTCGATCGCCATCAGGCGCTTGAAGTAGTGGCTGACATTGAGCTCTTCGGTCATGCCCATGCCGCCATGGAGCTGCACCGCCTGCTGGCCGATGAAACGGCAGGCATTGCCGATCACGACCTTCGCGGCCGAGAGGGTCTTGCGGCGCTGCACGTCGTCGTCGAGCTGGCAGTTCATGGCGGCGAGATACGCCATCGAGCGCGACTGCTCCAGGTGCAGCAGCATGTCGGCGGTGCGGTGCTGCAGCGCCTGGAAGCGGCCGATCGGCTGCCCGAACTGCTGGCGGGTCTTGAGGTACTCGATGGTGGCGTTGACGGTGGCTTCCATCACGCCCAGCGCCTCGGCACAGAGCGCGGCGAGACCCACGTCGAGCGCGCGTTCGAGCGCCGCGGCAGCGCCGTCGGAGCCCAGGCGGGCTGACGCACTCACCTGCACTTCTTGGAGGATCACGTCGGCGGCGCGGCGGCCATCGAGCGTCTTGCAGGCTTGCAGCGTGACGCCGGCCGCAACGCGCGGCACGCGGAACACCGCCACGCCATCGACATCGCCCGGCTGGCCGCTCACGCGCGCCGACACCAGCAGTTCGTCGGCCGCGGGCGCGAGCGACACCACGGCCTTGTGGCCGTTGAGCACCCAGCCATCGCCGTGCTGCCGGGCGCTCGTCTCCACCCACACGGCGTGGCCGCGCGCGGCGGCCTCGGCGTGCGCCAGCACGAGGATGCGTTCACCTGCGCCGAGCGCCGGCAGCAGCTCGCTGCGCTGCTCGGCCGTGGCGAGCTCGCGCACCAGGGTCGTCGCGACCACGGCGCTGTCGAGGAACGGCTCGGCCAGCAGCGCGGGGCCGGCGGCATGCATCGCGAGCAGCGTCTCCACCGGCCCGTAGCCCAGGCCGCCGTCGGCCTCGGGGATGTTCATCGCGAGCACGCCGAGATCGGCCAGGCCCTGCCAGACCTCGCGGCTCCAGCCCTCGGTGCTCTTCAGGATCTTGTTGCGGCGCTCGAAGCTGTAGTCACCCTGCACGAAACGGGTGATGGCGTCTTGCAGCTGCTGCTGCTCTTCGCTGAAGGAAAAGTCCATGTCGTTCTCGCTTTACAGGCCGAGCAGCTGCTGGGAAATGATGTTCTTCTGGATCTCGTTGGAGCCGCCGAAGATCGAGAGCTTGCGCATGTTGCAGTAGTGCGCGCCCAGGCCGCGCGCGTAACGCGGGCCGAGGTCGCCTTCCTCGTCGCTTTCGGTCTCGGGCTTGTAGGGCAGCGCGTACGGGCCCACGGCCGCGACCAGCAGCTCGGTGATCGCCTGCTGGATCTCGGTGCCCTTGATCTTGAGGATGGAGGCTGCCGGCCCCGGCGCCTTCTCGTTGGCCTCGTCGGAGAGCACGCGCAGGTTGGTCATCTCCAGCGCCATGAGGTCGACCTCGATCTGCGCGATCTTGGCGGAGAAGAGCGGGTCTTCGATCAGCGGGCGGCCGTTCTTGCGTTCGGTGGCCGCGACGCGCTTCAGGCGGCCGATCTCGCGCTTGCTGATGCCGATGCCGGCGATGTTGCTGCGCTCGTGGCCGAGCAGGAACTTGGCGTAGGTCCAGCCCTTGTTCTCTTCGCCGATCAGGTTCTCGGCCGGCACGCGCACGTTCTCGAACCAGACCTCGTTCACTTCATGCGAGCCGTCGAGCGTGATGATGGGCCGCACCGTGATGCCGGGCGTCTTCATGTCGATCAGCAGGAAGCTGATGCCGCGCTGCGCTTTCGCCTGCGGGTCGGTGCGGACCAGGCAGAAGATCCAGTCGGCGTGCTGGCCGAGCGTCGTCCAGGTCTTCTGGCCGTTGACGATGAAGTGGTCGCCCTGCGCATCGACGCCGCGCACCGCGCGGGTCTTGAGCGAGGCGAGGTCGGAGCCGGACCCCGGCTCCGAGTAGCCCTGGCACCACCACTTGCGCGCGCTGCTGATGTCGGGCAGGAAGCGCTGCTGCTGCTCGGGCGTGCCGAAGGCCATGATGACCGGCGCCACCATCTTGATGCCGAACGGGATGAGCCGCGGCGCGCCGGCGGCGGCGCATTCTTCTTCGAAGATGTACTGCTGCACGGCGTTCCAGCCCGGGCCGCCGTGCTCCCTGGGCCAGCCCGGGCCGCCCCAGCCACGCTCGTGCAGGGTGCGCTGCCACGCCACGTGGTCATCGCGGGTCAGGCGCTGGCTGTTGAGCACCTTCTGGCGCAGCGATTCCGGCAGCTTGTCGCGCAGGAAGGCACGCACCTCCTCGCGGAAGGCTTGTTCTTCAGGGGTGAAGGTCAGGTCCATGGGTCGGGGCGGAGGTTCGGGATCGCGGGCGACGCCTCAGGGCGATCACCGGATCGAGCGGTCGCAAATGTGCTGCGGTGCAGAATTTGATTCTGCGGGAAAAAACGGCTTGGCGATTGTTGAAGGTCGCCATCGGAGTGTCAACCCGCAGGCTTCCTGAAGCCAGTCAGGGGGAATACCAGGGAAAGCGGCCTGTCGGATGGGCGCAATCCGGTCGGAACAAGGGAATATCAGATGCATCGCGTGGTGGATTTGTGTTCCACTTTGGAGGCATTGAGGGACAGACCGAGAACAATGGACACACTCGCCAACAACGCCCGGGTCGAGCGCGCCCGCGCCGCACCCAAGCCCAAGGAGGATCGCCACTTCGTCACCGCGCTGGCCCGCGGCCTGGAGGTGCTGGCGTGCTTCCGCTCGGGCGACAAGGCCCTGGGCAACCAGGAGATCGCCACGCGCTGCCGGCTGCCCAAGTCGACGGTGTCGCGGCTGACGTCCACGCTCACCAAGCTCGGCTACCTGATCCAGGTCGAGGAAAGCGGCAAGTACCGCCTGGGCACGGCCACGCTGTCGCTGGGCAGCGCCATGCTCGCGCGGCTGGACGTGCGCCAGGTGGCGCGCCCCATGATGCAGGAGCTGGCCGATGCCACGCGCTCCATGGTGTCGCTGGGCACGCGCGACCGGCTCTCGATGATCTACGTGGAGAACTGCCGCAGCTCGGCGGCGCTCACGCTCAGCCTCGACGTGGGCTCGCGCATCCCCGTGGCCACCTCGGCCATCGGCCGCGCGTGGCTGGCCGCCATCCCCGAACGCGAGCGCCAGGATTTCATGGAGCGCGTGCAGGAGCTCGACGAGGTGGCATGGCCCGACATCCGCGACGGCATCGCCCGCGCCATGGACGAATACGCGACGCTCGGCGTCACCTGCTCCTTCGGCGACTGGCAGAAGGACGTGAACGGCATCGCCCGCGCGTTCCAGCCGGGCGGCGGGCTGCCGCCCATGGCCATCAACTGCGGCGGCCCTTCCTTCAACCTCTCGAAGGAGTTCCTGCTCAACGAGGTGCGCCCACGCCTGATCGAGATGGTCAACAAGCTGGAGGCCTCGCTGCTGCGCTGAGGCGCTGCGGCGTCAGCGGCGCACGCCCTGTGCGGCGCTGGCCGTGCTCTCGCGCGCCAGGGTTGCGCCGGCCGCCGCCAGCCCCCGGCGCACGCCCTTTTCGAGCTGGGTCGCGCTGATCGGCTTGACCCAGTATTCATAGGCCCCCAGGCTCATCGCCTTCAGGATGTCCATCGAGAGATGGTCGGCCGTCAGCAGCGCCACCTTGAGGCCCTGCGAGATCTCCACGTTCAGCGCCCGCACCACCTGCAGGCCCCCGGTGTCGGGCAGGTGCATGTCCAGCAGCACCAGGTCGGGCCGCTCGAGGCGCACCTTCTCGACACCTTCGGCGCCGGTGGCCGCGCGGATCAGCTCGATGCCGGGCAGCGTGGCCGCCAGCTGCGCCTGCACCAGGAGGAAGTTGAGGTCCTGGTCTTCAACATAGAGCACCTTGCCTTGGGGTTCGGGTAGAGCCGCTCGTGCTGTGTCCATGGGAGCTGCCGTTTGTTGCAGTGCACCAAGCATAGGACCCGTGCCGCGAAGCGCAAGGCGAACCGGACGCCACAGCAGGGTTTTGGCGTGTTTGCCGCCGGCGCGCGGATCCCTAGAGTCGGCCGCACACACCCACCGACACCGGAGACACATCCCATGGCCGACTCCTCCTGCCCGACCCGCCCCGATCGCCGTCGCCTCGCGCTCGGCGCCGCCGCCCTGCTCGCCGCCCCGTGGGTCCGCGGGCAGGGTGCAGCGTGGCCGCAGAAACCCGTCACCTTCGTCGTGCCCTTCCCGGCCGGCGGCGGCACCGATGCCTTCGCCCGCCCGCTCACCTCGGTGCTCACGCGCAACGTGGGCAAGCAGTTCCTGGTCGACAACCGCGGCGGCGCCGGCGGCACCGTGGGCGCGTCGATCGCCGCCAAGGCCGCACCCGACGGCCACACCTTCTTCATGGGCGCGGTGCACCACGCGATCGCGCCGTCCATGTACCCCAGGCTCGACTACAACATCGAGACCGACTTCATCCCCGTGGGCCTCATCTCCAGCGTCCCGCAGGTGATCGTGATCAACCCGCGGCGGGTGGCCGCGAACGACCTCGCCGGCTTTCTCGACCTCGCGCGCAAGAACCCCGGCCGGCTCAACTACGCCTCGGCCGGCAACGGCACCTCGCACCACCTCGCGGGCGAGCTCTTCAAGCTGCAGACCCGGACCTTCATCACGCACATTCCCTACCGCGGCGCGGGCCCCGCGCTGCAGGACCTGATCGCCGGCCAGGTCGACGTGATGTTCGACGGCCTCGGCTCCTCGGCCGCGCACATCAAGGGCGGGCGCATCAAGGCGCTGGCCGTGGCCGCCAGCAAGCGCGCGCCCGGGTTCCCCGACGTGCCCGGCAGCACCGAGGTCGGCATCCCCGACTACCAGGTCGCCACCTGGTACGCGCTGTGGGCGCCCAAGGGCACGCCGAAGGAATTCGTCGACGCCATGCGCCACGAGCTCGCCCGCGCGCTCGAATCGGAGGAGTTGCGCAAGACCTGGACCTCGCTCGGCACCGAGACGCCCGACCTCTACGGCGACGCCTTCGGTCGCTTCGTGAGCCAGGAGGTCAAGCGCTGGGCCGACGTCGTGAAACGCTCGGGTGCCAAGCTCGACTGAAAATGGCGCTCATGAACCACAACCTCTATGCCGCCATCCGCGCGGGGTATCCGAAGGACCTCGACCGCATCGCCATCGAAACCGTGGACAGCCCCGGCGACGGCGGGCCTGCCCGCTACTCCTGGCGCGACCTCGAGCGGGGCTCGGCCATGATGGCCAACCTGCTCGACTCGCTGCACCTGCCCGAGGGCAGCCGGGTCGCGGTGCAGACCGAGAAGTCGGTCGAGGCGCTGATGCTCTACCTCGCGGTGCTGCGCGCCGGCCACGTCTACCTCCCGCTCAACACCGCCTACCAGGCCGCCGAGATCGAGTACTTCATCGGCAATGCCGAGCCGGCCGTGGTGGTGTGCACGAGCCGGAACTTCGGCTGGATCAGCAAGATCGCCTTCAAGGCCGGCACCACGCACGTCTACACGCTGGACGACGACCGCACCGGCAGCCTGCTCGACCGCGCCGCGCACCAGGGCGACCACCACGAGCCCGCGGTGCGCCAGCGCGACGACCTCGCCTGCATCCTCTACACGAGCGGCACCACCGGGCGCAGCAAGGGCGCGATGCTCACGCACGGCAACATCCTGTCGAACACGCGCACGCTGCAGGCCTACTGGGGCTGGGAGCCAGAGCACGACGTGCTCATCCACGCGCTGCCGCTCTTCCACGTGCACGGGCTCTTCGTCGCGGCGCAGGCGGCACTGGTCGCGGGCTGCAAGATGATCTGGCTCGCGAAGTTCGACCCCAAGGTGGTGGCCGCGCGCCTGCCCGACGCGACGGTCTTCATGGGCGTGCCCACGCTCTACGTGCGCCTGCTGGCCGAGCCCGGCCTCACGCGCGAGGCGTGTTCCGGCATGCGCCTCTTCACCGCCGGCTCGGCGCCGCTGCTCATCGAGACCTTCAACGAATGGACCGAGCGCACCGGCCACACCATCGTCGAGCGCTACGGCATGAGCGAGACCTCCATCCTCACCTCCAACCCCTACCGCGCCAAGGACGGCGAACGCCGCGGCGGCACGGTGGGCTTCCCGCTGCCGGGCGTGGGCCTGCGCGTGCGTGACGACGAAGGCAAGGCCGTGCCGGTCGGCGAGGTGGGCGGCATCCAGGTGACCGGCGACAACGTCTTCGCCGGCTACTGGCGCATGCCCGAGAAGACGCGCGAGGAGTTCACCGCCGACGGCTGGTTCAAGACCGGCGACGTGGGTCGCATCGACGAGCGCGGCTACGTGACCATCGTCGGGCGCAGCAAGGACCTCATCATCTCGGGCGGCTACAACGTCTACCCGGCTGAAGTCGAAGGCTTCATCAACGAGATGCCCGGCGTGGCCGAAAGCGCCGTGGTGGGCGTGCCCCACCCGGACTTCGGCGAGGTGGGCGTCGCCCTCGTCGTGCCCAAGCCGGGTGCGACGCTCGATGATGCGGCCGTGCTGCAGGCGCTCAAGGGCCGCATCGCCAACTTCAAGGTGCCCAAGCGTGTCTTCGTGCTGCCCGAGCTGCCGCGCAACACCATGGGCAAGGTGCAGAAGAACGTGCTGCGGGAGCAGCACAAGGCCTTGTTCATGTGAGCCCCCGGCCACGCAGTGCCGTGGCCACCCCAGGGGTGTGCGGGCCGGCCCGGGAGCGGCCCGCGTGCGTGCACGAAACGCTCAGAAGCTGACCTGCAGGCCGATGGAGAAGAAATCTCCATCGCCGCCGCCGATGTTCTCGTACTCCAGGCGCAGCGCCGTCGTGTGGCTGATGTTGAACCACATGCCGGCGCCCAGGCCCAGCTCGAGGTCGCTGTCGGAGTTGCTGCCGCCGGGGCCGCTGTGCTTGGTGCGCAGGTAGTGCAGGCCGGCTTTGCCGAAGGCGGTGAACTGCGAATTGAGCGCGAAGCGCGCGATGCCCGAGCCGCCGACCGAGAACGCCGAGTGCTTGCGGCCCGGCGCGTAGTCTTCCGAGCCGAAGCTCACGGCCTGCGCTTCCCACCCGAAGATGGGATGCAGCTTGCCGCCGAGATAGACCTTGAGGCCGGTGCCGTAGTCGGTGCTGCCGATGGAGGCGCCGGCCCAGGAGGGGCCGTAGCCGGACGACTGGGCGGCAGCCGGGCCGGCCGCCATGAGGCCGGCGAGGAGGGAGGTTGCGAGTGCGAGTGAGATCTTGTTCATGTGTGTGACTCCTGGACGATGTCGCCCGCCCCGACCCAGGGGCGGCGGCAGGCCCCGAGCTTACGCAGACGCAGGGCCGATTCGCGCACAAAGTCCCTCGGCGCCACAGGCTGTCGTTGGCCGGTCGCCACTGCTCGTAAGCAGACGATTCGCCCGTGACGCGCGGCAACGCCACTGCGCCCTGCACCCCGAACAGGGCGTAACAACTGGGTGCAGACAGGCGCACGCGCGCACGCTGAAATGCGTCGACAGAAGAACCCGAACCGTCGCCCGTCGCAACCGCCGTCCCGCTCGCTCATGAACTTCTTCGAACGCATCCCCGTCGGTTGGCTGCTCACGGCAGCCGTGGTCGCCTGCCTCGTGCTGTGGGCAGGCGCCGGATGGGCCCAGGCCCCGGGCGCACCGGCTGCCGCCGCAAGCACGCAGGCGTAAAAAAACCGGCGCAGCCCGAAGGCTGGCCGGTCCGGCCCGAGGGCATCGGCGTCCTAGTTGCTGGCGGCTGACGCCACATCCGACGCGGCCGGGGCCGCGGGATGGGGCGTCTCGATGCCGTGCTTCTCGCCGCTCATGTCGATGTCGCCGCCCTTGCTGAGCAGCCACAGGGTCGCCACGGCGACGACGATGAAGCCGACCACGATCTTCCACATGCTGAGGGTTTCCTTTGTCTTGTTGCGGGGCTGCGGCCCGCGCGTGATGCGCGGGCCGCGCCGTCGCGGTGGTCAGTCGCGGGCGTAGATGTCCACGTCCTTCGTTTCCTTCACGAAGAGCATGCCCACCACGAAGGTCATGACCGCGATCACGATCGGGTACCACAGGCCGTTGTACATGTTGCCGGTGGCCGCCACGATCGCGAAGGCGGTGGT
>JBIQJS010000013.1:36305-50837 GCA_044507405.1 Rubrivivax sp. | reverse complement strand
AAGGCCCACCCCGACGTGCACGAGCTCTTCTTCCAGGTCTTCGACAAGGGCTGGATGGAAGATGGCGAAGGCCGCCTCATCGACTTCAAGAACACGATCATCCTGCTCACGAGCAACGCCGGCAGCGACCTGATCATGAACCTGTGCCGGGACCCGGAGCTCGTGCCCTCGCCCGACGCCATCGCCAAGGCGCTGCGCGATCCGCTGCTCAAGGTCTTCCCGGCGGCGCTGCTGGGCCGCATCGTGACGATTCCGTACTACCCGCTGAGCCCGGACATGATGGCGCGCATCGTCAAGCTGCAGCTCAACCGCATCAAGAAGCGTGTCGAAGGTCATCACGACGTGCCGTTCCTCTACGACGACGAGGTGGTCAAGCTGGTGGTGAGCCGCTGCAACGAGGTGGAGAGCGGTGGCCGCGTGATCGACGCGCTGCTCACCAACACCGTGCTGCCGCGCATCAGCCACGAGTACCTCTCGCGCCTGGCGAGCGGCCGCCCGATCCGGAAGGTGGAGCTCGCCGTGGCCGACGGCGACTTCGCCTACGCCTTCGACTGAGACCGGGCGCGCGCGCGTACCGCCATGGCCGGCAACCAGTCGCTCCCGGGCTACCTCTGCCAGGAAGAAGCGCCCGTGCAGGTGCGCGACGGCACGCTCGCGCTCACCGCCTCGCCTACGGGCGTGACCGAGGAAGACGTCTCCTACGAGATCCGCGGCAGCTACGCGCCCGTGCCCACCACCCTCACCGGCCTCAACCCGGCCGAGATGCAGGTGCTCGCGTGGATGCGCAAGCACCGGCCGCTCATCGTGGCGGCCGAACAGCGCTTCCGCGTGGACCGGCGCGCCATCGCCGGTGCGATCGCGTGGGAGATGCTGGAGAACGTGGTCCGCACGCCGAAGCTCAAGATCTCGGTCGGCGAGGGCAAGGTCCACACCTATTTCGGCAGCCGCAAGCAGCCGGTCAAGAGCGCCTGGGTGCAGCTGCGCATGCGCCTGTCGATCGGCGACCCGGGCGGCGACACGAGCGCGAAGGAAGTCGAGGAGCTGGGCTACCTGCCGCCGCAGAGCTTCGAGTCGCGCCTGCAGATCCTCGCCACGACCGAAGGCGCCATCACCTACATCGCCGCCATGATGGCGGCGAGCGCCGACCTCGCGGCGCAGCACGGCTTCGACGACATCCGCGCCGACCCCATCATCCTCACCAACGTCTATCACGGCCGCACCTTGCGCAGCTGGGACGCCGCGCTCGCCGTCAAGCCGCGCGGCGCACCGTTCAAGGGCGGCAACCCGATGGACGTGTGGCTCTCGGCGCACATGGCCTACATCGAGGACGGCGTGGGCCGCCCCGACCTGCCCGAGAGCGGCTCGCCGGCGGTGCTGGCGTCCTTCACGATGCCGGCCGATCCGGGCGCCGTGCCGGTGTCGGCGCACAAGACGATGATCGTTCCGCACAACTCGTCGCTCTCGGCCATCGCCATGGCCGAGTACGGCAGCCACGACCTCTGGCCCCTGATCCACGACCTCAACAAGGCGAAGCTCGGCCCCAACCCCAACCTCGTGGCCCTGGGCACGACGCTCGAGATCGCGCCGCTCGCGAGCTACACCCCCATGCAGGTGGCGTGGGCGCGCAGCGTGGCGCCGACCTGGCGCCTCTATCGCTAGCGACCCTCTGCGCTCGCTGCAGGCCATCGCGCCTGCCCGGCGCCGGGTGACTTTCGTCGCTACCCGCGCCCCGCCCCCGCCCCTATCGTCGCGCCACGCGTCCCACAGGCCTCAGGCAGGACCCTCATGGCATCCCCCATCACGCTGAGCTCACCACTCCCCGCACAGGATCTGCTGTTCGAGTCGATGACGGCGACCGCGGGGTTGAGCGCGCTCGAAGACCTGCAGCTCGGCGCCCTGAGCGAGAAGGCCGACATCAAGCCTACGGCGCTGCTGGGCAAGACGGTCACCGTCACCGTGAAGCTCGGCGACGACGCGAAGCGCCACTTCCATGGCTACGTGACGCGCTTCGCGCTCGTGGGCCACCAGGGGCGCCACTACCAGTACCGCGCGTCCGTGCGCCCATGGCTGTGGTTCCTCAGCCGCACGAGCGACTGCCGCATCTTCCAGGACATGACGGTGCCCGACATCGTCAGGAAGGTCTTCGACGACCACAAGGTCGCCAACTTCGAGTTCAAGCTCTTTCGCAGCTACCGCAAGTGGACCTACTGCGTGCAGTACCGCGAGAGCGACCTCAACTTCGTGATGCGCCTGCTGGAGCACGAGGGCATCTACTGGTACTTCGAGCACAGCGAATCCGAGCACCGGCTGGTGCTCGTCGATTCGCGCAGCGCCCACGATGCACCGGCCGGGCACGAGAGCCTGCCCTTCTACGCGCATGGCGCGGCCCCGCCCGACACCGAGACCGTGTCGCACTGGACCTTCTCGCGCGAGATCCGCCCCGGCGCGACCGCGCTCGACAGCTACGACTTCGAGCGCCCCTCGGTCGACCTCATGGTCGACAAGCACAACCCGAACGACCACGACCTGGCCGACGCGGAGGTCTACGACTACCAGGGCGACTACCTGCAGGCGGCCGACGGCACGCAGCTCGTCGAAGACTGGCTCGAAGAAGAGCAATCGCGCCACCACCTCGTGCAGGCCTCGACCAACGGCCACAGCGTGCAGACCGGCCGCCTGCTCAAGCTCACCCAGCATCCGCGCGACGACCAGAACGCTGAGTACCTCATCACCTCCACCTCCATCCACGCGAGCGTGCAGGCCAACGAATCCGGCGGCGAAGGCGGCAACGTCTTCCACTGCGACTTCACCGCCATCCCTTCGTCGCAGCAGTTCCGCCCGCTGCGCAAGACGCCCAAGCCCTTCGTGCAGGGCCCGCAGACGGCGGTGGTGGTCGGCCCCTCGGGCGAGGAGATCCACACCGACAAGTTCGGCCGCGTGAAGGTGCAGTTCCACTGGGACCGTGAAGCGCGCAAGAAGGACCTGAAGGACAAGAGCTCGTGCTGGGTGCGCGTCTCGCACCCCTGGGCCGGCAAGAACTTCGGGATGATCCACATCCCGCGCATCGGGCAGGAGGTGGTGGTGGGCTTTCTCGAAGGCGACCCCGACCAGCCGCTGATCACCGGCCGCGTCTACAACGCCGAGCAGATGCCGCCGTGGGAGCTGCCGGCCAACGCCACGCAGAGCGGCATCCTCACGCGCTCGTCCAAGGGCGGTGCGTACGGCAACGCCAATGCGATCCGCTTCGAGGACAAGAAAGGCGCCGAGCAGCTGTGGATCCACGCCGAGAAGAACCAGGACATCGAGGTCGAGAACGACGAGACGCACTGGGTCGGGCATGACCGCACGAAGACCGTCGACCACGACGAGACGGTGCACGTGAAGCACGACCGCACCGAGACGGTCGACAACGACGAGACGATCACCGTCCACCACGACCGCACGGAAACCGTCGACAACAACGAGACGATCACGATCGGCGCGAACCGCACCGAGTCGGTCGGCGCCAATGAAGACATCACCATCGGCGCCAACCGCACCGAAGCCGTCGGCGCCAACGAGACCATCACCATCGGCGGCGACCGCAGCATCTCCGTCGGGGCCAGCGAGACGGCCACGGTGGCGCTGCAGCGCACGCACAGCGTGGGCATCAACGAAACCATCTCGGTCGGCGCCGCGCAGGAGATCACCGTGGGCGCCGCGCAGCAGATCTCGGTCGGCGCCAACCAGTCAACCTCGGTCGGCGCCAAGCAGAGCAACAGCATCGGCTCCGACCGCAGCCTCACCGTCGGCGGCGCGCAGACCACGTCGGTCGCCAGGAAGCGCACCACCTCCATCGGCGAAGACGACGCGCTCACGGTCGGCAAGAGCCTCACCATCACCGCCGCCGACGCCATCACCCTCAAGACCGGCAGCGCGAGCATCACGATGAAGAAGGACGGCACCATCACCATCAAGGGCAAGGACATCACCATCGACGGCTCCGGCAAGATCAACGTCAAGGCCAGCAGCGACGTGGTGATGAAGGGCTCGAAGATCCTCCAGAACTGACCCCGAGGCACCCGATGCAACGCGAACCCCTGAGCGCCGAAGCGCTGCTGCTGGCCGACCCACCCGAACGCCCATCCCCTGCGAGCGAGCCTGGGGATGCGCTTGCGAGCCTGCTCGCGCAGCGCCCCGCCGCGGTCGGCCGTGCGCCACTCCCGGAAGTCGTGATCGGGCAGATCGTCGCCATCACCGGCGACGGACTCACACCGCTCGTGCTCTATCCCGGACAACCCGGCAGCGCGGCGCTGGCCGCACGCACGACGCTCGACCTGCACGGCGCCCACGTGGGCCGCCCGGCGGTCCTGTCCTTCGAGGGCGGTGACCCGGCCCGGCCCATCGTCACGGGCGTGGTGCGCGAGGCCGGCGATTCGCCGCTCGAAGCCCCGGGGCAGGTCCAGGTGCAAGCCGACGGCGCGCGCCTCATCGTCGATGCGAAGCAGGAGCTCGTGCTTCGGTGCGGCAAGGCGAGCATCACCCTCACCCGCGCCGGCAAGGTCCTGATCCAGGGCAGCTACGTCTCGAGCCGCTCCACGGGCGTGAACCGCATCAGGGGCGGCTCGGTGCAGCTCAACTGAACGGCGCCGATCCGCAGCCCATGGAACTCATCAACGCCACCCGCATGACGGTGGGCTACAGCCTGGCCATCGAGCCGGATGGACGCGAACTGCTGGTGGTCGTCATCAAGGGCACGTTCCGATTCCCGCACCCTGGCGAACCGCCCCACCACTTCGCGCTGCACGATCAACAGCTGCCGCTGGTGATGGCGGACACCTTCACCGGTGAGCCGGGGGCGTCGGCGCCGGTGCACGAGATCGATTTCGCGCCGCGCAAGCCCCGGTGCGACATCCTCCTGCTCGGCAATGCTCACGCGCCCGGCGGTCGGCCGGCAACGCGCGTCGACGTGGGCCTGCGCGTGGGAGCGTGGCACAAGCGCTTCACCGCGGTGGGCCCGCGCCATTGGGACTGCGGCCTCGCGACGCTGCGCGCGACGGCACCGCAGCCCTTCGTGACGCAGCCCCTGTCCTATGACGTGGCCTACGGGGGCACGGACGTCGCCCACCACGACGCGAGCCAGCACGCCGCCTTCCTGCCCAACCCGGTCGGCCTGGGGTTTCACAAGCACCTCAAGCGTGCATGGGTGGACGGCAAGCCGCTGCCGCTCACCGAGGAGTCGGGTCAGAGCGTGACCGACCCGACCGGGAACTACCGGCCGATGTCGTTCGGCCCGGTCGGGCGCGGCTGGGCGCCTCGCGCCGCCTTGGCGGGCACCTACGACCAGGAGTGGCTCGACAGGCACTTCCCCTTCCTGCCGCCCGACTTCGATGCGCAGTACTTCCAGGCGGCCCCCTCCGACCAGCAGGTGCCGCTGGACGCCTTCTCCGCCGGCCCGACCGAGGTGGTGATGTCCAACCTCACGCCTGAAGGCCACACGCGCTTCGTCATCCCGCATCTCGCCGCGCCCGTTCATGTGTTCCCCAAGCGCGGGGAGCGCGAAGACCACAACGCGACGCTCGACACCGTCGTGATCGAGCCGGAGCAGCGGCGCTTCTCCCTCACCTGGCGCGTGGCGCGCGCGCTGAAGAAGAACCTGCACGAGATCGAGCAGGTCCTCGTCGGCAAGAAGGGCCGCGAGTGGTGGCAGCAGCGGGAGGCCTACACCTTCCCGATCCCGGTGGTCATGGTGCCCGTGCAACGGCCCGACAGCCCAGCCGCCTGAGCACGACATGGCCCGGATTCCGCTTGCCATCCAGAGCACCGGCCTCGTCACGAGCGTCGGGCTCGGCGCCGCGGCCTCCTGCGCGGCGATGCGCGCCGGGCTCACCAACCCGGTCGAGACGAAATTCATCGATGCCCGTGGCGCGTGGATCATGGCGCACCAGGTGCCGCTCGCGCAGCCCTGGCGTGGCATGCGCAAGCTCGTGGTGATGGCGTCCATGGCGGTCGAGGAGGCGCTGCAGCCGCTGCCGCGCGAGGCGTGGGGCCGCGTGCCGCTGCTGCTGTGCGTGGCGGAGAGCGAGCGGCCCGGCCGCACGCCCGGGCTGGACCAGCACCTGTACACCCAGCTGCAGGACGAGCTCGGCGTGCAATTCGCCGAGGGCTCCGCCATCGTGCCGCGCGGGCGCGTGGGCGTGGCGGTGGCGCTTTCCCAGGCTCGGACCCTGCTCGCACGGCCGGGTGTCTCGCACGTGCTCGTGGCCGCGGCGGACAGCCTGCTGTCGTGGCCCACGCTCAGCCACTACGACCAGGCCGACCGCCTGCTCACCGAGGCCAACCCCGACGGCTTCATGCCCGGCGAGGGGGCCGGCGCGCTGCTGCTCGGCTGCCCGTCGGCCGCGGGCGAGTTGCTGTGCACCGGCCTCGGCTTCGGCCTGGAGGCCGCGCACGTCGAGAGCGGCGAGCCGCTGCGCGCCGAGGGCCTCTCCACCGCCATCCGGGCCGCGCTCGCCGACGCCGGTCGGGAGATGCACGACATGGACTTCCGCATCACCGATGTCGGCGGCGAGCAGTACTACTTCAAGGAGGCCGCGCTTGCGCTGTCACGCACGCTGCGCGTGCGCAAGGAGGAGTTAGACATCTGGCACCCGGCCGAATCCACCGGCGAGATCGGCGCCGCGACGGGCGCCTCGCTGGTGGCCGTCGCGCTCGCGGCGAGCCGCAAGGGGTACGCGCGTGGCCGCCGCATCCTGGCCCATGCGTCCAACGATGCCGGCCACCGGGCCGCCATGGTGCTGGAGTACCGGCCATGAGCAACACCGTCTTCGCCAACTCCATGGAGGTCGCGTGCAAGGCGAGCACGGGCAAGTCCATCTGCGCCTTCCCCGATGTCTGCTTCACGCCGCCGCAGACACCCGCCACGCCGCCGGGGGTGCCGATTCCCTATCCGAACACCGGCATGGCGTCGGACCTGACCGACGGCACGACCACCGTCAAGATCGCAGGCAAGGAAGTCGCCATCAAGGACGCCTCGTGCTTCAAGACCAGCACGGGCGACGAGGCCGGCAGCGCGCCCAAGAAGGGCATCGTCACGAGCAAGACGAAGGGCAAGGTCTACTTCACCGCCTGGTCGATGGACGTGAAGGTCGAAGGCCAGAACGTGCCGCGTCACCTCGACATGACGACGCACAACCACGCGTCCAAGCCGCCCAACGCGATGATCACTGCGTTCATCGCCAAGCTGACCACCGGCGCCGAGAAGTCCTGTGCCGACGAGAAGAAGGACTGTGCGGACAAGTGCAAGGGCGCCACCAGGCACCCCAAGGGCGGACTGGATTGCTCCAAGAGCCCCGGTTGCGCCAAGGCGAAGGCCTGCTGCCTGGCGCCCAAGGACCAGGACAAGAAGTTCTGCTGCCACCCCAACACCACGGGCCACCACCTGATCGAGGTGCACTGCTTCACCGCCACCGGCGGCCGCAGCGAGAGCACGCGGCTGAGCGGCTTCGCCAGGTACGACGACGAGAAGGCGCCGTGCGTGTGCGCGTCACAGCAGCGGGGCTCGGGCTCGCACGGTGTGCTGCACGCGGTGCAGGGCCAGATCGAAGGCGCCTACAACGACCGCCCCGGCACGCCGCACCGCTCATGGCGCGGCGCCGGCGAGCTGGTGGGCAAGTCCAAGCCGGGGGCACGCAAGCCTGCCCTGTCCAAGTGGCGCTACCGCGACGCGCGCGAAGCCGGCGTGCTGGCGCACAAGCTCGCGTTTCCGCATTGCAACCCGGCGTGCGTGCGCAAGCAGCTCGACAAGTACCACAAGGACGAAGTGGGCTGCACCGAGACGACGCCCCTGCGCTCCGACCCCGGCGCCGAGACCCGCAGCGCGGGCAACGTGCCGCGCGGCCAGCGCGCCGAGATGAACGCCATGGTCAAGAGCCTGCGCGGCGTGGGCAACAACGCCGGGATCTGACGCGACCCGCAACCAGAGGATTCGACACGTGGCCACCGCCGACATCACTCCCTTCAGCTTCATGCACGGCTCCATCCAGGACGCGCAGGTGCTGCGTGTCGCCGCGCAGATCGACGAGATCACCGACACCGGCGCAGACGAGACCGAGGTCATGATGTACAGCCTCTCGACGCGCAAGTGGCTCTCGCGCACCGTCGAGTTCCGGGTCATCGCGCTCACCACCTTGCCGGGCAAGCCGCCGACCCTGGTCGCCATGGGCATGGGCGGCGACGTGATGGCGGGCAATGCGCAAGGCGCCTGGGAGGAGCACGTCGACGACACCGACGACGGCCCCAGGCGCAGAGGCGACATCCGCACGGTCACGACCGTCGGCCAGGAGGTGTACGCCGCGGGCATGGGCCGACAGCTCTACCGGCGCGAAGGCAAAGGCCGCTGGGTGCGCGCCGACGAGGGCCTGGTGCAGCCACGCGGCACGCTGCAGGTCAGCGGCTTGAATGCGATCGACGGCACCGGCAACGGCGATCTCGTGGGCGTCGGCTTCCTCGGCGAAATCTGGGAGCGCCGCCAGGGCGCCTGGAGCCCGATGGACAGCCCGACCAACCTGATCCTGCACGACGTGAAGATCCTCGGGCCCCGGCTCACCGTCGCCTGCGGCCAGGAGGGGACGCTGCTCGCGTACCAGGACACGGCTTGGGAGCCGCTCGAGCAGCAGGCCACCGAGGCCGACATCTGGTCGCTCGACCGCTTCGGCGATCAGGTGTTCTTCGGCGCGGAGGACGGGCTCTACGTCACCCGGGGCGGCGGTCCGCTCGAGAAGGTCGACGTCGGCGAGCACAGCGACGATCCGTTCCGCCGCGTTCATTGCCATGCAGGGCTGATCCTGGCCGTCGGGACCAAGGTCGTGCTGATCAGCAAGGACGGCCGGAAGTGGCAGGACATCACGCCGTGATGCAGCACTCCGCCGCCTCGAGCCTGGGCCGCGCCGCAGTTCCGGTCGTCCTGCAGCAGCACTTCGACGATGCCACCGTCCTGCGCGGCACGCGCTCCGTGCTCGTGCGCGCACCGCACATCCGCCTCCATCTGCTGGCGCGTCACGACGAGCGGTTGTCGGCCCACCTGGACGGCCTGGCCGAAGCCGGGGAGGCGTCGCACGCGCTGTGCCAGGAAGCCCTCGCCAACCCCAGCCCCGGTGTCGTTTTCGTCGCGGCCGTGCTGGCGCTCGGCCGGCAGGACGGCCCGGCCCTGCAACGCTTGCTCGCCATCGTGCAGGCCCTGCCCGAACTCGAGCGCGGCTTCGTCTCCGCCTTCGGCTGGGTGGAGGCCTCGTCCTTGCGCGGACTCGTCAAGCCCTTGCTGGAGTCCGCCGACCCCTTCGTCCGCCGCGTGGGCCTGGCGGGTTGCGCACTGCATCAGGTCGACCCCGGCTCGCTCCTCGCCGACATGATGGACGCCGGCCAGGATCTGGAAACCGCCCTGACCCTGGCCGGGCGCCTGGGCCGCGAAGACCTGCTCGAACGGTGCCTGGTGCGACTCGCAAGCGACGACGCGGGCATCCGCCACGCCGCTGCACGCGCGGCCCTGTTGCTCGGCGACCGCCAGGCCTCGGTCGAGACGCTCGCCTCGCTTGCCCGGGCGCCGGGGCCGCTGCAACCCGCGGCGCTGTGCCTGGTGCTCCAGGTGCTGGCCGCACCGGCCGCCCATGCGCTGCTCAAGCCCCTGGCGCACGACCCCGGTCTAGCCCGCTTGCTGGTGCGCGCGATCGGCATGGCCGGAGACCCTCACTACGTGCCCTGGCTCCTCAAGCAGATGGCCGACCCGAAGCTGGCGCGGATCGCAGCTGAGGCCTTCGCCACCATCACCGGCGTGGACATCGCCTTCCTCGACCTGGACCGCGAACCGCCGGAGGGGGCGGTCGACGGCCCCGACGACGACCCGGCCAACACCGACGTGGCGCTCGATGAAGACGAGAGCCTTCCGTGGCCCTGCGCCGACAAGCTGTCTTCCTGGTGGGAAGCCCATGCCTCACGCTTCACGCCGGGCGTGCGCCACTTCTGCGGCGCGCCGCCGACACCGGCGCATGCCCTCGCGTGGCTGATGACCGGGCCGCAGCGCCAGCGCATCGCCGCCGCTGTATCCCTGTGCCTGTTGCAGCCGGGCACGGCACTCTTCAACGTCGCCGCACCAGCGTGGCGGCAGGAACGGCTGCTCCGGAAGATGGGAGCCTGACACCATGGACCTCGACACCAAGATCCTCTTCGCCGTCCTCGGCCCCGTCTTCCTGGCGCTCGCGACCTGGCGCACGGTGCTGGCCGGCAAGGTCAGCCCGCAGGCGCGCACGTGGTGGATCGTCGGCACGATCTTCTCCGTCGTTGCCGTGTGGCTGTGGACGCGCACCTGAGACACCACGCACGCTGACGCGCCGGCACGGCACTTGCCGGTTTCGATTCCCAGCACACCAGGAGTCGACATGCGCAATTCCAGGACCCCGGCCGGACCCGGCCGCCCCGTCAACGAACAGCGCGACGCCGCCACCGCGCGCGAGGAGCTCGAAGAGCTTCCCGGCGACACGCCCACCGGCACGTCGCCACCTGCGAGCGGCGAGCAGGCCGAGCGGGCCGCGCGGCACGCCGAGCGCAACGCGAGCACCAGCGCCCGGAAGACCGACGCCAACAGCCCGTCGCGCGACCGCTAGGGCCGCGCGTCGGTCAGGCCGGCTTCTTCGGCCGATACACCGCGCAGAGCTTGTGGCCGTCCGGGTCGCGCACATAGGCCAGGTGGAGCGCCCCGAGATCGCCCTGGCGCAGGCCGGGCGGCTCTTCGCAGGAGGTGCCGCCATGGGCCACGGCGGTGTCGTGGAAGGCCTGCACCTGCTCGGGCGAGCTGCACTTGAAGGCGATCGTGCCGCCATTGGCGGCGGTCGCCGGCTCACCGTTGATCGGCTCGGTCAGGCAGAAGGTGCTGCCGTCATGGCGATAGAAGAACCGCTTGTGGCCGGTCGAGTTCGTGTTGGGGATGGGCTGGCCCGCGCCCAGCGTGCCCAGCACGGCGTCGTAGAAGCGCTTGGAGCGCTCGATGTCGTTCGAGCCGACCATGATGTGGTTGAACACGGATAGATCTCCTTGGGTGTGGGGGGAACGATGGGTGGATGCCGCCGCGAGCCTCAGCCCGCGCGGCGGAAACGTGCATGGAACGAGCGCAGCCAGAGCGCCACGCCCGCGAGAAAGACGATCAGCCCGCCGATGAACCAGGTGTGGTCGAGGCGCGGTGGCTGCTGCCGATTGGCGAGCACCACGAGCCCGTGCACGTAGCAGAGGAAGACCACCAGCCCCGCGCCGAACCCCAGCAGCGCCTGGCGCAGGTAGGCCACGGTCTCCTCGCGGCGCTCCGGTGCGAGCCAATGGTCCTTGTGCGGCAGGTTGATGCGCGCACCTTCGCGGCCGAGCATGCCCCAGGTCATGAACACCAGCAGCGCCGGCAGGCCGACCAGCAGCACGAGCATCAGCCCCACGTACACGCGCACCGGCATGAAACCGTCGGCAGCCCCGGAGGTGCCGAAGTGCGATGCCACCACGTCGGGCAGGCCGCGACTCGTGGCGATGATGAAAGCGGCAGCGATGGCAAGCAGCAGCAGGAACCGGGGCCGGGTGAGCAATGCGGACATCACGATGAGTGTCGCCGCACCGCGCTCATGTGCGCAGCGGGTCTTTCCCGCACGCGCATGCGATGTCCGCCGCTGCGGCTGCTCCGCTATGGCACACGCTCGAGGAACAGGTCCGGGTCGAAGTTCGCCTGTTCCCTCAAGGTCTTCCTGGCCGCTGCGCTGATGGCCTTGGAGAGCAGGAACTGCTTCACCCTGGAACTCACGAGTTGCTCGACCAGCGTGCGAAGGGTGGGGCCGCCCAGGCTGAGCATCACGCCATCGACGAAGACCCCCGAGGCGCAGGCCATGGCGTGGCGCACGAGGTCGCGCTTGACGTGCTGCTGGATGTCGACCCTGTCGGGGTCGCCCGAGCCGAGGAACTCCACGTCGCCCGCCGCGGCCTTGATGAGCAGCGTGTGCGGCGAGCCGGCGGCCGAGAGGTCGATCGGCAGGCGCGCGAGCATCTCTTCCTTGAAGGTGGTCGTGCCGCTGAAATCGAAATCCTTTGCACCGTAGAACGGCAGGTAGCCGATCGGCGCGTCGTCGGTCCGAAAGGCGATGCCGATCGCGAGCATCTGGCCGTTCACCGGCGCGCGGATGATCTTGTGGCCGACCCGCAGGCCGCCTGATTGATATTGCTTCAGAGCCATCGCTGTTGCCCTCCTCGCGTCACTCGCGAAAAACCCGAAACCCCATGGTGCTGCCGGCGAGCGTGGGCTCGGCCGAGAGCGTGGCCTGCGGCGACAGCGCCGAGATCGGCGAGGCCCAGCTGCCACCCTTGAGCACGTACTTCCCGCAGGGCGACTGCTGCGCGTCGGCGCAGGTCGTCGTCCACTGCCACACGTTGCCCGCCCAGTCGTACAGGCCGATCGCGTTGGGCAGGAAGACGCCGACCGGCGAGGTGTGCGGAAAGCCGTCGTTGCAGGCCGACTCGCGCCACGGAAAGCCGGCGACGAGCGCGGCGGAGCGGTCGTAGCCGTTGCCCGAGCGGCATTCGACGAAGGGCACGAGGCGACGCGACGCGCCCTCGCCCACGTGCCGGCCGGCGTCGATCGCCTCGGCCCATTCGGCCGCGCTCGGCAGGCGGTACTTCTGCCGCGTGCGCTGGCTGAGCCAGCGCGTGTAGGCCACGGCGTCGTTCCAGCTCACGTTGACGGCGGGGTGCCTGCCGGCGCCGAACTCCTCGGTGTCGCGCGGCGGGCAGGCGCTGGCGCGCACGCATTGCGCGTAGTCGTCCACCGTCACCGGAAAGGCGCCGATCGCGCGCGTGCGGCCGCCGTCACCTCCCAGCACCACCATGCGCGGGCAGTCGGGGCAGTCGCGCACGTAGCTCGGCTCCACCGCCCGGCGGGTGGGCTCTTCGGCGATCACGCGCTCGTAGGCCGCGGCCACCTGCGTGCGCAGCCGGCCCGTGGGCGAGAGCTCCAGGTACCGGCGCAGCTCGGCCTTGTTGCCGGTCGCCATCGCCATCTGCAAGCGCTGCTGCTCGGCATCGGCCGCGCCGCCTGCCACGGCATCGCCGCTCGGCGGGATGAAGTAGAAGTCGCCGGTGAGCGAGGTGTTCTCCCAGGGCACCTGCTGGCCCTGCGACTCTTCGGTCACGCCCACGCGCACGCGCTTGAAGACGTCTTCCACCCGCAGGCCGGGCGCATGGAGGTTGGCGAGCAGGTGCTTGGTGTAGACGCCGTTGCGGCCCTTGCCGTCGAGCGCCACCTTGCCGGGCGAGGTGGCGAAGGCGACCAGGCTGCCCTTGGGCGCATCGATGGCCGCGAGCCCCGCGCCCCTGGCCTCGGTGAAGGGGTTGTTGCGGCAGGCGTCGAGGATCACGAGGTTGATCGCGGCGGCCTTGCCTTCCAGGCGCTGCAGGATGGTGTCGATCTCCACGCCCTGCTCCACCACGTCGCCTTCGCTCAGCACCTTGGCGTCGACCGGCAGGATGTAGTTGCGACCGCGCACCTGCATGCCGTGGCCGGCGTAGTAGAGCAAGGCGACCGAGCCGGGCGTGATCTGGTCGGCAAAGGCGCGCACCCGCGCCTGGATGTCGCGCCGCGTGGCGTTGAGCGCGACCACCGTGTCGAAGCCGCGCGCCTTGAGCGCCGCCGCGAGGTCGGTCGCGTCGTGGACCGGGTTCACGAGCGGCGCCTGGGCGTAGGCGGCGTTGCCGATCAGCAGCGCCACGCGCTTCTGCGCCCAGGCGCTGGCGGCGGCAGCCAGGCACGCCCAGGCGATCAGGCCATGGAGGAGCCAGCGCGCCGCCTGGCTCACGGTCGCGGGCCGAAGCGCGCCACCGAGCGCGCCTTCGCCTTCTCGGCTTCCACCTCGCGGTCGCGCGGCGGTGCGTGGGTGACCAGCGAGCCGATCAGCACGCGCGCGGCGCGCGCCACGTCTTCCACCGCCTGGTCGAACGCCGCCTCGTTGGCCTTGGAGGGCACGTTGAAGCCCGAGAGCTTGCGCACGAACTGCAGCGAGGCGTCACGGATCTCGAGCTCGGTGGCGGGCGGCTCGAAGTTGAAGAGGGTCTTGATGTTGCGGCACATGGTCATTCGAACTACTTGGCGATCACCACACGGTAGTGCGTGGTGCCCTTGTCCGTTTGCAGGGCCACAAAGGCACCGTTGCCCACGCGGCCGATGCGCAACTGCGCCTGCCGGGGCCCACCGGCGATCCTGAGGCGGCAGGTCTCGGCGCCGCGCTCCACGTCGTAGCACGAGAGCACGTTGCCGGTCGCGACGACGAGGTAACGCCAGTTGCCGATGAAGCCGCAGGCGATGGGCGCCGAGGTGCCGTCTTCGCCCGACTCCCGCTTGCCCACCGGGTGCACGGTGTGCAAGTTGAACTCGCGGCCGCTGTCGGTCTCGACGAGATGCACCCGGCCGCCGTAGGTGCGCGCGAGGCCGCCCAGCCGGTCCACCGCCCAGGTGTAGCCGCCGACCGCGCCCACCTGACC
>JBIQJS010000013.1:28181-36205 GCA_044507405.1 Rubrivivax sp. | reverse complement strand
CGCTGGATCGCGTTGCTGATCGCAGCCCCTTCGGTCAGGCCGTCGGAGGGCGGCACGCCGCGCGTGCCCATCTCGTTGAGCGTGTAGGCCTGCACCTTGGCCGACTTGTCCACCACCCGGATCTCGGCCGTGGCGGTCGCGGTGTAGAAGAGCCCGAGCACCGGCTTCACGCTCACGCTCACACCCACGCGCACGACCTTCTCGATGTCGTACCGGCCGGCGCGCTTGACGAACTCCTCGGCGGTGATCACGTGGCCCGGGTCGGCCAGGTCCACCCAGCCGCGCTTCAGCTGGCGCGCCTTGGCCTCGTCGAGCACCACGTACTTCGAATCGGTGAGCAGCTCCTCGGCGCGGGCCTGGGCGACCTTTTCGTACGCGGCGTATTTCGCATCGCTCAGGTAGGCGGCGACCGAGACGCGCGTGCCGTCCTGGGCCGACGCCAGGCTGCTGACGACGAGCGCGACCACGAACGCGCCGAGCCGCTTCATTGCCAGCTCTGCCCGATGCGCTCGACCAGCCGCTTCGCAGCGCTGAGCGCAAGGATGTCGGTCGCCATCGCATCCGAGACCGGGTTCCACCCGGTGAGCGCCTGGTAGGCGTCGTCGATGGGGCTCTCCAGCCCACGCACCTGGCTCTTCACCGTGCCTTCGAAACGGTAGCCGGTGGAGCGGTCTTCCGGGTCCTGGCGCTTGCTCGTGCGGCCCTCGGCGTCCAGCCGGATCAGCGTCACGCCGGCGGTCGCACGCGGCGCACCGGCCTCCACCTGCGTGCGCGCGCCGAGCTTCGCGAGCGATTCGCCGAGCGACGCACACGCCTTGGTCCAGGGCGCCGTCTTGCCCGCGAGCCTGAGCTGGCAGCTGAGCACCACCGGGCGACCGGCGAAATATTCCTTCTGCCGCTCCTGTGCGATCGCCTCGGGCGTGCAGGCCTGCGCTTCGCTGGCGGCCTTGCGCGCGAGGCACGGGTAGCCGGCTTCGTCGAGCAGCGAGACGAGCCGCGGCTGCGCCGCAAAGCCGATCACCGATTCATCGGGCACCCACGAGGCCGCGAGCAAGGTGCGCAAAGGCCGCAGCGCGCGGCCCGCGGCTTCGAGCCGCTCGACGGGGTGGGTGGCGCTCCTGAATTCGGCATAGGCCTGCACGTGCGCTTGTGCGAGGCCGAGCAGGCGGGTTTCGTCCTGCTTCATCTTCTCGATCATGCGGTTCACGCCGCCCAGGCGCGTGCGCAGCGCGGCGAGCGGCACCTCGGGCACCTCGCGGAAATCATGGCCGGTGAGCAGCGCGGCGGCCGCGGCGGCCGCGCCTTCGCGCTGCGCGAGCGGCTGCGTCGCATCTTCGGCCACGGTGAGCAGGCTGCCCGCCTGCTTGGACAAACCCAGCAGCAGGTCGCGCTTGCGCGCGCGGTCGAAGTCGGCGCGCGCGATGGCCACGCGCACCCAGGCGACGCAGCGCTTCGCATCCACCCACTGCTGGTCGGCGCGCACGTTCTGCAGCGTGACGCTGGTGGTCGCCTCGGCCACCGATTCGACCGAGGAGCGCAGCACCTGGCGGCCGGCCTCGCTCACCTTGCTGTCGTTCAAGCGCACGCTGGAACTCACCGAGACGCGGATGCGCTCGGCCAGTTCCTTGAGCGCCTGCGTGCGCGCCGCCGCGAGCGCCTCGGGCAGGCGATCGCCATCGATGGGCGCGGAGCCGACCGCGCTCACGGTCGTGGTCTCTTCGCCGCCCTGGCGTTGCGTCCATGCCGGCGCGCTGTCGCCTTCAGCAGGCACCCGGCACGCCGCTTCTGCCAGCGAGTGCAGCAGCAGGCACAGGAGCGCCAGGCCGAGTGCGAGCGAGAGCCGTGTCATGTCAGGGCACGTTCTTCTGCGACACCTGCGAGGGCACCGAGCGGCGGCGGAACTGCTGCAGCAGCATCTCTTCCACGTCGGCCGCCGCCGGGGTGCTGGTGGCGGCGACCGCCTCCTTCACCAGGCTGCGCGTGCCCGCGGCATCGAGCGCGACCTCGGCGCAGAACCAGCGGCCCTTGCCCGCGGTGAATTCTTCCGTGCGCGTGACGCGCGTGTGGGTCAGCGCCTTCTCGGTCAGGAGCTTCGCGTTGGAGCGAAAGCTCTGCGTCGACTGCGCGCCAGTCTTGGAGGCGATGAGCTCGTCGCTCGCCTGAATGTTGGTTTCGAGGTTGCGTGCGAGCGTCACGCGCGCGGCCGATGCGGCGTGCGTGCGGTCGAGCGACAGGTTGCCGCTCGATTCGACGCACTCCGCCGCGGCCACGCCGCCCGCGGCTTCAGGCTGCAGCACCCACGCCGGCCACGGCGACGGGGCCGGCCCGGAGGCGCAGCCACCCAGCAGCGCGAGCGCGGCCAGCCCGGTGGCGAGGAGGCGTGGCGTGCCCATCAGAAGCGGATCTTCAGGCCGATGTTGAACACCACGGCCGTCTCGGACTGGTTGAAGACCTTGGTGCGTTGCACGCCCAGCTCCTCGAAGAGGCTGGTGGTTTCCGACAGCGGCTGCTCCAGGCCGGCGAACGCGCCGAAGAGGCTGCCGGTGTCGCTGCCCACGCCGGTGGTCTCGGAGCGGGTGAAGCCGACGACCCCCTTGGCATAGAAGAGCATGTTCGACGCCTGGGCCGGCCGGCCGATGTAGTAGGTGGCGCCGGCGGTCACGCCCAGCGTGCTGGTGTCGCCGCCGTTGAAGTCCATCAGGAAGTAGGTGGCGCCCACGTTGACCGACAGCTTGTCGGTGACCAGGCGTTCATACGTCGCGTTGACGTTGGCCTGCGAGTAGTCGCTCGACGACGAGACATTGCCGAACAACGACACGGCGTTGCGCTTCTCCTGGGCTTGAGCGGTCATGGCGACGGCGCTGAGCGCCAGTGCGCCTGCCATCAGAACGAGCTTCTTCTTCATGGGATGGGTGCCTCGGGCTGAGCGCGTGCTGCCTTGCAGCCTGGCCCTGCAGTCAAAGGGGGCTTGAGGGGCCGCCAGACAGGTGCGCTCGTGGTGGTGTGACTGCGGGGCGAAGTGTCTCACCGGGGGTTGCGGCGCGGCAGATGACAAAGGTAATCGGTGCCGCAAGAAGCGGCGGCGGCGCACGCGGCGCGCCACGAGGTGCCGCGGGAAACGACGGGCACACCCATTGCCTGTACGGGGTAGCCGCCGAGCGGCTCATCTTTACAACCCGTTCCACGGAGACCCCACCATGAAACTCAAGACCACCATCACCGTTCTCGCGTCCGCTGCCACGGCCCTCGCACTGGGCATCGCCCAGGCCCAATCGGGCACCGGCGGCACCTCCGGCTCGACCGGCTCGGGCACCGGCTCGCCGGGCGCCGTGGGCGGCACCACCGGCACGCCGGGCACCCCGTCGTCCACCACGCCGGGCGGCTCGTCGACCGACACCACGACCGGCACCGGCTCCAGCACCATGGGCACGACCGGCACGACCTCCGGCACCACGTCGGGCACCACCTCGGGCACCACCGGCACGGGCTCGAGCACCATGGGCACCACCGGCACCGGCTCCAGCACCATGGGCACGACCGGCAGCACCGGCACGACGTCCGGCACGACCGGCACCACCGGCTCGATGTCCGACAGCAGCAGCAGCAGCAGCGCCGGCACGATGAACAGCAACGCGAACCGCAGCACCCGCTCGGGCGCCCTGCCCGCACGCGCTGACCGCAACTGACGCGTGGCCCGCGCGCCGCACGACCCCGTGGCCGCTGCGACCGCGCACACCACCGACTGGGACGCCGCCGTCATCGGCGGTGGCCCGGCCGGTCTCACCACCGCCACCTACCTCGCGCGCTTTCGCAGGCGCGTGGTGCTGCTCGATTCGGGCAGCAGCCGGGCGGCCACCATTCCGCTCTCGCGCAACTACCCCGGCTTTCCCGAAGGCATCGCCGGCACGCAGCTGCTCGCCGGCATGCGGCAGCAAGCCGAGCGCTACCCCATCACCTTCCTCGACGGCCGCGTGGACACGCTCCATCGCGACGACCAGGGCTACACCCTGCACGGCAGCGACCTGCCGGGCCCCATCCGCGCGCGCCGCGTGATGCTCGCCACCGGCGTGGCCGACGTGTGGCCCGACATGCCGCAGGCCGTGGCGGCGCTGCGCGAAGGCGTGCTGCGCTTCTGCCCGGTGTGCGACGGCTACGAGGCGTCTTCGCGGCCCGTGGGCGTGCTCACGCACGGCAGCGCCGGCGTGGCGGAAGCCCTCTACCTGCGCCACTTCACCGACGAGGTCACGCTCTTTCTCACCGGGGCCGACTGCGTGCTCACCACCGACGAGCTGCAGCGCCTGCGCGACGCCGGCATCGAGGTCGCCGAAGCGCACCCGAGCCGCTTCACGCTGTGCGAAGGCGGCGTCGAGGTGCACTTCGACCACGAGCGCCGCGTGCTGGCCGCGCTCTACTGCGCCTTCGGGCTGCAGGTGCGCTCGCGCCTGGCGATCGCGCTCGGCGCCGCCAGCGATGCGCTCGGCTACCTCAAGGTCGACGCCCACCAGCAGACCAGCCTGCCCGGCCTCTATGCCGCCGGCGACGTGGCGAGCGGTCTCAACCAGATCAGCGTGGCGACCGGCGGCGCGGCCATCGCCGCCTCGGCGATGCACCTGTCGCTGCGATGAGGCGGCGGCGCTGGCCACGGGCCCGCGCATGACTTTCGTTCATTGCCAGGATGGACGGCTGGCCGGATAACTGCATCGTGGGCCGCCTCGCCCGAAGCCCGGGGCCCCGTCTCCTGGAGCCCCCATGCATCTCGTGATCCGCGCACACACCCTGAAAGGCGAAACCCTGTCGCAGGCCATCACCGGCCACTTCGACGAGCGCGGGGGCACGATCGGGCGCTCCGACACCAACACGCTGACGCTGCCCGACCCCGAGCGCCACATCTCGCGCCTGCAGGCCGAGGTGTGGTTCAACAACGGCAGCTATTCCATCCGCAACGTCGGCAGCGCCAACGCGATCACCGTCAACGGCCGCCCCATCAACCCCGGCGAAGGCACCCACCTCCAGCACGGCGACGAGATCGTCATCGGCAGCTACAACATGCGCGCCGCCCTCGGCGAGGCAGTGGCGCCCGCGACGCAGGCGCCGGTGGATGCGCACACCGTCATCAAGGCGTCGGCCACCGAAGGCCGCACCAACCCACGCCCGCGCGCCTCGCTCGGCGGCTCGACCGTCGCGCCTGCCACGAGCACCGCCAACCCCTTTGCCGACCTGCTGGGCAGCGCGGTGCAACCCACAGGCGACGACCCCTTCGCAGGCCTCGTGGGCGGCACGCCCGCCAACCCACCGACGACCGCCGTGCACGTGCGCGTCGCGCAACCTGCGGCCCCCGCGCCGTCCGTCGCACCCGCGCGACTGCCCGACGACTTCGATCCCTTCGCCGACCTCGCTCCGCCGCCTTCCGCGGGCGCGCAGACCGGCCTGGCGGGTTTCATGGCGGGCCGCACGGCAGCCCTGCCCCCCACGCCCACGCCGCCCGCCGCGCCGGCCCCGCTGCCGGCCGACCTCGGCCTGGGCGACCTGCTCGGCAGCCCGGTCGCTGCACCTGCGAGCAGCCTCGACGCCGCCTTCGGGCTCGACGCCGCACCGGCCCCGGGCGGCGACCCGCTGGCCGCCTTCCTCGCCACGCCAGCCGCGGGCGCATCGCCCGGAGCGCCGGTGGAGAACACCGATCCGCTGGCGATGTTCAGCGGCGCGCCGGCCACGCCGCCGGCGCCGGTCGCGCCGCCCGCGGCCGATCACACGCCCGAGCTGCGCGCGGCCTACGCGCCACCCGAGGTGCAGCCGCTCCGGGCCGCGCCCCAGCGCCCGACGGCCACGCTGCGCGAGCCCGAGACGGTGCCGAGCGTCAAGCCCTCGCGGCTCGCGTTCGACTCCGCACCCACGCCGCTCGATGCGATCCCTCCGGCCGCCCCGGCGCAGCCAGCGGCGCCTGAGCCGGCCGCTCCGCCGGACGCGCTCTGGGCCGCCTTCTGCGAAGGCGCCGGCATCGACGTCAAGCTGCCGCAGGGCCTCACGCCCGAGATGATGAAGATCATCGGCCAGGTGCTGCACCACGCCATCGACGGCACCCTCAAGCTCGTGCACATCCGCGCCGCCGCCAAGCAGGAGATGAAGGCCGACGTCACCACCATCCAGGCGCGCAACAACAACCCGCTCAAGTTCTCGCCCGATGCGGGCGTGGCGATCGAGCAGCTGCTGCAGCCGCCCATGCGCGGCTTCATGATGGGGCCGGTCGCGGTCAACGACGTGATGGACGACCTGCTCGGCCACGCCATCGGCACCATGGCCGGCATGCGCGCCGCGCTCGGTGGCGTGCTCGACCGGTTCGAGCCGGGCAAGCTCGAGAACAAGCTCGCCGGCAGCTGGGTGCTCGACAGCGTGCTGCCCATGAACCGCCGCGCCAAGCTCTGGGAGCTCTACCTGCAGCACTACAAGCGCATCCGCGAAGACGCGCAGGAAGACTTCCACGATCTCTTCGGCAAGGCCTTCATCGCGGCCTACGAGGAGCAGCTCGACCGCCTCGACCAGGCACGCCACCCCTCCGTCTGACGCGCACGCGCATGCTGGAGATCGGAATCGCGTCGCGCAGCGAGGTCGGCGGGCGCAGCCACAACGAAGACGACCTGCGCCATGGGCGCAACGGGCCCTTCTGGTACGCCGTGCTGGCCGACGGCGCGGGCGGCCACCACGGCGGCGCCATCGCCTCCGACCTGGTCGTGCGCCTGACCGCCCACGCCCTGCAAAGCGCCGTGCAGGCTTCGCCCGGCGAACTCACGCGCCTGGTCGTGCAGGCGCACGAGGCCCTGCTGCAGGAGCAGCAGCCGCGCGAGCGCATGCACACCACCCTCGTGGCGCTGTGGATCGATGCGCGGCGCGAAGAGGCACTCTGGACGCACGTGGGCGACTCGCGCCTGTACCTGCTGCGCCATGGCCGCGTGATCCACGTGACGCAGGACGACAGCGTGGTGCAGCAGATGGTCGCCGCCGGCTACCTCACGCGCGAGGAGGCGCAGACGCATCCCAGGAAGAACCAGCTCCTCGCCGCCATGGGCACCGAGGGGGAGATCGCGCCCAACACCCTGGAGCGCGCCGTGCCGATGGAAGACGGCGACGCCTTCCTGCTGTGCAGCGACGGCTGGTGGGATCACTTCAGCGAGCGCGATCTCGAGTCGCTCCTTGCCGAGGCGTCGTCGCCCGACGACTGGCTCTCGCGCATGGCCGCACACATCGCCCAGCGCGCGACGCCGAAGCAGGACAACTACAGCGCCATCGCGGTGTGGGTGGGCGACCCGGCCGAGACCACGCGCCTGTCCAGCCTCTGGGGCGACACCGTGCCCGGCCCGCTGCCCGGGTGACCTTGGTCGGTTTTCCGCCGCCCCGGCATCGTTCAAGATGCGCGACGTCAGCCAGACACGCCTGCAGGAGAACCGCCATGCGCACCCCGCCCCGCCCCGCCCGCACCCTCGTCACCACCCTGCTCGCCGCGAGCCTGTGCGCCACGGCCTGGGCCCAGCAAGGCACCAAGATCCTCAAGGGTGACAAGGTGACCCAGGAGAACCTGCTGGACGCCCTCACCCCCGAGCCGGCGCCGGTCGTCACCCGCAGCCTCAAGGTCAGCCGCGACAACAGCGCGCTGGCCACCCCGAAGAAGAAGGCGAGCGCCTCGCTGCTCATCACCTTCGAGACCAACTCCGCCGAACTCACCGCCTCGGCCCGCCAGCAGCTCGACGTGGTCGCCGCGGCGCTGAAGAACGACCGACTCGCCGAGTACAGCTTCAACGTCGAGGGACACGCGGACCCGCGCGGCAACGCGGACTCGAACCTCACGCTCTCGCAGCAGCGGGCCGAGAGCGTGCGCCAGTACCTCGTCGCGCAGCACGGCATCCCGGCAGACCGGCTCAAGGCCGAAGGCAAGGGGGACACGGACCTGCTCAACCGCAAGGTCCCGGCGGCACCGGAGAATCGGCGGGTCACGATCGTGACGAATCAGCCTTGACGGGTTTCCGCGCAGCGCC
>JBIQJS010000013.1:23769-28081 GCA_044507405.1 Rubrivivax sp. | reverse complement strand
GCCACTCCTCCCCGTTCGCCCTGAGGTATCGAAGGGCCGGGACACACGCTGGCTTCGACAAGCTCAGCCCGAACGGAGGGGGTGGACGGACGCTGGGGGCTTCGATACCTCAGCCCGAACGGAAGGAGGCTCAACAGAACGGTCGGAGGCTCAGCCCGACGGTCGGAGGCTCAGCCCGACGGTCGGAGACTCAGCCCGCAAAGTCGGAGGCTCAGCCCTCAAGGTCAGAAGCTCAGCCCGAACGGCTGGAGAGGCGCTCTCCCTGCAAGGCTACGCCCTGACGCGCCCGGCAGCGCAGCTCCCTCGGCAGCCAACAAACCCTAGCGCCCCCGCCTCCTCATCTGCGCCAACGGCCGCTGCCCCTGCAACTGCCGTTCGATCCCGGCATTGAGCGCCTCCCGCAGCAGGTGCACCTCCTCCACATGCCCATACACGCCGGGAAACCGCAGGTCCAGCCACAGCCACAAGGTGCACGACCGCAGCGCCTGCTCCATGCGATCGAGCCGGCTGTACCCGTCCACCGCATCGAGGAACCACGGCCGCCCTGCCTTGCCCACGCGCGCATGCGAGCCCGCCCAGTCGAGGAACTCCGACACCTGCGTCTCCGCGCGGATGTCCACCGGCGCCTGCGCATAGATGAAGCGATGCTTGAGCGACAGCCGCGACGCGACGCGGTCGAGCTCGGCGGCAAGGTCGAGCATCTGCTCCAGCTCGGCCACCGCGAAATGCGCGTCGTCGAGCTTCAGCTGCTCCATGAACACGTCGAGCACGGCCCGCAGGCGCGTCAGCCGCAGGCGCGAGGAAATCGTGTCCACATGCCAGCCGTTGGGCGCCACCGGCGCCTTGAAGTGGCGCGGTGCGCGCGCCGGCTTGGCGAGCAGGTCCTTGAGCAGCTTGAGCGCGTTCGGCTCGGCCTCGCGCAGCACGCCGACGAAGCCTTCCTCGTGGATGCCGTAGCGGCCCGCGCGCCCCGCGATCTGGTGGACCTCGGATTCGGCCAGCGTGCGATCGGCCACGCCATCGAACTTGGTCAAGGTGCTGAACAGCACGCGCCGGATCGGCAGGTTCAGGCCCATGCCGATCGCATCGGTCGCGACCAGGATGTGCGACTCTCCCGTCGCGAAGCGCTCGGCCTCACGCCGCCGCACCTCGGGCGGCAGCGCGCCGTACACGACCGACACCGGATGGCCGTCGGCGCTGATGCGGTCGCGCAAGCCGAGCACGTCGCGCCGGCTGAAGGCCACCACCGCATCGCCGTGCTTGAGCGCCGACACCGGCACCGGGTGCGGCAGGAGCTCCACGTGCTGCTTGCGCTCGAAGCGCCGCACGCTGCAGCGCTCGCCGCACAAGCCGAGCAGGTTCTCGATCACCGGCACCGCATAGGCCGAGCAGATGATGATCACCTCGTTGGCCGGCACGCCCACGATCGCCTGCGTCCAGGCCCAGCCGCGCGAGGCGTCGAAGATCATCTGCGCCTCGTCGATCACGGCCAGGTCGACCGGGATGCGCGTGGCCATCATCTCGATGGTGCTCGACACCACCTGTGCGCCTTCGGCCGGCACGTTCTCCTCGCCGGTCAGCAGCGAGCACGCCACGCCGCGCGCCACCAGGCGGTCGCGCCCTTCGAGGGCGAGCAGGCGCAGCGGCGCGAGGTACACGCCGTCGTGCGCCTGCGCGAGCTGCTCGAAGGCCGCATGCGTCTTGCCGCTGTTGGGCGGGCCCACGTAGAGCGTGACCGTGCGCTGGAGGCGCCGCGCGAGCTCGAAGGTGTCGGGGTAGCCCTGGAACGCGAGCTCGTGGTTGAGGCCTTCGAGCGTCTCGAGCTCGCTCGCGCGCTGCTCCCAGCGCTCCTGCACGCGGCTGCAGGCGCTCTGGATCACCGCCGGGTCGGCCGTGGCCTGCACCAGCGCGCATTCGGACTGCAACCGAGGCAGCAGGCTGTCGAGATGGCGCACGCTGTGGGCCCGGCTGCGCTGCACCAGCCCGTCGAGATGCGCCTGCAAGGCCGGGGCATGGGGATATGCCGGCGCGGGCCCGAGCGAGCGCTCCAGGGCCTCGCGGTCACCGCTGCGGTAGTAGGCCCAGACGGCCTCGGGCGCGACCGGCGCCAGGTGCAGCACCGGCACCTGCCAGCCCGGCTCGGCAAGCTCGAGCACATGGCTCACGGTGCGCACCCAGCGCGGGCCTTCGCGGGCGATGCCCAGGGCATCCAGCACCGACGTGCGGTCGAGCATGAGCTGGCGCACGCCGGGGCCGCTGCCCACGGCGTCGAGGTGCGCGAGCGCCACGTCCATCAGCTCGGGCGCGATCCAGCGGCTGGGCCGCGCACCGGACACCGCCTTCTGCAGCAGCACGAGCCCCATGGCGTCGAGTTGCTCCTCGGCCGCGGCGCCACGCTCGGCGTCGTAGTCGCTCGGCTTCACCACCTGCGGCAGCAGGTAGGCGGCCTGGCGGATGCGCTCGAACTTCGCCTTGTCGATGTGCGCGGGCACCCGGCGGGCGTGGCGCGGGTCGGGCAGGTTCAGGGTGTCGGACGTCATGGAGGGTGTCGCCATCAGCGGCCGACGAGGCGCGAGACGCCATGTCCGCCCACGGGCTCGGTGGTCGTCATGCCGCCGAAGGCTTCGATCAGGGGGCGGCTGGCCGCAACCGTCTTCTGCACCGCGGGGAGCACGGCGGCCGCACGATGGCTCGCCTCGTCGTCCCAGACCTCGGTGACCCACACGCCGTTGGCGTCGACGCCATCGCGCGCGATGACGTAGCTGCGGCAACCCGGCAGATCGCGGCACCCTTCGATCAGGATCTCGATCAGCGCATCACGCTGACCGGGGATCGCCACCAGCTTCTCGATCAACCCGTACATCACTCCTCCGTCACGGCGAACCTCGAAGGATAGCGAGGGAAAGCGCACTGGCACATCGTGTTTCAAAGCGATCGTCGCCGCGCGCGGATGATGGTTGTACCCTTCCCCTCTTTGCGTACCCCTGAGAAGTTCGTGCATGTTCGGTCGATCCAAACCCGTGGTGCTGGAGCCCTACGGTCGCCGCCGCAAGCGTGGCCGCCCTCCCCGCTGGCTCGTGCTGTTGATGAGCGGCGCCGCGCTCGGTGTGGCGGGCGTGCTGGTGGTGCAGGAGCGCTACCTCCCGCCTCGTCTGTCGGCGAGTGAATCGGCCAGCCTGCGCAGCGACTACGAGACCGCGGCCGCAGATCGCACACGGCTGCAGCAGGCGCTGGGCGAGACCGAACGCAAGCTCGCCGCCACCACCGAGCAGAACAAGACGCTGCAAGAGCAGCTCGCCACCGATCGCAGCCGCATCGAGCGGCTGAGCGCAGACCTTGCCACCGTGGTGTCGGCCTTGCCGGCCGACCCGCGCGGCGGCGCCGTCGAAGTGAAGGCCGGGCGCTTCACCGCACGCGGCGGCGCCGTGCAGTACGAGGTCGTGATCGCTCGTGAGCGGGCCACGAGCCGCCCCACCCAAGGCGTGCTGCAGTTGCAGCTGAGCGGCTCCGGCACGCAGACCACGGTGGCGCTGAAGCCGGTGCCGGTGTCCTTCACGTCGCACGAGGTCGTGCGCGGCAGCCAGCCGCTGCCCGAAGGCTTCACCCCGCGCGAGGCGACGGTGCGCGTGCTCGACCGGCCCGCGGGCAACTCGCTGGGCATGCGGGTGTGGCTGGTGAAGTGAATCACCCACGCCGGTAAGCACTCTCCGACAGGATCTTCCGACACGTTTTCGGGTCGTGCCGGACCCCGTTCCGGAACGGGCGTTGCCTGAATCTCCGTACCGAGGCACTCGTCTCGCCGCGGCCTCTGAGGCCGGAAGTTGTTTACGGAAAAGGAGTACCCAAGATGAAAGACGTTTCCAAGACCCTGAGCATCGCCGCCGTCGTCGCCATGGTGAGCGCCGCAGGCGTGACCATCGCCCAGACCTCCCAGGCCCCCAACTCCAATTCGCCCAACATGGCGTCGGCCCCGTATGTCGAAGCCAACGCGCACAACCGTGAGGACAACACCGCCCTGCCGGTGGGTGGCCAGCCCGCGGTGAGCACGACCAACAGCTCGTCGAGCTACGACAGCTCGACCTCGTCGTCGCCCAGCACGATGAGCAGCACCGATTCTTCGTCCACCACCTCGTCGACCACGACCGACACGACGTCGAGCGTGGACAACTCGAGCTCGGTGACCGCTGCGCCGGCCGCGACCACCGACACCACCTCCAGCAGCAGCTCGTTCGACAACTCGACCAGCAACAGCACGCTGGACAACAACGCCTCGTCGAGCGAACTGCCGGCCCGCGCCGACCGCGGTTGATCG
>JBIQJS010000013.1:20000-23669 GCA_044507405.1 Rubrivivax sp. | reverse complement strand
TCAACGGGCCCTCGGGCCCGTTTTCACTGGCGGCTCAAAGCACCGGGCGCCGCGCAGGGGCCGGCCTGCCGCCCGTGCCGAGCGCGAACACCTCGTCGAGCGCACGCTGCTCGGGCAGCACGTAGACCACCGTCGGGCCGGCATCGACCATGGGCCTGAGCACCTGCTCGTAGAAGGCGACCGGCAGGTTGATGCAGCCGAAGGAGATGCGGTTGTCGTCGATGCTCTCGGAAGCCAGCCGCTCCAGGCGGCGCTCGGCCGGATTGGTCGGTCGCACGCGGTGCATGGACACCGCGGCGTCGTAGTCGATCCAGACGATGTCTTCCCCGTTGAGGTTGACGCCCGGTTGCGCGAGGAAGCGGCCCGCCGGCGTCACGCGCTCCTCGGGCGTGATCTGCGACAGCGGCTTGTCGCCGATGCCCGGCGTGGTGTCGTCGCCGTGCGCCAGGCCGAGCAGCGCCGGCACGCTGTGCATCAGGCGGCCCTGTGCGTCGTAGGCGAGCACACGGGCCGCGGGCTTGTCCACGACCACGAAGGGGCGCTGGCCGGCATCGCCCGACACGGCCCACGACACCACGTGCTCGAGCGGCGTGGCGGGCACCGCCGGCGCCACCGGAGGCGCCACCTGCACAGATGCCGCCGGGGCGACGACCTGTGCGACGGGCGCCTGCGACACCGGAGGCGGCGCGGTGTAGCGCACCACCGCCGCCCCGATCGCGAGCTCCGCGGCCACGAAGACCGCGAGCGACCAACCCGAACCGAGCCATGGCTCACCGTCGTCGGCCGTGGGGAGTTTTTCCTTTTTGCTGTCGTTATTGCCGTGCATGTGACACCCGTCGATCAGGGCGCGCACGGTGTGCGCGCATCGTCGGGAATCAGCAATTCACGGACCGCGCTCGCCCGTCGCCCGGCCAGGCCCTCGCGTGTCAGCGATCGACTTCCTCGATTGTCAGAAGACTCGCACCGTAGGAGGCGTCGCACGCGCCCTGCGCTGGGCACGCGGGCTGGCCGACGAACGGGTTGTCCTTGCCGGCGCGTGCCGCCCACAGTTGCTCGGCACGTGGCAGGTCGAATTCGGGGATGTCGTCCTTCGAGGCGCGCAGCCCCGCCTGCGAGAAATCGCGCGGCTGCCTGGAGACGACCGTCACGATGTGGTTCGTGCCCGCAGGGCCGCCCGCCGTGATCTGCCAGCCGGGGCGTGGCAGCGTGAGCTCGCGATTGGCCTCGATGCGGTTGTCGCGGTCGAGGCCGTTCGGGAACAGCAGGTACATGTGGCCCTTGTCGGTGCCGGCGAGGAACACGTAGACGTAGCCCGACTGCGAAGCCTTCACGCGGAACTGCAGCTTGTCGCGCCCGATCTGGATCGCCGACTTGTCGGCCAGCGCATTCACGCTCAGGAGTGGATCCGCCTGGCGCACGATGTCCTGCAGCGCCGCCACGATGGAGAACGGCTCCGCAGGCGGCGTGGGCGCCGCGGTGGGGGTGTCGCTCACCGCGGCGGGTAGCGTCGCGGCGCTGCTCGGCGCCGGCGCCGCGGCGGGCGGCGGCGCAGGGTCGCGCAGGCCGAACCACCAGGCGGCGCCAGCCAGCGCGCACAGCGCCAGGCCACCGCCGACCCAGCCACCGATGGGGCGTGGCGACGAAGCCGGCTGCGGCTGCGGGTTGAGCAGGCGGATCGGGGGCGCAGCCGACTCCCGTGGCGGCGGCGCAGGCGCTGGCGCGGAAGAGGCTTGCGGCACCGGTGTGGCTGCGGGTGCGGGTGCGGCTGCGGGTGTCGGTGCGGGCGGCAGCACCACCGTCGCGCCGTCGTCGACCAGGGGCGCCGGCCGGCTGCTGTTGTCTGCAGGCGCGCGCGCCACCGTGGCACTGCCCAGCGGCTGGAAGAGCGCGCGCAGCGCGGCCATGTCCTGCGGGCGGTCGTCGGGCCGCACCGAGAGCCCGCGGTCGATCGCCGCCAGGAACTCGGGCGTGTAGTGCCCGGCACCCGCCTGGGCGGCCGGCACCATGTCGTCGTGGACCATGCGGCTCACCGAGGGCACGGGCGCACGGCCGGTGATGGCGGCGTAGAGCACGGCCGAGAGCGCATAGACGTCGGTCCAGGCGCCCTGCTTCATCGAGGTCGATTCGGCGTACTGCTCGATGGGCGCATAGCCCGACTTCAGGATCACCGTGAGCGCCTGGGTCGCGTCGCTGATCACGCGGCGCGCGGCGCCGAAGTCCAGCAGCACCGGGCGCAGCGCCTGCGGGCGGCCAGGCTGCGTGCTCGCGGCCGGGCCCTGCTGCAGCAGGAGGATGTTGTCGGGTGCGATGTCGCGGTGGTAGCAGCGCTCGTGGTGCATGGCTTCCAGCGCATCGATGAGCGGATGCAGCAGCGAGAGCAGCCAGCCTTCGTCGGGGCGGGCGCCGTTTTCGGTCAGCCACTGCTTGAGCGTGGGCCCCTGGTAGTAGGGCATGACCATGTAGGCGGTGCCGTTCTGCTCCCAGAAGCGATACACCTTCACGAGCGACGGATGGTCGAACGACGCCAGCAGCTGGGCCTCGTTCACGAAGCTGCGCAGGCCGAGCTCGAAGGTCTCGCGGTGGCGCGTGGAGCGCACCGACACCTGGTGGTCGCCGCCGCGCGTGGCCAGCGACGAGGGCATGTACTCCTTGAGCGCGACCACGCGGCCGAGCTGGGTGTCCCGGGCGAGGTAGACGATGCCGAAGCCGCCTTCGCCGATCAGGCCCTCGATCACGTATTCCTGCAGGCGGTGGCCGAGCGGCAGGCCGTTGCCGCCGTCGATCTCGATGCCGGGGCTGCCACCGCCGGAGGTGGTCGCGGCGACCGTCGGGCTGTGGCCCATGTTCAGCGTTTCCGTCTTGTCCGGCGGCACGGGGGAACTCACCAACGACCCCCCAGCAATTCCGCGAAGTGCTGAGCGGCGGGCAGGCCCTGCGCCACGCTCAGGCTGTTGTCGGGCAACGCGGCATGGTCGGGCCACCAGAGCGTGTGGCCGGCGTAGCGTTGCAAGGCATCGGCCGCCAGCAGCCCCTGGGCCCACGTCAGCAAGGACGCGGCGCCGGGCAGAGTGTGCCTCACCCGGCCGGGCAGCGCCTGGGTGGCGGGGAGCACGGCGTGTGCGCTTTCACCCGGTGCGACGGCCCGCGCGAGCGCGAATTCGAAGGCTTCGAGCGTGGCGCCCGGCTGCAGACTGCCGAGCGCGGCGACTGAGAGCTGGCCGTACCAGGCCTCCAGCGCCGCGAGCCCCGCCACGGTGCCGGGCAGCGCCGGCAGGTTGCGCGCGATCACGAGCGGAAAGTAGCGCCCGACCTTGTCGACGCTCGGCATCAGCACGCCCAGCCACCACTGCGCGTCCACGATGCCGGGCGCCCAGGCAAAGCGCCAGATGGGGCCCGTGAGGTAGACGTCGAGCCAGCGCGCGCCCAGCTGCGCCTGGCTCGCCTCGATGCCGCGCGCCAGCCACGGGTCGCACAGGTCGATGAGGCGCTGCGGCAACCGGCGACTCGCGAAGTCGCCCAGCATCGCGAGCTTGCCGTACCAGCCGGGGGCCTCGGTGCCGGTGCCGGAGAGGAGGTCGAGCAAGGACGGGTCGTTCATGCACGAAGAGCGCCGTTGGCCCTGGGCCGGGTGGGCTCGGTTAAGGGCTTCGACAGGCTCAGCCCGAACGG
>JBIQJS010000013.1:18001-19900 GCA_044507405.1 Rubrivivax sp. | reverse complement strand
TGGCCCTGGGCCGGGTGGGCTCGGTTAAGGGCTTCGACAGGCTCAGCCCGAACGGCGTGCGGCTCACTCCGAACGGCGTACGGCTCGGTCCGAACGGAGTGCGGCTCGGTCGGACCGGAGTGCGGCGCACTCCGAACGGCGTGCGGCTCGGTCGGACCGGAGTGGCAGCCCACCCACCGTTCGCCCTGAGCCCGTCGAAGGGCTTGCACGGGCCCTGGCCGGGCTTCGACGAGCTCAGCCCGAACGGAGTGCGGCTCAGCCCGAACGGCGTGCGGCTCCATCCGAACGGCGTGCAGCTCACTCCGAACGGCGTGCAGCTCACTCCGAGCGGAGTGCGGCTCGGCCCGACCGGAGTGGCAGCCCACCCACCGTTCGCCCTGAGCCTGTCGAAGGGCTTGCACGGGCCCTGGCAGGGCTTCGACGAGCTCAGCCCGAACGGAGTACGGCTCGGTCCGAACGGCGTGCGGCTCATTCCGAACGGCGTGCGGCTCGGTCCGAACGCAGTGCCGCTCCATCCGAACGGCGTGCGGCCAAGCCCGAACGGCGTGCCGCTCAGCCCCAACGGGCTGCGGCCCTGCCCGGAAGCAGTCACCCTCACAGCTTCCCCGGACACGAGAACTGCTCCAGCTCGGGCAGCCGGAACGGGTTGCGCACGCTGCTCGTGGTGACGAGGAAGGTTGCGCGCCGCCCATCGACGTTGAAGGTGGCGCGCCAGCGCTCCGGGCCGCCCGCCGGCTCGATCTGCTGGCGGTCGAAGAGCTTGAAGAGCGCCCAGGGGCCGTCGGTGACGAGGCCCGAGGCACCGCTGGCCGACACCGGCGTGATCTGCACGCGCACCTGCGAGCTGCCGCGCGGACCGGGCCACTGCACGCTGGCCGGTATCTGCGGGCCGTGCGCGTACTTCACGAGCTGGCCGTCCACGTCGAGGATGAACTGCGTGATGGTCGCGTCCATCTCCAGCGGCTTGAAGTCGAGCCGCACGCTGATCTGGTTGCCACCACCGCGGAAGAAGGTGTCGCGGATCATCGCGGCGTGCTGGAACTGCAGCAGCGTGGAGCTGTCGGTGCCCATGCTCGCGCCATCCACCGACTTGAACTTCCAGGGCCGGCTGGAGGTGTCGACGTAGTTGACGAGGTTGCGCTGGAAGAAGCTGTCGAAGAGCCCGCCCGGCGCGAAGAGCCGCGCGAAGTCTTCCGGCGTGGCGTCGCGCTGGCTGCTGCGCGCGAACGGGTAGCGCCCCGCCACCGCCTGCCGGCAGAACTCGCCGATCTCCGAGTTGATCGCCTGCCCGAGGTTGCTGCGCGTGATCTCGAGCGCCGCCGAGGTGCCGCTCACCGAGAGCGTGTTGAGCAGCGAGCGCACCGGCTCGGGCAGGCGCGCCGCCTCGGCCTTGACCTTGTTGGGCACTTCCGAGGGCGGCGGCACGTTGCCGCCCTTCACCGCCGTGTCGGCCGCGGTGAGCAGCGTGTACACCTCGTTGATGAGGGCGATGGTGCCGTCCACCGGTGCCGGCAGCTTGCCGTCGGGCGAGCTCACCATCTGGCGCAGGCCGATGAAGCGGTCGTCGACGATGCTCTCGATCGCCTGCCCCGGCGCCACGGCCGAAACCCCCGGCTTGCTGCCGAGCAGGCGCATGAGCTCCTCGCGCGAACGCTGCAGCGCATCGCGTGCCTTGGTCTCCACCGCCCCCACCACGCCATTGCCCTGGCGCAGCGTGGTCTCGCGCGACATGGCCTTGAGCAGCGGCACCAGCGGGTTGTCGGGCGCGGAGAGCACGCGCGCCATCTGCACCGCCTGCGCGAGGCTCGCGGTCTTCACCATCTTGATGTCGGCGATGAAGTCTTCCCACACACGGGCGTACTCGGTGAGGTAGAGGCGGCGCACCTCGTCGTTGAGCTG
>JBIQJS010000013.1:0-17901 GCA_044507405.1 Rubrivivax sp. | reverse complement strand
GCGCCTTCGGCCAGCAGCGCATCGAGGTGCGATTCGAGCGCGGTGCGCTGCTCGGTGGTGACGGAGCGCGGCAGCGTGAGCGCCCAGTCGGCCGTCACGTACAGCTTGAGCGCCTGCGGGTCGAAGCGCTCGGGGTCGTAGAGCATCACGTAGGCCTTGAGCGCCTCGTACTGCAGCTCGGGGTTGTCGGCGCCGTTCTTGAGCTGCTCCTCGATGCCGAGCGCGATGCGCGGCAGCATGGCATCGATGAGCATGCGGCGATAGGCCTGCTGCGAGGCGGCGTCGAGCTTGCCGCCCTGGTAGAGCCCGAAGCCGAGCGACCACGGCACCGATGCCCCGATGCCCGCGCGCGCCAGGTCGCGCGTGGCTTCGAGCGCGGGCAGCAGCACCAGCACGTCGGGCGAGTTGCGGTTGGGCGTGGCCTGCACGAGCTTCCTGACCTCATCGACCGAGGCGCTCACCTGGTCGACGTAGCGCTGGTTGCCGAAGTAGCTGATGCCCCAGGCCGTGACCACGGCCGCGCTCACGAGGCCGATCGCCACGTAGGCGCCGAGCGCCAGGAAGCCGCGGCGGCGCTCCCACTTGAGGTCGGTGCCGGCGAGCCCGCTCTCGGCGAACACCACCTCCTTCAGGAGGCGCTGCAGGAAGTAGCTCTTGCCGCTGGCCTGGTTGGGCGGCACCACGGTGCGCTCCAGGCGGTAGGTGCGCGCGATGCGGCCCAGCATGCGGTCGATGGGCGTGCCTTCCTGCGTGCCGCTCACGAAGTACACGCCGCGCAGCAGCGGATGGGCCTCGAACTGCGAGGGCGAGAACACCTGCTCCAGGTAGTCCTTGAGCAGCCCCTTGAGCGCTTCGAACTGCTGCGGGAAGCCGTAGATGCGCGCACGGCGGCCGGCATCACGCTCCAGCTGCAGCTTGCCGATGAGGCCGTCGGTCAGGCGCTTTTCCAGCGCGTCGAACTCGGGGCCGAAGGCCGAGAGGTCGCTGCGCTGGTGCTTGTCGAGCTTGAAGGTGAAGCCCCATGGCGCGGCACGCGTGTCCTTGTCCACGTCGCCCAGCGTCTCCATGAAGCCAGCCAGCAGGTCGCACTTGGTGACGAGCAGGTAGATCGGGAAGCGCATGCCCAGGTGTTGGTGCAGCTCCTGCAGGCGCGCACGCACGGTGGCGGCCTGTTGCTTGCGCTCGGCGGCGCTCTGCGTGAGCAGGTCCGTCACCGAGACGGTGACCAGCACCCCGTTGAGCGGCTGGCGCGGGCGGCTGCGCTTGAGCAGGCCGAGGAAACCTTCCCACGCCTTGGCGTCGGTGTCCTTGTGGCTGTCCTGCGTGGTGTAGCGGCCGGCGGTGTCGATGAGCACGGCCTGGTCGGTGAACCACCAGTCGCAGTTGCGCGTGCCGCCGATGCCCTTGACCGCATGCTCGCCGGCGCTGGCGGCCAGCGGGAAGTTGAGCCCCGAGTTGACGAGCGCGGTGGTCTTGCCCGAGCCGGGCGCGCCGATGATCACGTACCAGGGCAGCTCGTACAGGTAGCGCTTGCCCAGGCGCGAGGAGAGCCCGCTCCACAGGCTGGAGACACCGCCCTGCGGCTGCTCGAACTTCGCGGTCTTGAGGGTCTGCAATGCGCTCGCAAAACGCTCGTGCAGCACCTTCACCTCGCCGTCGCCGGCGTCCGGTGTGGCGGCCGGCGCGATCAGCTGGTTCACGACCGTGTCGTTCTTCTTGCGCGCGGCCACCAGCTTCCACACGTTGCGCGCCACGATGAGCAGCACGATCGCCCCGATAAGCACGAGGCGCGCGGTGGCGCTCTCCAGCGGCCGCCAGGCGCCGATGGCCACCAGCGGGCCCACGATCCAGATCACGATCGAGAGCGCGAGCAGCCCCAGCACGAGCAGCACCCACGCATTGAAGACGAGGCCGAGGATCTTCCTGATCACGATCCGGCTCCACGCGTCACGAACAAGGTGATCTCCACACGGCGGTTGAGCGCCCGGTTGGCGGGCGTGTCGTTGGGCGCGACCGGCTCGCCGTCGGCACGCCCTTCGGCGCGCACACGCTCGGCCGGCACGCCGTTGCCGACGAGGATCTCGCGCACGGTCTTGGCCCGCTCCTCCGAGAGGTGCCAGTTCGAGGGGAAGCTCGCCGTGCGGATGCGCACGTTGTCGGTGTGGCCGGTCACGACCACGGCGCCCGGCACCTGCTGGAGTGCCTCGGCGATGCGCTTCATCAGCGCCTCGCGTTCGGCGGTGAGGGAGGCACTGGCCGGCGCGAAGAGGCCCCCTTGCGGTGTATCGCGGATGGTGACCACCGAGCGATCCACCTCGTCGCGCACCGTGACCTGCTCGCCCTTGATGTCGGCCACGAGGAACTGCGCGAGCCGCGGCTTGGGCGCCGGCTGCTTGACCGGGGGCTGCGGCGGGTTGAGCCTGAGCTCCTGGATGCGGCCGAAGACCGGGTCGGATTCGCCGCTCAGCCGGAACGCGAGGAAGGTGTAGATCGCCACCAGGAGCAGCGCCACCACGGCGGCCGTCACCCACAGCGGCAGCCAGGTCAGCATGGAGCGCTTGCTGGGCTGCTCGCCCATCCAGTTCTGGGCGAGCGCGGGGGCGTGGGCGCCACGCTCCTTCTGGAGGATCTGCGCAAGGCGTTCGCGCACCGCTTCGAGCTGCGCGCGGCCCCCGTCGACCACGCGGTAGCGGCCCTCGAAGCCGAGCGAGAGCACGGCGTAGATGAGCTCCAGCAGGTCGCGGTTGGCGGCGGGGTTCTCGGCCAGCTTGGCCATCAGCTGGAAGACCTTTTCGCCGCCGCCTGTCTCGTTGTGGAACATGGCGAGCAGGCTGTGCCGGCCCCACTGGCCCGAGGCGCCCCAGGGCATGCTGGCGGCGACCTCGTCGAGCAGGGTGCACAGGATGTAGCGCGCCGCGAGCACGCGCTCGGGTGCGATGCCCTTGGCGCGCGCGGCGGCCTCGAATTCGCGCACGCCCTGGGCGATCGACTCGCGCAGCGCGGCCGGGTCGGCGAGGTGCGTGGTGGCGCGGATCTGCGGCACGAGCGCCAGCAGCGGATTGGCCAGCGCCACCAGCGGGTTGAGCCCGCTCTCGGGCGCGCCGAGGTCGGCGGCGACGTCGGCCCCAGCCAAGCGCGGCATGGCCGCGGCCGGCGACGGCACTGCCGCAGCGCGACCGCCGGGGGTCGGCATGATGAAGGTGCGACCGCCGTCGATGTCGGCGAACGGATCGTCGGGTGGGGTGGTGCTCATGAGGCGCCCCTGGTGCACCAGGGCTTCGGCAGGCTCAGCCCGAACGGAACCTCGAGTGCGAGACCCGAAGAAGCTCGCGGCAAACACACGCCTGCGTTCGCCCTGAGCCTGTCGAAGGGCTCGCTCAGGCCGTCGGTGGGTTTCGACAAGCTCAGCCCGCACGGCGCACCATCCGCCGCCACACCGAGGCCCTTCATTTCCGGATCGCCCACAACTCGAGCTCCAGCCCCGGGAAATCGCCCGCCGTGTGCATGGCGAAGCTGCCGTTCTGCTCGATCGGCTTCCACAGCTCGCCACCGCGGTCGAGCTCGAAGTAGAAGTAGCCGGCGTGGAACGGCAGCTGCCGCGGCGCCACCGGCAGCGCGCGCAGGCCGATGCCCGGCAGCTGCAGGTTGACGAGGTCGCGGATCTTCTCGGGCGGGCCGATCTTGGTCTGCGCCGGGAAACGCTGGCGGAGCTGCTCGCCCGGCAGCTGTGCGTTCACCGCGAGCACGAAGGTCGCGCTGCGGGCGAGCTCCAGGTCGCTCACCACCGCCGTGCGCACGCCATGCTTGCGGTCCACGAGGTCGATCTGCAGGGCGTTCTGCTCGAGCACCGCCGTCAGCATGCCGCGCAGCGCATCGAACACCGGCGTGAAGGTGCGCGCGAGATCGTCGTGCCGGTACGGCGGGAATTCGGGCGGGCGCCGCGCGCTGCTCGACAGCGTGGCGAGATCGCCCGCGAGGCGCAGGCAGTCGCCGTGCAATTCCCTGGGGTGCGCGACCGGCGTGGCCGCGTGCTGGCTGAAGACGGGCTCGTTGCGGTTGAGCGTCTGCAGCATCAGGAAATCGGCCAGCTCCGAGACACCATGGCTCAGCTGCCCCATGCGCCCGGCCAACGCCTGCGCGCGCTGCAGGATGAGGCCGTGCAGCAGCGCGGCGCTCGCCGAGAGCTGCGCCGTCGCATCGATCGCCACCTGCGGCGGCACGTACTGGCGCTCCAGCGTCACCTGCCCGTCGCTGCGGCGTTCGGCCACGAAGGCCACGCCGAGCAGCGCATAGGCTTCGCCCGCCTCCTTGGCGCGCACCAGGCGCAGGCGCAGGCGGCCGGTCTGGATGGTGGCCGGCTCGTCGGAGGCATCGGTGTTGTCGCGCACCTCCTCCTCGATCGCGGTGTAGCGGGCGAGCTCGCCGTCGCCTGCCTTGGGGTCGTTCGCGAAATCGACCTCGTTCAGGCCTTCGCGCTGCAGCGGCAGCGCAAGGTAGATGAGCTCGCCCTTCACGTCGGGCGGGATCTCCAGCGGCGCGGGCAGCGGATCGAGCTGCGGCATGGAAAACGGCGTGCCGTCGGGCAGCATGCCGCTCGCCCGCGAGAGGCCCACCTTGCCGAGCGCGAGCAGGCCCTCGTCGAGCGCCAGGTCGGTGTAGCCCCAGGCATGCGGCGAGACGCAGCGCACCCGCGCGTCGACCAGCCGTTCGAGGTAGCGGGTTTCCTGCTGGAAGTGATGGGGCTGCAGGAACATGCCCGAGGACCACACGACTTTGGCGCGCCAGCTCATTGCTTGTGTCTTATGGGAAAGAAGGGTTCAGGGGCGGGGCCGCTCACTTGGGCGCGATGCGCTGCCCCTGCACGACGATGCCGTCGAGCTTGATCTCGATCACGTTCTTCTTGCCCGCGACCACCGGCACCACGGCGCGCCAGCGTGCGCGCTCCAGCTCGCGGAAGGCCGCCATCACGCCGATGAACCTGGTCTCGGGCGCGAGCGCCTTGGCGATGGGCCGGGTCTCGCCCGGGCGCAGCACGAATTCCTCGCGGCTCACCAGCTCGGCCGCGAGCACGGCCTGGTCCTTCTCGAAGAGCGAGACGAAATCGGCCTGCTCGAAGAGCGTGGGCGCCTTGAGCTCGAACACCTTCACCACCACCGGCGACGGCCGGCGGCGCGCATCGGGGTTGACCTGCGCTGACGCGATCACCTGGGCCTCGAGCCGCGCCGGGCCGCTCTTGAACATGGCGCACCCCGGGAGCAGCGTGAGGGATGCCGCACCGGCCGCACACAGCAGCCGGCGGCGATCGTGGGGAATGGAAAGCTCGGTCATGGGGCAGTGTCGGGTCGTGCAGCCACGGTCGGGCCGCGTGCGGGGCGAGGAAGCACGAGGCTCCCCAGGAGTCGCTCGCAGAATACTGGCGGCGCCTGGGCGCGCGGCGTGACCAAGGTCATGCACGACGCGCCGCGGCAGGCGGTTGACGAAGGTCAGTTGGTCGAGGGCGACCCGACGCCTACGCTTCCAGCATGCAGCCCCAGCACCTGCCTCGTGCCACTCTCGGCCTCGCGATGGCCGCAGCCGTGTGCATGGTGGCGGGCTGCGCTTCCGACAAGCCTCCGGCATCCTCGCCCTCTGCCGCTGTACCGGCAGCTGCGCCCGCCGCGGCACCGCAGCCCGCGCCATCGGCCGCGCCGCCACGCACCGGTGCACCGCCCAGGGCAGCGACGGGGCCCCGCATGCCGAGCGAGGTGCGCACGCGCAATGCGATGTTCAAGCTCGCGCGCTACGACGAGCTGCCCGGCTGGCAGGACGACGACATGCGTGCGAGCTGGAGCGCCTTTCGCCATTCGTGCGAGGTGCTCCAGAAGCGCGACGACTGGCGCGAGATCTGCGCGGCTGCCAGGGCCGTGCCCCACTCCACGCGCGCGATGCGCAGCTTCTTCGAGAGCCACTTCACGCTGCTGCGCATCCTGCACACCGACGCCCGCGGCGAGGGCGAGGTGACCGGCTATTTCGAGCCGCTGCTCGAAGGCCAGATGCAGCGCGACGGCGAGTTCAACACGCCGGTGCTCGGCGTGCCGCGCGGTCTCTACACCCTCGACTGGTCACGCGTGCCCAAGGCGCAGCGGCGCTCGGTGGTGCGCGTGCGGCCCGAAGGCAAGCTGCTGCTGCCGGCGCAGGCCGGCGACCCCGACAGCTACGCGATGGACTTGCGCCGCTTCGTGCTCGACGACCGCGACCGCCGCCTGCGCGTGCGGCTGGTGGGTCGCGCCGGCAGCCCCGAGGCCCGCGTGGAGCCCTACTACACCCGTGCCGAACTCGAGGCGCTCGGCCTGCCCGACGGCGTCGACGCACCGGTGGTGGTGTGGGTCAACGATCCGCTCGCGCTCTACGCCATGCAGGTGCAGGGCTCGGGCCGCGTGCGCATGCCCGATGGCCAGATCCTGCGGCTGCAATACGCCGAGCAGAACGGCCACCCCTTCCGGCCGCTGCGCGTGGTGCCGCGTCCGAGCACGAAGGTCACCACACGCGGCCTCGGTGGCCCGGCCGACGCGCCCGACAGCTTCGTGATCGACGGCGATGACGAGACCTCGCAGGACACGAACGCAGAAGCCGTCGTGACGCGCGGCGGCGCTGCCAGGCCCGCGTCCGGCAAGGGCGCGCCCGGCCAGGACAAGACCGATCCGCTGGTGGAAGAGCTGCTGCGCAATGCACGCCGGCCGTCCGCGAGCGCAGCCCCTGCCAGGCGCCCTGCTGCCCCGCCGCCTGCGCGCACCCGCGTCGCCAGCCGCCTGGCCAGCGACCCGAGCTTCGTCTTCTTCAAGACGGTGGCCGACCGGCCGCTCACCGAAGGCCCGCAGGGTGCGCTGGGCGTGCCCCTCACCCCCGGCCGCTCGGTGGCGGTCGACCCACGCGTCACACCGCTCGGCTACCCCGTCTACCTGAGCGCGCCGGCGCCCAAGGGCTCGGCGATCTCCATGCAGCGCCTCGTGTTCGCGCAGGACACCGGCGGGGCGATCCGCGGCGCCGTGCGCGCCGACTACTTCTGGGGCTACGGCCACGAGGCCGGGCAGCTCGCGCGGTCCACGCGGCACCGCGGCCAGATGTGGGTGATGCTGCCCACGGCCGAGGCCAACCGGCTGGCCACCAGCAGGCTCGTGACCCGTGGCCTGTCGGTCGGCAGCGCCGAGACCGACAGCACCTGCCTGGTCCCGGACGAGGAGTTCTGCATCGAGGTCGATTAAACCGGCGTCAGCACCTTGAAGAAGTGCGTGCCGTCGCGCTCCAGTTGCGCGATCAGGCCGAACTCCCAATCAAGGTAGGCCTGCATGGCCGAGCGCGGGTTGTCGGTGCCTTCGTAGGGGCGGCGGTAGCGGTCGTCGCGCGGTGCGGCGAGGCGCTCTTCGCCTTTCGATTGCGGCAGGCCGGCGGCGGCCCACGCGGCGTTGCCGCCTTCCAGCACGTAGAGCTCGCGGCCTTGCGCGGCCAGCGCCTGCGCCACGTCGCCCGCGGCAAAGCGCGCGAGCAGGCTGCTGCCGCAGGTGAGCACCACGCGCTTCTGTGCCGCGAGCGTGGTCGCGAGCAGCGAGGCAAGACGCGCCCGCGTCGTCCACCACGCGCCGGGGATGTGGCCGGCCACGTGGTTGGCACTGGCGGTGAGGTTGACCACGGCGAGGTCGTCGCCCAGTTCCTGCTGCCAGCGCGCCAGATCGGCCGGCAAGACGGACGCGACCTCCGGCGGCGTGGGCTGCGGCGCCCGGTCCGGCCCCGTCTCGGTGTACGCCGCCGCCTCATGCGGCAGCACCGCGACCTCCCAGCCCATCTGCGCCAGCCAGGAAGCAGCCATGTGCGCGCGCACGCCGTCGTCGTCGGTGAGCACGATGCGCGCGCCACGCACGGGCGCCTGGTGGTCGGTCTCCTGCACCAGCTGCCCGCCGGGTGCGTGCCGGAACCCGGGCCGGTGGCCACGCGCGTACTCGTCGGCACCGCGCACGTCGAAGCGGTAGGTGGTGCGCTGCACATCGGCCACCCAGTCGCGCAGCTGCGCCTCGTCGATGCGGCGCGCGCCGGCGCGGCGCGCCACGTCGGCCGCGGCCTCGCGGGCGGCGGTCAGGTCACCGGCCGGCACCTCTTCATGGCGGCGCTGCTGGCCGTGGGCGAGCTGCTGGCCGGCCAGCGTCCAACCGATGGTGCCGTTGCGCAGGGCCGCCACCGGGTTGGGGATGCCCGCGTTGATGAGCGACTGCGTGCCGATGATGCTGCGCGTGCGGCCCGCGCAGTTGACGATCACCTGCGTGGCCGGATCGGGCGCGAGGTCGCGCACGCGGCGCACCAGCTCGCCGCCCGGCACGCTCACGCCGCCGGGAATGCTCATGGTGTGGTACTCGTCGTAGCGGCGTGCATCCAGCACCACCACGTTGGCGCGCGCCTCCAGCAGCGCCTGCACCTCGGGCGCACTGAAGGATGGCGTGTGGCAGCGCGACTCCACCAGTTCGCCGAAGGACTTGCTGGGCACGTTCACGTCGCGAAAGAGCTCGTAGCCCGCGTCTCGCCAGGCCTGCAGCCCACCCGCGAGCAGGCTCACGTGCTCGTAGCCGAGCGCGCGCAGGCGCCGCGCCGCCGGCTCGGCCAGCCCTTCCCCATCGTCGTAGACCACGATGGGCACCGTGCGCCGTGGCAGGCGGCCCCAGGCCTCGATCTCCAGCCTGGAGGCGGAGAAGTTCGCCGCCCACAGCGGATGCGCCTGCGCGTAAGGGTCTTCCTCGCGCACGTCGAGGAGCGCGATCTCCTCGCGCGCGAGCAGCGCGGCGCGCACGTCGGCGGGGGTGCGGGTGGGGAGGTTGTCTTGTGTCATGTGTGTCATTCCAGCGGCGAGTAGCCGGAGACGAAACGCCGCGGCGCGCCGTCTTCGTCGTAGGTGGATCGTTCGATGCGGCCGATGTCGCCGCCGTAGATGTGGATGCTGATCGAGACCCGGTCGTCGTGGGCGTTGGTCACGCGGTGGATGTCGCCCACGCGCGGCGAGACGTGCTCCACCTGCCCCGGCACCAGCCGCACCGGCGCTCCCGCAGGCACGAGCTTCTGCGGACCGGCAAAGCGATAGCCCTGCGACACCTCCGCGCCGCGCAGCATGCCGATCAGCCCCCACACCGTGTGGTCGTGGATGGGCGTGGCCTGGCCCGGCCCCCAGACGAAGGAGACGATGGAAAAGCGCCCCGCGGGGTCCACGTGCAGCGGGTACTGGCGATAGCGGTCGGGGCCCGGTTTCGCGTGCGAGGCCGGCAGCCAGTCGTCGTGAGAGACGAGTTCGGCCAGTGCCGGGCGCAGCGCCTCCACGAGCGCCGACTCGGCGAGCCCCTCGCGCAGCCAGCCGTCCAGCCGTTCGATCAGCGACTGCAGCGCCGCGGGCGTGGCCGTGGCGTCGTTATGCTCGCGCATACTGGCTTCACTCATCATTCGACTCCCGCATGAAACTGGAAGACATCGTGGCCTACGTCGCCGTGGTCAAGGCGCAGTCGGTCAGCCAGGCCGCCAAGGACCTCGGCCTCACCCAGCCGGCCATCAGCCGGCGCGTGCAGAGCCTGGAAGAGTCGCTCGGCGTCGAGCTCCTCGACCGTAACACCAAGCCGCCCAAGCCGAGTGCCACCGGCCGCATGGTCTACGACCAGTGCCGCGCCGTGCTCGACGAGATGGACCGCCTGCACGAGCTCGTGGCAAGCGACGCCGAGCCGAGCGGCGACCTGCGCCTGGGCGTGACGCAAGGCATCGGCGAGCTCGCCCTGCCCGGCCTGCTCACCGCGCTCGCCACGCCCTACCCCGAACTGCAGACGCAGCTCATCACCGGCTGGGGCGGCCAGCTGCTGGAGCGCATCGCCGACGACGAGCTCGATGCCGCCATCACCTGGCTGCCCGAAGAAGCCGTGCTGCCCAGGAAGGTCGACGGCCGGCGGCTGGACAGCACCACGCTCGTGGTCGTGGCTGCCGCGAACGAGCCGCTGCGCCGCAGCCACCGCCTGGCCGGCCTGCACGAGCGCGGGTGGATCCTCAACCCCGATGGCTGCGGCTTCCGGGCCGGGCTGCGGCGCGCACTCTCGGCGCAAGGCCTGCCGTTGCGCGTGCGCCTGGACACCAACAGCCGCGAGCTGCAGCTGGATCTCGTGGCGCGCGGCCAGGGCCTGGGCCTGGTGCCGCTGCCCCTGCTGGAACGCAGTGCGCACCGCGAGCGGCTCGCCGTCGTGCCGGTGTCCGACTTCAAGCCCCGCCTCACGCTCTGGCTGCTGCACGGCCTGCAGCCCGGCCGGCTCGCCGGGCCGATCGAGCGCTTTGCCGAGCACGTGGTGCAGGCGCTGCAGCCGGCCGCGAAACGCCGCCGCGCCTGACGACGCCGGCCTCATGACGGCGCGTGCGCGCGCAGCGCCGCCTGGCCGGCCGCCGCGAGCACGCTGTCGTCCTGCGGCGTGTGGATGCGCGCGCACAGCACGTCGCGGTGGTGGCGCTCCAGCGGGTTGCGCCGCGAGAGGCCGTGGTTGCCGCTCAGCTGCAGGGCGAGTTCCACCGCCTGGATGGCCTGCCGGCCCACCAGGTGCTTGACGATGCTGCTCTCGTTGACCGGGGGCACGCGGCCGGCATCGGTGGCCGCCACCAGGCGGTCGAGCAGCGCCTCGTTGCTCGCGAGCAGCACCTCGATCTCGCCCACCGCGTGCTGCACGCGCGGCAGCGTGGCGAGCGGCGCGCCCAGGCTGCCCGGCGCGCGCTCGTTCAGGAAGCCCAGCAGCCAGTGCCGCGCCGCGCGCGCCACGCCGTCGTAGAGCGCGCCCAGCAGCACCGACATCCAGGCGTGCTGGTCGGCGTCCGGCCCGCCGGCCCATTCGTGCGGCGCGCGCAGGTCCACCGCGTGCGAGAGCGGCAGCGGCACGTCCTCGAACACCACCTCGTGGCTGCCACTCGCGCGCAGGCCCAGGTGATCCCAGCTCTCGATGACACGGATGCCCGGCGCCTCGCGCGGCACGAGGAAGACACCGACGCGCGGCTCGGGCTCGTCGCTGCGGCCCCAGACCAGCAGCCAGCGCAACGCCGGGATGCCGGTCGTGTAGAGCTTGTGGCCCGAGAGGCGCCAGCCATCGCCCGTGCGCCGCGCCACGGTGCCCGGCAGGCCGCCGCGCGCGGGTGACCCGAGCTGCGGCTCGACGCGCAGTGAGTTGGCGAGCGCGCCTTCTTCCACCGCCGTGCGCCACACCCGCTCGCGCAGCTCGGCGGGCCAGCGGTTGTCGGCCCGCGCCAGCGAGCGCTGCACGAGGTAGCTCATGGTGAGCACGAGCGCGGTGGCCGGCTCGGCACGGCCCACCTCGCCCACGATGCGCCGTGCCACGGCGAGCGAGGCGCCGCCGCCGCCAGCCTCGCGCGGCACCACCGCGCCGATCAGGCGCTCGGCCTGCAGGTCGGCCAGGTTCTCGTGTGGAAATGCGCCGCTGCGGTCGAGCGCCCCGGCACGCGAGGCGAAGCGCCCGGTGAGCGTGGCCAGCCGGTCGGCGAGCCGGGCGTCGTCTGCGAGCGCGGTGCGCGCAAGCGCGGTGACGTTCGAATGGCGTTGGGGCAATGCAGTCATCGCCGCAGTGTGCGAGCGCATGACCTCGCTGTGAATCATGCAATCTGCACATGGAAAGTCGATTTGATTATTTGTGCGACGCATTCACACCCCCTAGCGTTCAGGCCTTCTTCTTCATCACACGCAGGGGCCTCCATGAGCATTGAATTCGTCGGCATGATCCAGTCGCAGAAGGTGTCGGAGATCCACCCGCCCCATGGGCCTGTGGTCGACCGGGACTACGTCAAGGCCTTTGCGCAGGCGCACGAGCAGGCCGGCTTCGACCGCATCCTGGTGCCGCACCACTCCACCGGCCCGAGCGCGCAGCTCACCATCGCGCACGCCGCGGCGCACACCGAGCGCATCCACTTCCTGCTCGCGCACCGCCCGGGCTTCGTTGCGCCCACGCTCGCCGCGCGCGAGCTCGCCACGCTCGACCAGTTCACCGGCGGGCGCTTGGCGGTGCACATCATCTCGGGCGGCTCGGACGCCGAGCAGCGCCGCGACGGCGACTACCTCGACCACGACCAGCGCTACGAGCGCACCGATGAATACGTGGGCCTGCTGCGCCGCCTGTGGACGAGCGGCGAGCCCTTCGACCACGAGGGCCGGCACTACCGCTTCGAGGCCGGCTACAGCGAGGTCAAGCCGGTGCAGCAGCCGCACATCCCGGTCTTCTTCGGGGGCGCGTCGGATGCGGCGCTGCCGGTCGCCGGCCGCCATGCCGACGTCTATGCGCTCTGGGGCGAATCGCTGGAGCAGGTGGCCGACCTCACCCGCCGCGTGCGGGTCGAAGCCGCCAAGCACGGCCGGCAGATCCGCTTCTCGGTCTCGTTCCGCCCCATCCTGGCCGACACCGAAGAAAAAGCCTGGGCACGCGCCGAGCGCATCCTGGAAGAGACGAGGCGCCTGCGCCTCGCGCAGGGCTACAGCCGCGGCGGACCGCAGCAGAGCGAAGGCGCGCGCCGCCTGCTCGCCGCGGCCGACAAGGGCCACCGCGTCGACAAGCGCCTGTGGACCGAGATCGCCCGCGAGACGGGTGCGCGCTCCAACAGCACCGCGCTCGTGGGCACGCCCGAGCAGGTGGCCGATGCGCTGCTCGACTACTACGACCTCGGCGTCACCACCTTCCTGATCCGCGGCTTCGATCCGCTCGAAGACGCCATCGACTACGGCCGCGAGCTGCTCCCGCGCACGCGTGAGCTCGTCGCCCAGCGCCAGTCGCAGCGCCGCGCTGCCTGAGCCACCTCAACCTCCATCTAAAGAGACCCCATGAGCCTCTTCAAGAACACGCACGTCCCCCGCCGCACCCTGCTCAAGGCTGCCGGCGTGGCCGCCCTCGCCCCGGCCGCCGTGGTCACGAGCGGCGCGCTCGCCGCGCCGCGCAAGGTCACCTTCGCGTGGAATGCCAACGCCTTCTGCCTCTCGCCGGTGGTGGTGGCGCAGGAGCTCGGCTACTTCGAGCGCAACGGCCTGCAGGTGGACCTCATCAACTACACCGGCTCCACCGACCAGCTGCTGGAGTCGCTCGCCACGGCCAAGGCCGATGCGGCGGTGGGCATGATCCACCGCTGGCTCAAGCCGCTGGAGTCGGGCTTCGACGTCAAGATCATCGGCAGCTCGCATGGCGGCTGCGTGCGCCTGATCGGCGCCAAGGCTGCGGGCGCCACCACGCTGCAGAGCTTGAAGGGCAAGACCATCGGCGTGCCCGACCTCGCCTCGCCGGGCAAGAACTTCTTCTCCATCCTGCTCGCCAAGAACAAGATCGACCCCGAGCGCGACGTGACCTGGCGCCAGTACCCGGCCGACCTGCTGGGCCTGGCGGTGAGCAAGGGCGAGATCCAGGCCATCGCCGACGGCGACCCGAATCTCTACCTGCTGGAAAAGCGCAGCCCCGGCGTCTACACCGAGATCGCCACCAACCTCAGCGGCGAGTACAAGGACAAGACCTGCTGCATCGTGGGCGCACGCGGCGAGCTCGTGCGCAAGGAGCGCGCGGTCGCGGCCGGCATCGCACGAGCCATCGTGCAGGCCTCCGACTACGTGGCCGACAACCCCAACGAGTCGGCGAAGATCTTCTCCAAGCACTCGCCCAAGGTGCCGGCCGACGACCTGCGGGCGCTCCTGGGCACGCTCACGCACCGGCATCACCCCATGGGCACCGACCTGCTGGCGGAGATCGAGTTCTACGCACGCGACTTCCGCTCGGTGGGCGTGCTCAAGCCGAGCACCGACCCGACGAAGTTCGCGCGGCATGTGTTCGCCGACCTGCTGGCCTGAGCCATGAGTGCCGTCCTCTCTCCCTCGCTGGCGGTCGAGCCCACATCGCCCACACCGGCCCGCGCCACGCGCGCCACACCGCGCGAGCGCCTCTGGTCGGCCGGCGTGGTGGCCGCGCTCGCCTGGGGTGCCGCTGCCGCGCTGACGCTGCTGTGGCCCAACGTCGAACACGGCTTCACCAGCTGGCCCTACACCGACGAGGCGGGATGGGTGGCCGCGGGCGTCGCGCTGCTGTGGCTTGCGATCGCGCTCGCCGCGCCCCACGCAAGCCGAGCCGGGCATGCCGTGCTGCGGCGCCTGCGGCCTGCGGGGCCGTGGCTCGTCGCGATCGGCATCGGCCTGGGCCTCTGGGAGCTGCTCACCGCCAAGACCGGCTGGCTGCCCACGCCCTTCTTCGCGCCCCCCACCGCGCTCGCCGAGGTCTACCTCGACGACTGGCAGCGCCTGGGCGACAGCACCTGGAATTCCGCCAAGCTGCTCACGACCGGCGTGGCCTGGGGCGGCGTGGTGGGCTTTCTCGTGGGCGTGTCCATCGGCTGGTCGCGCGCGATCGGCTACTGGGTGCACCCGGTGATCCGCTTCCTCGGGCCGGTGCCGGCCTCGGCGCTGCTGCCGCTCGCCTTCTTCGCCTTTCCGTCGAGCCATGCGGCGGCCGTCTTCCTGGTCGCGCTGGCCACCGGCTTCCCGGTCGCGGTGCTCACGTGGTCGGGCGTGGCGAGCGTCAACCGCAACTACTACGACGTGGCGCGCACGCTGGGCGCCTCGCAGGCCTTCCTGGTGCTGCGCGTGGCGATCCCGGCCGCGCTGCCGCAGGTCTTCGTCGGGCTCTTCATGGGGCTGGGCGCGGCCTTCTCCATCCTCGTCACGGCCGAGATGATGGGCGTGAAGTCGGGCCTGGGCTGGTACCTCACCTGGGCGCAGGGCTGGGCCTCGTACGGAAACATGTACGCCGCGCTCATCCTCATGGCGATCCTGTGCTCGGGGCTCATCACCCTGCTCTTCACGGTGCGCGACCGCGTGCTGACCTGGCAGAAAGGGACCGTCAAATGGTGAGCCCCGCCACCCTGGAGCGACCCACATCCGCCGCGCGCGGCGCCCACATCGCCGTGCAGGGCGTCAGCCACCGCTTCGAGCTCAAGGCCGGCCCACTGCCGGTGCTCGACAGCGTCGACCTCGAGCTGCAGCCCGGCGAGTTCGTCGCGCTGCTCGGGCCGAGCGGCTGCGGCAAGTCCACGCTGCTGCGGCTGGTGGCCGGCCTGGAGCCCGCGGCGCAGGGCCGCCTCACGCAGGACGGCGCCGCCATCACGCGGCCCGACCCCTCGCGCGTGGTCGTCTTCCAGGATCCAACGCTCTACCCCTGGCGCACCGTGCGCGACAACGTGGCGCTCGGCCTGCAGGCGCGCGGCGTGCTCAAGACGCAGCGCCACCGCGTCGACGAGGCGCTCGCGCTCGTGGGCCTGGCCGACTTCGCCGAGGCCTACCCGCACCAGCTCTCGGGCGGCATGGCGCAGCGCGTGGCGCTCGCCCGCGCGCTCGTCAACGACCCGAGCCTGCTGGTGCTCGACGAGCCGCTCGGCAAGCTCGATTCGCTCACGCGGCTGACCATGCAGAGCGAGCTCGTCGCGCTCTGGCAGCGCAGCGGCTTCTCGGCCCTGCTCGTCACGCACGACGTGGAAGAGGCGCTCTTCATGGCGCAGCGCGTGGTGGTGCTGAGCGACCGCCCGGCGCGCATCGTGGCCGAGCTGCACAACCCCCTGCCCTACCCGCGCCACCGCGGCGACCCGGCGCTCGCCGAGCTGCGGCACGAGGCGCTGCGCCACCTCGGGCTGGACGCGAGCTGGTGAGCACCACGCCGCGCGGCCTGCAGGCCGTGCCGCAGTGGCTGCACGAGGCGCAGGCGGCGCTGCTGCGGTCACTCGATGCGCTCGGCCTCGTCTCGCACGTCGATGGCCAGCCCGCCTGGCCGTGGGCACAGCGCCTGGCGGTGGAGACGCTCGCCATCGATGCGGCGCTCACGCGGCAGGTGGTCACGGCCGCCGGTGCGCTTGCGCTGGCCCTGCTGTTGCTCGTGATCGCGTGGCGCTGGCGGCGCGCCCGCGGGGCGCTGATCGGCGCGGCCTTCGCGCTGGTCGTCGTGACCCCGTGGCCTGCCCTGGCGCTCCTGGTGCAGCCCGCGGTGCCGAGCAGCTTTCACACCGCGCCAGCGACGCTGCCCGCCGCGCAGATCGCCGAAGGCCACACGCTCTACCGGCAGCACTGCGCGCAATGCCACGGCGAGGACGGCCGTGGCGAGACGCCGCACGCCGCGCAACTGCCCGTGTGGCCGCCGCGGCTGACCGGCGCGCTGCTGTGGCGCCGCGCCGACGGCGAGACGTACTGGCGCCTCCGCCACGGCCTGCGCGCCCGCGATGGCCGCGAGACCATGCCCGCTCACGCCGACGTGCTCACGCCCGCGCAGACCTGGGCCGTGATCGCCGCCCTGCGCCTGATGGCCAGCGGCGAGAGCCTGAAGACCGAGGGCCGCTGGGCCTACCCCATCGCCGCGCCGGGGTTCACGCTGCGCTGTGGCGATGGCCGCGAGCGGCCGCTCTCCGTGCTGCGTGGCCAGCGCGTGCGCCTCGTGGTGGCCGGCGAGCGCGAGCCTGCACCGCGCCCCGACCCGCGCTTCGAGACCGTGCTGCTGCGCGCCGGCCCGGTCGAAGCCGACGACTGCGCCGTGGCCGACACCGCCGCCGCGCGCTCGCTCATCGCGCTCGTCGCCGGCACCACGGCCCTCGACGGCGTGCAGCTGCTCATCGACCGCGAGGGCTGGCTACGCGCCATCGGCCGCCCCGGCGAGGCCGGCTGGCGCGCCGAAGACCTGGTGTGCCGCACCGACACCCCCATCACCTCGACACAAGGCGAAGACCCGATCGACACGCTCATCCGCCGCATGGACGCGGAGCCCGTGCCGCGTGGCCGCTGGCTGCGGCACGGCCGCTGAGCAACGAAGCCACCCACATGCGCACGCAACATAAACATCGCGATAAATATTCGTTCGTGTGAAGCAGGCTCACCCCTAACGTGAGCCGTCTCCATCCTCTTGCGAAAGCGCAACCCATGACCTCGATCGACACCGCCCGCCGCCGCATGCTGGCGACCACCGCGGCCGCCGCCACGCTCGCGGCCGTTCCCTACACCCCGTCCGTGCGCGCGCAAGGCCGCCTGCTCCTGAAGGCCGGCGACCAGAAAGGCAACCTGCGCGCGCTGCTCGAAGCCGCCGGCGAGCTGGGCCAGCAGCCCTACGACATCCAGTGGAGCGAGTTCCCCGCCGCGGCGCCGCTGGCCGAAGCGCTCAACGCCGAGGCGGTGGACTTCGGCCCCATCGGCGACGCGCCGCTGCTCTTTGCGATCGCGGCCGGCACGCGCATCAAGGCCTTTGCCGCCAGCCGCTCCGATGCCTACGGCACCGCGGTGCTGGTGCGCCCCGATTCGCCGCTCAAGACCGCGGCCGATCTCAAGGGGCGCTCCATCGGCACCAACCGCGGCTCCATCGGCCACTTCATCGCACTCAAGGCGCTCGCCTCGGCGAACCTCAAGCCCGAGGACGCGCACATCCGCTTCATCCCGCCGGCCGAAGCCAAGCTCGCGCTGACGCAGGGCTCGCTCGATGCCTGGTCCACCTGGGAGCCCTACACGGCGCTGGCCGAAACGGCCGGCCATGCGCGCGTGCTGGTCAACGGCCGCGGCCACTGGTCGGGCCTGAGCTTCCTCGCCGCCACCGACACCGCGCTCGCGAAGAAGCGCGAGGCCCTGGAAGACCTCGCCCAGCGCGTGAAGCGCGCGCAGGCCTGGTCGTACCGGAACGCTCCCCGCTTCTCGGAGACGCTCGCCCGCATCATCGGCATCCCGGTGGAGGCGGCCCGCCTGCAACTCGAGCGCCGCGCCACACGCTGGATCCCACTCGACGAGCAGGTGCTGGCCGACCAGCAGAAGAGCGCCGATTTCTATCTGGGCGTGGGGCTGCTCAAGCAGCGGCTGGACGTGCGCAAGACGGTGGT
>JBIQJS010000125.1:0-8522 GCA_044507405.1 Rubrivivax sp. | reverse complement strand
CCTGGGACGCCACCGAGGCCGCGCGCAAGGCGCTGTCGTGCATCTACCGCTTCCATCAGCATGGCGGCCAGCGCTTCGGCGCCGGCCACCTCATCGACGTGCTGCGCGGCAAGACCACCGACAAGGTGACGCAGCACCACCACGAGCGGCTGAGCACCTTCGGCATCGGCGCCGACGTGAGCGAGCAGCAATGGCGCGCCGTGCTGCGCCAGCTGATCGCGCTCGGCCACCTGCGCACCGAGGGCGAATACAACACGCTCGAGCTCACGCCGAGCGCGCGGGCGGTGCTGCGCGGCGAGGTCACGCTGCTGCTGCGCCAGCCGAGCGAGGCGCCGCGCCGCGGCAAGGCCTCGCGCAGCACGCGCAGTGCGAAGGAGAAGGCGCCGCCGGTGCCGCTGGATGCGATGGGCACCGAGCGCTTCAACGCGCTCAAGGCCTGGCGCGCCGAGGTGGCCAAGGAGCACGGCCTGCCGGCCTACGTCATCTTCCACGACGCGACGCTCGCGGAGATGGCGCGCACGCACCCGGGTTCGCTCGACGACCTGTCGCAGATCAGCGGCGTGGGCGCCAAGAAGCTCGAAGCCTACGGCCGCGAAATCCTGCGCGTGCTCGACACCGCCTGACGCCTCGGCGCTGGCGAGGGCCCCGCAGGCGGGGCACACTGCGCGCTCCCCCTCACGAGGTGCTGTCATGGCCATCCGATCCTTCGCCCGCTCCGCCCTCGCCACCGTGCTCTCGGCGGTGCTCGTCGCCGGCTGCGGCGGAGGCGGTGACGACGGCGGCTCGGGGGGCGATGCGCAGGAGGACTTCGCGCGCGCGGCGAGTGCGGCGGGCGTGATCGTGGTGGGCGACAGTGCGCGGGCGCAGGCGGCCACGCTGAGCTTGGCGCGCGTCGTGATCGGCGTGAACGGCGTGGCCGGCTCGCCCAGCTGCGGCGGCGGTGGCTACGCGGTCTTCAGCGCCTCGGCCGGCAACCCGGCCACCCTCTTCAACGGCGTGCCGGACACCGGCGAGCGCTACACCATCAATTTCGTCAACTGCCGCAGCAGTTCCGACAGCGCCTCGGCGAACGGCACCCTGGCGCTCACCGTCGTCAGCGCGAGCGGCGAGAACTACGTGCTCGCGACCGACGCCGACGTGGTCGTCGCCCTGCCTGAGCGCACCATCACGCTCGAAGGCAGCTCCACCATCACCCACACCGAGGTGACCCAGGGCACCACGCACATCGTCACCGACCGCTGGCAGTCAACCTCGATGAGCGTGCGCAGCCTGCGCAACAACCGGCCGAGCCGCCTCGCGCTCACCGACGTGGACTGGACGCAGACCGCCACCACCACCGGCGGCGTGACCACCTACGACAGCGACGGCCGCGTGACCATGCGCTACGACGGCTGGTTCGGCAGCTGGTCGGCCACGGTCACGACCGACGGCTCGGTGCGCTTCGCGATCAACGGCCTGCCGCTCGATGGCCGGTGGCTCATCACGCTGCCGCAGGACCTGATCCTCGTGACGATCGCGAATTCGGAAGTCCGGGCCGCGCTCGACTTCGGCCGCAACGGCACGGTGGAGCGCCTGCTCCTGTGGCCCATCCTCGTGCTGCTGGACTTCGCGTACTAGGTGCGCGCCGTCGGGTTCGGGTGGGTGTGGAACTGCACGTTGGCGTCGAACGCGCGGTAGGTCGACAGCAGCCGCCCGTAGGCCGACATCACCCGCTCGAAGCATCGGGGGTCGCGCTTCACGTGCGCGTCGTACAGGAAGCCGGTGAGCAGCGAGAAGACCTCGAACACCATCTGCTCGGGCTCCGTGTCGGCGCGCAGGTGGCCGCGCTCGATGGCCTGCTGCACCGTGCGCTCCAGCGTCTGGCGCCAGGCCATCATGCCGTTGACGAGTCGCGTGCGCAGCGCATCGGGGTGGGCGTCGGGATCGTCGTCGAAGGTGTTGACGGCGTAGTGCGAGGCGATGAGCGCGGTGAGCTCGTTGCCGTGGTGCACCCAGCGGTGCACGATGGCATTGAGCCGCGGCAGGCCGGCCGGCTCCGACAGCGTGGGCATGAAGACGGTGAGCGCGAAGATGCGCTCGTACTCGTCGAGGATGAGGATCTGCAGGCTCTCCAGCGAGCCCACGCGCACGAACACGCCGCTCTTGCTGATGCCGAGCTTCTGCGCGATCGCATTGAGCGTCACGCTCTGCAGCCCCTTGTGCACGGCGATGTCCATGCCTGCGGCCACGATGGCCGCGAGGGTCTGTTCGCTCTTGTCGCGTCTGCGCGCCATCCCTGAATGCCTCGCCGTTACGGTCTGTGACTAGTGACCGGAAGTATAAGGATCGCCCCTCCCCGCACGAGTGGGCAACCACCCTGAGTGGGGACCTCCCACGCCGTGACATATGCACTGCGGGGCGCGGTGAGTTGCAACAGGCGCTACAGGCCCGGCGCTGACGATCGAAAAGCAGGGAGAGCCATTCCACTTGCGAGATCGTCATGTCGTGCCCCCTCCGCCTGGCCCTGTTGGCAGTTGCCCTGGCCAGCGCCGCCTCGACCCCGCAGGCGCAGGAGCACACCTTCGGCCTGCACCTGGCCAGCTACCACGCGCCCGAGAAGACCTACAACAACGTCAACCCCGGCCTCTACTGGCGCCACCCCGACGGCTGGACCGCGGGCTTCTACCGCAACTCCATCCGTCGCGACAGCATCTACGTGGGCTACACGTGGCGGTACGGCCGGTTCGACATCACGACCGCCGGCGTGACGGGCTACTTCCACACCGTGCAGCCGCTGCTGGTGCCCTCGGTCTCGCTCTTCACCTGGCGAGGCGTCACGCCACGCATCGCCTACATCCCGCGCGTCGAAAAGAAGATCGGCTCGCACGTGCTGCACCTCATGGTGGAGTTCTGATCGCCTGAAGAGACCCCGCTTTCGCGGATCTGTCACCGCACGCAACAACGCCCCTCGAAACAGGCCGCACGCATGCCCGGTGCGCGACACGCGCCGTGAACGACTGCACGCACGCCCTCTTACCAGGCGCACCCCACGCGCACGGCCTGCGTTTCGACAATTCCGACATGGCCCACGCAGTACCCGACACCCGCCTCTCCACCCCTTCGACGCGACCGTCTCCGACCCGTGGGTCGACCCGCTTGGCGGCAGCACTCCTGCCGGGCCTGGCCGCACTCGCGCTCGTGGCCTGCGGCGGTGGCGCGGGCGGCGAAACGTCCACCGACCCGCTCGATGCGGCGATCCCTGTCACGCCGCCGATCACCTCGCCGGCGGCTCCGGCGCCCGACAGCTCCGCCGGCACCACCACCGAAACGCCGGCCGTGGGCCCGCAAGGCCTGCGCTGGCGCGGCGTGAACCTCTCGGGCGCGGAGTTCAACAGCACCGCCCTGCCCGGCCGCTACGGCTTCCAGTACTTCTATCCAAGCGTGAGCGCGGTGGACTACTACCAGTCCAGGGGCATGAACCTGATCCGCCTGCCCTTCCTGTGGGAGCGGCTGCAGCCCACGCTCCACGCACCGCTGGACGCGACCGAGCTCGACCGGCTCGCCGCCTTCGTCAACGGCGCGACCGCCCGGGGCATGACGGTGATGCTCGATCCGCACAACTACGGCCGCTACCGCCAGCAGGCCATCGGCTCGGCCGGCGTGCCGCATGCCGCCTTCGGTGATTTCTGGGCGCGCATGGCCGCGGCCTTCAAGTCCAACCCGCGCGTGCTCTTCGGCCTCATGAACGAGCCCTACGGCATGGCCACCGAGAACTGGGTGGGCGCGGCCAACGAGGCGATCCGCCGCATCCGCGCCACCGGCGCGACGCAGACGATCGCCGTGCCCGGCAACGCCTGGTCGGGCGCCTACAGCTGGGCCGCCAACTGGTACGGCACGCCCAACGCGCAGGCGCTGCTCGACATCCGCGACAGCGGCAACAACCTCGTCTTCGAGGTGCACCAGTACCTCGACAGCGACAGCTCGGGCACCTCCAGCGTGTGCGTGAGCGGCACCATCGGCGCGCAGCGCCTGCAGGTCTTCACCGACTGGCTGCGCACCCACGGCAAGCGCGGCCTGCTGGGCGAATTCGCCGCCGCCAACAACGACACCTGCAAGCAGGCCCTGGCCGGCATGCTCGCCCACATGAAGACCCACAGCGACGTGTGGGCCGGCTGGACGTACTGGGTCGGTGGCGCCTGGTCGAGCCACGACATGTTCAGCATCGAGCCGGTGGGCGGCGTCGACAAGCCGCAGATGCAGGTGCTGCGGCCCTACCTGAACTGAGCGTCCGTCTTCACGGCGTGATGCCGATGGACACGAGGTTGCTGTCGGCGCCGTTGCCCGAGCCGTCGACGGCATGCGCGAAGACGCTCACCGAGCCGCGCCCGTCGGCCGGCACGACGAGCGTCCACTCGTAGGGCGCGGCCCCATCGGTGCCCAGCAGCACGGCGGTGTTGCCGTCGTAGCGGTAGAAGCGCACGTGGTCGATGCCGTATTCGTCGGCTGCAGCCGCCACCAGCCGCACCGCGCCACCGGCCGGCGCCGTGCTCGCCGAGGCCGCGAGCTCCACCACCGGCGGCAGGTCGTCCCAGTCGCCGAACTCCAGGTACACCCCGCCGCCGCAGGCGGCCAGCAGCGTGCTGGCCGCGAGGGCGCCGAGGCGAAGGCGGTGCAGGGTCGACATGGCGGGAGATGCTACGCCCGCGCGCGAGACCTCACCCACGACGCAGCCGTGCGAGCTCCTCGCTCACCAGCCGCACCACCAGCCGGTCCAGCGTCTGCACCGAGTACTGCTGCACGTCGTGCAGCGTCTGCGTGCCCGGGCCGCTGCCGGGGTGGTGTGCGTCGCGGTAGGTGAGGAAGACGAAGCGCCCGGCCGTGTACTGCGCCATCTGGCGGTAGATGTACTCGCCCACGGGGTCGAGGCCGCTCGCGCCCACGGCGAAGAGCTTGATGCCCTTGGCGAGCGCCGCCTGCATGTCGCGGTCGTACTGCGGGCAGTCGCCGGGCCGCCCCAGGACGGCCCGCTGCCCCGCCGGGGGGCTGACACCGTCGGTGTCGGGGGCCGACGTGCAGCCGCCGTAGTCGAGGTGCGGCGGGGCATCGGCCACCAGCACCACCATGCGCGCCGCCTGCTCGCGCCAGCTCAAGCCATGCACGGCTTCGTGCAGCGCTTCGTTGAGCGCCTCGGGCGTGTCGCCGCCGCCCGCGGCCTGCACGCCGGCGAGCTGGCGCTGGAAGGCCGTGAGGTCGTCGGTGAAGTCGTGCGTGCGCGTGAGGTAGGCATCGCCACGGTCGCGGTAGCTCACGAGGCCCCAGCAGATGTCGGGCTGCGCGGGCAGCTCGGCGAGCTGCTGCGCGATCGCGCGCATCGAGGCCTTGAGCTTGGCGATCTCGTCGCCCATGGAGCCGGTGGCATCGATCAGGAAGACGAGGTCCAGGCGCACCGGCTGCGGCGCGACGGCGCCGAGCTGCACCTGCACCGCATTCGACTGGCCACGCACCAGCACGGCACGGCTTTGCAGCCCGCCCTTGCGCACCGCCACGCCCAGCGTGCGTGCATCGGCCTGCGCCGGCAGCACGGCGCGCGGATGCAGCCACACGCGGCCGGCGGTGTCGGTGCGGGCCCACAGCACCGGCTGCGCGACGCCCGGGCGCTGCAGCGCGACCTCGGCGTCGTGCACCGGGTGGCCGTTCGCATCCGTCACTTCGAGCAGGTAGCGCTCGCGCACGTCGCGGTCGCGCACCGGCAGGCCGGCGTGGCGCTCGCGGTAGGCGAGGTAGCCGCCGAAGTCGGCGTTGTCGTCCACCATGCCGGCGGTGACGACCGGGTGCGGCCGCATGCGCTGCACCTCGGGCGTGGGCGCGCCCGGCGGGGGTGCGTAGACCGGTGCGGCTGCGCCGACGGCCGTGTCGGCGGCCGCCGATTCGGCCACGGCCGCGGGCGCGCGCATCCTGGCGGCAGCGCTTGCGCTGCGCGCCTCGCTGCGTTCGCGGCGCGCCATCTCGCGCTCGTCGTGGTGGCGGCGCATGTCGCGCTGCGATTGCAGCCCGGTGCTGCCCGGCACCTCGCGCATCACCGGCAGGCGGCGGCAGTGCGTGGCCGAGGGCGGGTGGAAGGCGGGCGGCGTGTCGTCGGCCTGCGCCACGGACGGCGCGTCCTGCCACACCGGCGGCCAGGGCTCGCGCTGGGCCGACGTGCTGCCGCAGGCGACGAGCAGCAGGGTGGTGAGCGCGGCAGGCCAGAGCGCGCGGCGCGGGTGGGACGGGCGGGGTGGGGTCATGCGGGTCTCCTTGAGGAACATGAAAGCTGACCTGGACTGACACGCACCGGCCCGCGCGATGGGGTGAAAATTTTTTTCGACGCCGCGTTTCACCCCGTTCGCACCCACCGCACGTGTCACCACCGGATGAGGCAGACTCCCACGCCCATGCACGATGCGAGCGACGACGAGCTGATGCGCGCCTACGCGGCCGGCAATGCCGCGGCCTTCGAGCGCCTGTACGCGCGCCATCAGGCTGGCCTCTATCGATTCGTGCGGCGTGTGCTGGGCGGCGCGCTCGCATCGCAGGCCGACGAGGTCTTCCAGGACACCTGGCTCAAGGTGGTCCATGCGCGCGCGCAGTGGACGCCCAGGACTTCCCCGGAGGGCGCCACCTTCCGGACCTGGCTCTACACCCTCGCCCACCACCGCGCGATCGACGTCTGGCGCAAGAGCGGCCGCGAGGTGTCGACGACGCTGGACGACGAAACCACCTGGGAGCCCGAGGCGGGCGAGGCCTGGGCGCGATGGCCCGCACCTGCAAGCGGCGCCCCGCTGGGTGAGGAGCTCGCCTTCTGGCGTCGCGCAGGCGAGCGCCTGCTGCACTGCCTGGACGAGCTGCCGCTCGCGCAGCGCAGCGCCTTCCTGCTGCACCACGACGACGAGCTGCCGCTCGCCGAGGTGGCGCGCACGCTCGAGGTCGGCTTCGAGACCGCGAAGACACGCCTGCGCTATGCGATGAGCAAGCTGCGCGTCTGCATGGGGGCCTACCTCGCACCCCTCGAAGGGGCCGCGCGATGAGCAAGCACGACGACCCGCGCGACGAACACCTGCGCGCCGCCCTGCGGCATGCGCCCGATGCGGACGTGCAGGCGCCGGCCGCGCTGCGCGAGCGGATCCTCAGGGAGGCGCGCGCCACGGCAGGCGATCCGCAATCGACGGCGCTTGCCGCGCCCGGCTGGGCCTTGCGGCTGTGGGACTGGCTGGCCCGGCCCGCCGTCGCCACCGGCTTCGCCGGCGTGATGGCCGCAACGCTCGTCGGCCTGATGTGGTGGGACGAGCCGATGGACGCAGCCCTGCCCCGCTCGCCGGTGCCCGCCGCAACGCCGGCCCCCGCACCGGCTGCACCTTCACCGGCCGCACCTTCACCGGCCGCACCTGAACGGGCTGCAGCTGAACCGTCCGCTGCACCGCCCGCCGTGGCGACCCCTCCCGCCACCGCCGCCACGCCCTCCCCCCGCGACACCAGGGAGCGCAAGGCACGCCCCCAGCCGCCGGCCGCGGCCGAGCGCCCGCGCATTGGCGAGGTCGCGCCCCCGCCGGCCCGCCCGGCCCAGCCGGTGGCTGCCGCAGCGCCGCCGCCTGCAGCGCCGGCCCCTGCGCCCGCCGCAGATCAGGTCGCCGACGAAGCACAGGCCCACGCCGCGCAGCAACGTCTGCGCAGCGAGGCGGCGTCGCGGGCACGCGCAACGGACGCCGCGAGCGAGCTTGCGGCCGGTGAAGCGCCCCGTAGCGCGCTGGCCCGCGCCCAGCTCAACGAGGCCCGCGCGCAACGCGAAAGCGAGGCCTCTCGCAGCCTGACGAGCCTGCGCGCCGCCCTCGCCCGCGAGCCCGCACGCTGGTCGTTCCAGCGTGGCGAGGCGCCGGCGCAGCCGCTGAACGATGCGCTGGCGAACTGGCTCGCGGCGCTGGACGGCGCGACGGGGACGCGTTGGCAGGCCCTCGCCGAAAGCGAACCTGCTGGCACACCGCTCGGCCGACCGATCCTGCTGCGGCGCGAAGGCCAGGTGCAGCACACCCTGCAGTTCACCGAGCACGGCCTGCGCTGGACACGCGGCCATAGCACCTGGCAGGTGCCGCTCTCCGCCGAGCAACGATCGGCCCTGCAGGCCGCGCTCGACCAGGCCGCGCCTTAAGCGCCGCGCCTGTCGGGGTGTCAGCAGCCGCGCAGGGCCGCGTGGCTATCATGTTCCGTTTCGCTACGCTCGCCCATGCCCGCCGCCCCCAAACGCTCCACGCCGCCCCCGGCCCCCGAGGCGTCCATCGAGGCGCCGATGCTGCGGGTGCGCGGCGCCCGCACGCACAACCTCAAGAACATCGACCTCGACATCCCGCGCAACCAGCTGGTGGTGATCACGGGTCTGTCGGGCTCGGGCAAGTCCAGCCTCGCCTTCGACACGCTGTATGCGGAAGGCCAGCGGCGGTATGTGGAGAGCCTGTCGGCGTACGCGCGGCAGTTCCTGCAGCTGATGGACAAGCCCGACGTCGACGTGATCGAGG